>JAJZPE010000236.1 GCA_021811325.1 Bacillota bacterium
GAACTTCTGCTGGACCTCGACGGGGAGCGCCGCCGACCCGCTGATGCAGGCCTTGACCGAGTTGAGGTGGTATTTCTTGACCTCCGGGTGGTTGTTGAGGGCCACGTACATCGTCGGTGCCCCGGGAAAGAAGGTCACCTTGTGCTTCTGGATGGCCTTCATCGTGTCGATGGCGTTGAACCGCGGCAGGAGGACGATTGGCGAGTGCATCAAGATGCCGAAATTCATGCAGGTCGTCATCCCGTAGGAATGGAACAGCGGCAGGGCCGCCAGGATGACCTCCTCGCCCGGCTTGGCCTCGGCGATCCACTCCTTACACTGGGTGGCGTTGGCCATCAGGTTACGGTGGGTCAGCATGGCTCCTTTGGAGATGCCCGTGGTCCCACCGGTGTACTGCAGGACGGCGACGTCCTCCGCGGGGTTGATCTTGAAGTCGGGCGGTGCCGCCCCGTGGCTGGCCAGGACCCCCATGAAGGCGATGGCCGCGCCTCCGGGCGGTAGCCCGAGGAAATGCCGTTCGCGCTTCGCCTTGACCGGGTAGAGGAGACTGAACGGGAACGGCATGTAGTCGGCCAGGCCGGTGAGGATGACCCGCTTCAGCGGGGTCCCCTTCCTGACCCGGTCGATCCGCGGCCACAGCTGGTCCAGGGCGATGATGGTCTCCGCCCCGGAGTCGTTCAACTGGAACTCCAGCTCACGTTCGACATACAGCGGGTTGGTCTGAACGACCACGCCCCCCGCCCTCAGCACGCCGAAGTACGAGATGACGTACTGCGGGCAGTTGGGCAGCATGATGGCCACCCGGTCGCCCGGCTTGACCCCCATCGTCGCCAGCGCCGTGGCCAGCCGAGCCACTTGTTCTCCCAGCCAGGAGTAGCTGAAATGACGGTTGAAGAAGATCAGTGCGGTGGTGGCTGGGTGCTCCTTGGCGGCGGCCTCGACGAGGCTGTAGAGCGGGACGTCCGGATAGTCCAGGCTCCACCTGACCTTCTCCGGGTAGTGCTGGTGCCAGAAACGCTCCTCCAAGACAACCCCTCCTCGTCCAACTTTCGGCATCTTTCAGACCTTTTGCAAAAGGCATGCCGATTCAGGTTGACCGGCTAAGGATCTTTGACGAGCATCGGCGGCGGCCTCCAGATGGATGTCCCAGGATTGTGGCCACAGCATTTACAGACTGTTAGGAGTAGTTCGGCGAGTTGGTGCTAAATCCTGCTTTCCCGGGTGGACAACCTCGCCTTTCGCAAAGGTGGGGCGGCCTTCATAGTATAAGGGGAAACCCCGGGGGTCGTTCGGGGCCAAGGGGCCATGTCCAACCGGCAGGTGAAGCCGCTTTGGAAAAAATCAGGGTCCTCGTCGCCGATAAGAACCCGCTGCTGAAGCAAGGCATGAGGAAGCTCTTCGAGCAGGACGAGAGCATCGACATCGTCGGGGAAGCCGCCACCAACGACGATTGTGTCGAGCAGTGCCGGGCTCTGGCCCCGGACATCGTGGTCATGGACGTCAACCTGGCCGGGATCACCGCCGTCGAGGCCATCAAGCACATGAAGCGGGACCTCCCGGCCGTCGAGGTCATCGTCCTGACGATGCAGAACAACCGGGAGTACATCCTGGAGACGCTGAAGGCCGGGGCCATCGGGTACATCCTGAAGGACGTCGGCAGCTCGGAGCTCATCCGAGCGATCCAGGTCGGCTCGACCGGCAAGTCCATCCTGCACCCCAAGATCGCCACCAAGCTCGTTCAGGAGATCACCCGCCTGGCCGAACGGACGCCGGCCGGACGTCATGGCGATACGGCCGCGACGCAGTTGACGCCGCGCGAGCGCGAGGTCCTGGTCCTGGTGGCCCGCGGGCTGACCAACCAGGAGATTGCGGACCGCCTCTTCATCAGCGAGAAGACAGTCCGCAACCACATCTCCAACCTCTTGCGCAAGCTCAAGCTGAAGCACCGGACGCAAGCCGCGGTTTACGCCATCAAGGCAGGGGTGGTCAGACTGGACGAACCCCTTCCTCCGGCGAGTTGACCTCGACGAAGCCGTCAAGGACCTTGGCCAACTGGAGTTCCAGGGCCAGCATCGGCCGCAGGTAGATGGCCCACGAGAACTCCCAGTCGGCGCGGGAAAGGCGGCTCATCGTCGCCGGCCTGTCCCGGCAGGCCCGCAGGCGCGCCGCCAAGGCGGCCCGGACCAGCCTCCGCCGCCTGAGGAGCGGCTCGAGTTCGGCCGAAAGGCGGCCGGTCCCGGCCAGGAGCCGGAGAGCTGTTCCCAGGTGGCGGCGGGCATGAGCATCGTGACCGTCGGTCACCTTGAGAACCATGCCGATGGCGGTCCACGACGAAATCCCCATCTCGTCGACGGTCAGGGGCAACAGCGACAGGGTGGCCACGAAGACCTCCGCCCGCCCGCAGACCGCCGGCAGGACGTCGAGGCGCAGAATGGACGCGACCTTCCGCAAGGTCGCCCGGGGTTCAGGCCCGGGCGGCTCCACGGAAGGCCGCCATGGTTTTGCCCTTCGGATGTGGCTCAACATCGCCCCCCCCAGTGCTGGATGACCCCACTAGCATTCTACGCCGGCGGGTAATCTCCAGCTCTGGGCAGGATCACCGTTCTCCACACGGACCTTGGCCCGGGAGGCCGCGGTCCCGGGGGGGCGGCCATCACAAGTGGGACAACCGCCTAGTCGCGGCGGAAGGCCATCCGGCCGCCGACGATGGTCATCTCCACCCGCAGATCCTT
>JAJZPE010000055.1 GCA_021811325.1 Bacillota bacterium
GATCTCCAGGACCAGGGCCAGCACGGCGGCGACGGCCGCCACCCGCAGGCGGGTCCAGGCGAAAGCCGCCCGCCGCGGCGACCACGAGGTGCCGACCCGAGCCCGCGCCTCCGCGGACCGCGCGGCCGCCGACGCGTTCGCGTCGGCCTCCGTGAAGGTGACCTCCTGCCCGATGGACCAAGACGAGACCTGGACCGGCACGCGGACGAACCTCCCGCCCGGCGTCAGCAGCACGGCCCGGTCACCGGCCATCTCCAGGATGACCCCTCTCTCGGCGGTCAATCGACTCGCCTCTTTCTTCACGGGGCTCTCAGGCCCGATTGAGCTGTCGCGCGAAGGACTTACCACCGTATGTACTCCTTCAGGTAAGGCAGATCCTCGGTGAGGATCAAAGTCAGGGCGATGATGTACTTGCGCTGGCGCTCAAGGGTCTTGCGGCTGACCCTGACCTCCTCGGCCAGGCTCTTCAGGGGTAATTCCCGCCGTTGCCTCAGGTAGTCCAGGTACCCGGGGTTGCCGGCGACCACCCGGGCGACGTCCCGCGCGTTCTGGCGGGCGTCCTCGTGGCGCGGGCATACCTCGGCCAAATCGCTCAGGGAGACGCCAAACTCCTCCAGAATCTCCCCATAGCGCAGCACTTCTTCCCGGCGCTCCTCGGCCTCTTGGTTGATGGCGTGGGCCCGTACGGCCTGGTCCCGCTCAACCGGATTGAGGATGTTGCCCTCTTCATCCTCTTCCTCCAGGCTGGTCAGGGGAATCTCCCGCCGCCCCGACTCCTTGCGGTAGTAGTCGACCAGGCGGCGCTTGATCACCGTCTCGGAGAAGGCCAGGAAAGACAGGCCCCGCGTCCCGTCAAAAGCGTCGACGGCCTCATTCAGGGCGAGTAGGGCGATGCTCGCCTCGTCGTCGGCGCCGAGCCGGATGTAGCGGCCGCAAACGCCTGCGGCAACCCGCATGGCAAACGGGGTGAAGCCACGGATCAGGTCCTCACGGGCCTGTTGGTCTCCGAGCTTAGCCTTGTTGACCAGGTGCTCTGGATTGGCCTGAGGTCTGATGGGTTTCTCTTTCTTGTCGAAAAGAAAACCCACACTTCCACCCCATTCACGGTACAGGATTTCGCAGCCCAGCCCGCTTTTCTGGGGGCAGGGCGGGCCGGCCGAGCCCTAGCGTCGCCTGAGCAGCAGGTTCAGTAGGACGGTCAGGACCACCGAGATGACCAGCATCGAGACGACTGGGAAATGGACGGTCAGGTTCCCCCGGCGGTAGAGGATGTCCCCGGGCAATCTCCCCAGTCCCAGGTGGCTCCCGAGGAGCAGGAGCCCGCCGAGGACAGCCAGGCCCAGCCCGAGCCCCACGAGGACCCTGCCGAACCAATCCAGGCCGCCGGGACCCATCCGTGACCCTCCCCACCGCTCCGCGCCACCGGCTATTCGCCCAGGCAGCGCTCCTTTTCGCTGAAGACGCAACCACAGTAATTCTGCCCGTAAAGCCCCTGTCGCCGGGCCAGGGTCCGGCCCTCCCGCCAGCCGGGGCGTAAGTCACGGTAGAGGAATTCCACCCCGTACCTGGCCGCAGCCCGCTCCCCCTCTTCCCGGACGGCCACATGGTCCTGGTGCGGGCTGACCAACAGGGTCGTGGTGAAGGCAGGGTAGCGCTTGGCGGCCGCCTCGGCCGCCGCCCGCTCCAGCCGAAAACGGTAGCAGGCACGGCAGCGGTTCGGCCGGGTCGGGTCCTCGAGGACCGCCCGCAGGTAGCCGGCCAGGTCGTAGTCCCCCGGCGGCAGAAGATGGAGGCCGCTCTGGCCGGCATACTGCCACAGGGTCGCCAGGCGGCGCTGGTACTCCGAGTACGGGTGGATGTTGGGGTTCAGGAAGAACCCGGCGACCTCGAGCCCCTCTTCCCGCAGGACCTTGTGCGGGTATGTGGCGCAGGGCCCGCAACAGATGTGCAGCAGAACCGCCAAGGGGTCCCCTCCCCGTCAGAACAGCCGGCTCTGGGGGCCGGGCTTGTCCCGTTCGCCCTCGGTCGGCTCGCCCCGCCCGCGCTGGCCGTTGGCGGGCGGCTCCACCCCCAGGTATTGGTAGCCCGTGCGGGTGACGACCCGGCCCCGCGGGGTCCGCTGGAGGAACCCGATTTGAATCAAATAGGGCTCATAGAAGTCTTCGATGGTTTCCACTTCTTCGCTTAATCCCGCCGCCAGGGACTCGACCCCGACCGGTCCGCCGTCGAACTTGCCGACGATCGCCTCGAGGAGGCCGCGGTCCGTCTTGTCGAGGCCGAGGGCGTCCACGCCGAGGAGGTCGAGGCCCTCGCCGGCGGTCTGCCGGTCGATGACCCCGTTCCCGCGGACCTGGGCATAGTCACGGACGCGCTTCAGAACGCGGTTGGCGATCCGCGGCGTGCCCCGCGACCGCCGGGCGATCTCGTGGGCCCCGGCATCGTCGATCTGGATCCCGAGGATGGCCGCCGAACGGCGGACGATGTGCTCGAGCTCCTCGACAGCATAGTATTCCAGCCGGCTGATGACCCCAAACCGGTCGCGCATGGGGGCGGTGAGCATCCCGGCCCGGGTCGTCGCCCCGACCAGGGTGAAGCGCGGCAGGTCCAGGCGCAGCGTGCGCGCGCTGGGGCCCTTGCCGATGATGATGTCCAGGGCATAGTCCTCCATCGCCGGATAGAGCACTTCCTCAACCGTCCGGTTGAGGCGGTGGATCTCATCGATGAAGAGGACGTCCCGGTCGGCCAGGTTGGTCAGGATGGCCGCCAGGTCCCCCGGCCGCTCGATGGCCGGGCCCGAGGTTATCCGGATGCCCACGTTAAGCTCGTTGGCGATGACGTGGGCCAGGGTCGTCTTGCCCAGACCCGGTGGGCCATAGAGGAGAACGTGGTCGAGGGACTCGCCGCGGTCACGGGCGGCCTGGATGAAGATGCCCAGGCGCTCCTTGACCTCTTCCTGGCCGGGGAACTCGCCCATCGTCCGGGGCCGTAGGGTCAAAGCCAGCCCGCCGTCCTCAGGGCGCGGACGCGGTGAGATGACGCGCTGTTCCTCGTCTTCCACGGTCAGGCCTCCTTACCGCGGGCCATGACGCGCAACGCCCGCCTGACGAGTTCCTCGGCGGCGGCGGACCCGTCTCGGGCCGCCCGCTCCACCGCCTGGCCGGCCTCGAGCCGCCCGTAGCCCAGGGCCACGAGGGCTTCCGCGGCCTCGGCCCGCGGGTCGGAGCCGACAGCCGCCGCGACCTCCGCCACCCTGCCCTTGCCGAGCTGGGCGCCGACCTTGTCCTTGAGTTCGAGGATGATCCGCTGGGCGGTCTTCTTCCCCACCCCGGGGAGGCTCTTAAGGACCTCCTCGTCCTGAAAGGCCACGGCCCGCAGGAGGTCGTCCGGCGAGATGCCGGACAGCGCCCCCATGGCCACCTTTGGGCCGACCCCGGTCACCGTCAGGAGCAGCTCGAAGGTCTCGAGTTCCTCGCGGGTGGCGAAGCCGAACAGGACGAGAGCGTCCTCGCGGACGTGCAGGTGGGTGTGGAGGGTCACCGGCCCGCCCGGACCGGGCAGCCGCGAACGCGTCGGGCCCGGGACAAGGATCCGGAAGCCGACTCCCCCCGTCTCGACAAGGACCCAGTCGGGTCCGACGTGGGCCAGGATGCCACGCAAGAGTGAGATCAACGGCTTTTCCTCCCCGGCCGGACTGCGGCTCGTGCGGCCGCGGCCCCGGCCTCGCCGGCGCCCGCCAGCTTGTCGCGGTGGAGGGCGCAGATGGCCACGGCCAGCGCGTCGGCGGCGTCATCCGGCCGTGGCGGCTCAGCCAGGCCCAGGATGACCCGGACCATGTTCTGGACCTGTTGCTTCTCGGCCCGCCCGTAGCCCACGACGGCCTGCTTGACCAGCATCGGGTTGAGTTCGGTGACCGGCAGGCCGGCCTTCTGGGCGGCCAAGAGGACGACCCCGCGGGCCTCGCCGACGGACAGGGCCGTGGTCACGTTGCGGTTGAAGAAGAGTTCCTCGAGAGCCAACCGCTCGGGGCGGTGCCTGGCGATGAGGTCGGTCACGCCGTCGAAGAGAGACGCCAGGCGCTCGCCGCGGGGCCGCCCGGCCGCGGTCCGCAGGCAACCATACTGCAGGGCGCGGAGGCGCTGCCCGCTCTCCTCGACCACGCCGAACCCCATCAGGGACATGCCGGGGTCGATGCCCAAGACGATCACGCCCGTTCCTCCCTCCCCGCGCGAGCCGGACGAAGGCCTTGTTTCCCGGCCCCGCCCACGCACTCAGCTAAGTTCCACGCCCGGCCGGGCTTTTCCTTTTCTGGGCGGGTCCACATCATCTGGTAAAACATAGCCGCCGCAAGGATTTGCGGCGGCCGTCTCCGTCGGTGGTGTTCGCGCGGGCGGGTTCATCAGCGCGTGGAGGTCATTCGCCCAAGCCTTCGAGGAGCTCAGCCACGCCCTCATCGCCCTCGACGACGACGCCCGCAGCGAGGCGGTCGCGGTCGGTCGCCCTGAGGGCCGTCGGGTCGATGGTGAAGAACTCCTTATACATCAGTTTGGGCGGACGGCCGAGGTAGACGTTGATCCGGTCGTTCTCCAGCCGGAGGAAACGGTAACGGTCCATCTCCGGGCAGAGGCCGTCGACGGAGCGCGTCAGTTGCACCCGCCCCTTCTCGAAGACGGACACGGTCCAGTCCGGATAGAGCTGCCGCAGTCCGTCGAGGCCCAGGCCGTGCATCTCGGCCGGCGGTGAGGCGGTCTCGACGACCGTGTCCCCGCAACCCCGGTAGGTGGTCGTGTAGACGACCGTCCAGCGGGCGTCGACGAGGACGCGCTCGGACGGCCCGGCCGGGGTGTTGTCCCCGGGCGCTCCCCCCAACCACTTGGGCAAGAACCGGTTCACGTCCGGCAGGCCGGTGACGAAGGCGAGCGCCACGCCCAGGACGAGGGACGCCAGAAAGACGCCCACAAGGAGCCTCCAGGGCCCACGCTTCATCTTGTGCTCCCCCCTTGAGCGGGCCCAAGCAGACCCTCTCCTGGCTATGATTGCCAGAGCCGGGGGGAGTTATGCATGCCGCCGCACCGCGAAAAGGCCGGGGCTCCCCTGGCCCCGGCCCACCACCGGTCACTTCGCGGTGCGTCACTTCACGTCCAGGTTGGCGTAGACCTCCTGGACGTCATCGTGTTCCTCGAGGAGTTCCAGAAGCCGCATGGCCTGCTCGGCCTTACCGCCGGCGACTTCGGTGGTCGTCGTCGGGATCATCGTCAGCTCGGCGTCGGACACTTTGACCCCCTGCTTGATCAGGTTGCCGCGGACCTTCTCGAGGTCCTCGGGGGCCGTCAGGATGACGTACTGGTCCTCTTCACGCTGGAAGTCCTCGGCCCCGGCGTCGAGGCCGAGCATCATCAGGTCGTCTTCAGACACCTTGACGTCCTCGACGTTGACCAGGATCTGACCCCGCTTCTTGAACATCCAGGCGACGCAGCCCGAAGCCCCCAGGCTGCCGCCGTTGCGATCGAAGATGTGGCGAATCTCGGCGGCCGTCCGGTTGCGGTTGTCGGTCATCACTTCCAGCAGGACGGCCACGCCGGCCGGTCCATAACCCTCGTAGACGACCTCTTCGTAGCGCTCGGACTCGCCGCTGCCGGTGGCCCGCTCGATGGCCCGCTTGATGTTTTCGGCCGGCATGTTGGCCGCCTTGGCTTTGTCGATGACTATCTTCAAGCGGAAGTTGGTGTCCGGGTTGGGGCCACCCTCCCGGGCGGCGACCATCAGCTCCCTGGCCACCTTGCTGAAGACCTTGCCGCGTTGAGCGTCCACCTTGGCCTTCTGGCGCTTGGTGGTCGCCCACTTGGAATGGCCGGACAATGCCTTCTCCCCCTATGGGCTGGCGGAATTTGACGTAACTACCCATCCCATTCTAGCACAACACCCGAGGCGGTGGCAAAACGGCCCCCGGAGAGCCATTCGTGCGGACGGCCGACCGGACCCCCTAGACGTCGGCGATGGGCGGAAGCCTCCGCTTGTGTTCGCTGCGGGCCATCCGGCCCCGGATCTTGGCGGCCACGTCGGGTGGGGCCTCCCCGGTCAGGAGGAAGCGGTCAAGTTCGGCATAGGTCAGGCCGATCTCACCCTCGTCCGTCTGCCCCGGCCAGAGGCCCGCGGTCGGGGCCTTCTCGATGACCCTGGCCGGCACGCCCAGTTCCTGGGCGATCTCCCGGACCTCGGCCTTGACCAGGCCCCCCAAGGGCAGGACGTCCACCCCGCCGTCACCGTACTTGGTGAAGTAGCCTATGGCCAGCTCGCTGCGGTTGCCCGTGCCGATGACCAGATAACCGCGGCGGTTGGCCTCGTAATAGATGGTAGTCATCCGCAGCCTGGCCTTGATGTTTGCCCTGGCGACGGCCTCCGCCGAGCCGCGGGCCGGCTCTGGCCCGCCGGCCGGCCCGAGGGTCTCGAGAAAGCGGTCGAAGACCGGGCTGAGGTCGCGGGTCTCCGTCGGCACGTCGAAGGCCCGGGCCACGAGTTCAGCGTCTTCGCGGTCCGCCGGCCGGCTGTGGCACGGTAGGATGAGGGCCATGCAGGCCTCGGGAAAAGCGCGCTTGCAGAGCCCCACGACGACGGCCGAATCGAGGCCGCCCGAGAGGTTGCAGATGCAGCCCTTGGCCCCGGCCTCGGCCACCCTCGCTCGGAGCCACTCGACGAGCTTGGCGACACGTTCGGTGGGTCTGACGGATGCTGCGGTCACAGCGCCACCCTCCTGGCGGGTCGGAATGGTCACCCTCGCGGGCGGTCGGCCTCCCGCAAAGCCTCGTTCATGCTCCCCGTGCGGTAGCCCTGGAGGTCCATGGTCACATATAGGAAGCCCAGTTCCTTGAACCGGGCGACGACCTGCTCCCTGGACTCGAGGAGGCGCCCGAGGTCGGACGACGGCACCTCGATGCGGGCTATCTCCCCATGGTTGCGCACCCGGAGCTGGTTGAACCCCAGGCCGCGGAGGTGCCGCTCGGCGGCGGCCACCCGTTCGAGTTCGGGCCGGGTGATCTTCGTCCCGTACGGGAAGCGCGAGGCCAGGCAGGCCAGGGCGGGCTTGTCCCAGTTGGGCAGGTCGCGGGCCCGGGACAGGGCCCGGATGTCCGCCTTGGCCAGGCCGGCCTCCAGGAGCGGGCTCCTCACGCCCGTCTCCCTGGCTGCCTGGCGGCCCGGACGGTGGTCGGAGACATCGTCCGCGTTGGTGCCGTCTAGGACCACGCCCAGGCCGGCCCGGCGGGCGATCTCCGTCAACTTCCCGAACAGCTCGCCCTTACAGTAATAACAACGGTTCGACGGATTGGCCGCGAACTCCTCGTTCTCCAGCTCCTGCGTCTCGATGACCTCGAGTCTGGCGCCGATGACGGCGGCCAGCTTCCTGGCTTCCTCGATCTCCTCGGGGAAATAAGTCTCGGACGAGGCGGTGACGGCCAAGACCCGGTCGCCCAGAACCTCGACGGCCTCCGAAAGGAGCAGGGTGCTGTCGACCCCGCCCGAGAAGGCCACCACCGCCCCGCTCAGGCCGGCCAGGACCCGATGGAGATGGGCTTCCTTGGCTCGTAACGCCGCGCTCACGGTACCTTCGGTCCGGTTCAAAAGGGTCCCTCCCAGTGGTGACGCTGATGGACCGGCATGGTCTGACCCCGGCCGGCGGCAATCCGTCCGGCCCGGTCAGTCCGGGGGCGCGCCGCCCTTCCTGACCAGCAGCCGGAAGGCCGGCCCCTCGGGGGTGACCTCCAGGACCTCGTGCCCGGCCCCTTTCAGGCTTCGCGGGACGTCGCGGATGGGCTGTCCGTCATCGAGGAACACCCACAGGCGCCCGCCGGCGGGCACGTCGTCGAGGGCGATCATCGTCCGGATGAAGGTGTACGGGCAGAACTCGCCCCGGAGGTCGAGCGCCGGGAGGTCGGCGGGCTTACGGGCGTCACCGGCGTTGTCACCGGCTTGGTCATCGGCCCTGGCGGCCTTGTCCTCGGGCCCGCCGGGCCGGTCCTCCCCTCCTCCGCCGGGGCTCGGCACGCCGCCCAGGGCGGCCAGGCGCTCCCGCAGGGCCTCCAGGCCGGCTCGCTCCAGGGTGTCCCAGAGCCGCTCCCCCTTCCGGCCCTCCTGGCGGTAATAGGCCATGAGCGCCTCGATGGCCTCGAAGGCCCGCTCCGCCGGGATGAACTCGGCCACGCGCCGCCCGAAACGGGGGTGCCGGCCGAACTTCCCCCCGATGAAGAGGGTCAGGCCGGTGCGCGCCGCCCGCCAGGCATCACGCGGGCAGACGCGGAGGCAGTCGCCGCACCCGAGGCACCGCGCCTCGTCGCGGACCGGCAGGCCGTCGACCATGGTGATGGCGGTCTCTCCGCAGAGCTTGGCGCATAGCCCGCAGCCGTTACAGGCCTCGGCGACCAGCCCCGGCTGGACCCGGGCCATCAAGCCGACGTCGTTGAACTGCGGCTTGCTGCAGCAGTTGGGGCACCCGGCCAGGCCGATCTTGAACTTGTGGGGGAAGCCGGAGATGGAGAAGAACCGGGCGTCCCAGTCCTTGACCAGTCCCTGCGTGTCGACGAGGCCATAGGGGCAGACCGTGCCCTTGCAGCCGACGATGGCCCGCACGCGCGGCCCGCACCCGGCCACGGCCAACCCGGCCGCGACCAGTTCGGCCTTGCAGGCCTCGAGGTCCTCCCGGCGGACCCAGGGGATCTCAATCCCCTGCCGGACCGTCAGGCTGACGTAGCCCTGGCCGTAACGGCGGGCTATCTCGGCGAGCTGTGGGAGCTGTGAAGCTTCGAGGTTCCCGGCGACCACGCGGACCCGGACGGCGAAATAACCGTCCTGACGCTGCTTGATGAAGCCGCCGTCCTTCAGCCTGGCCACCTCGGCGTTACCGGACATCGGAGACCTCCTTCTCGACGATTAGCGGCACCTCGGTCACGTGGCCCTCGACGATCCGGTACGCCCGGCCGACCACCGGCTCCCGCCTCAGGGAGACGATCAGGTGGAGGGCTTCCGGGTACGTGGTGAGCTGGACATCCCGCTGGGATGGAAGGGCGTCGCTGGTGGGGTGGGAGTGGTAGATGGCGGTGAACTCGAGGTCGTCCCGCTCCGTCTCCGTCATCACCCGGAACTGGTCTTCGGAGTTGATGAGGAAGCTCTGCGGGCTCAGGTCGGCGTTCCTCGTCGCGTAGACGCGGACCACCCGGCCGCCGCGACCGGCCAGGATGCCGCAGGCCTCGTTGGGCCGCTCCGCCCGGCAGTGGGCGATCACCTCATGCATCTGGGCCACGGTCAGCCGCAAGGCCACAGAACTCGTCATAATCTATCAATCCCTTGATTATCGGGTGGTCGCCGCAGATGGCGCACCCGGGGTCTCGTCTCAGTCTGACCTCGTCGAAGCGGAGGGCGAGGCCGTCGAAGAGGAGCAGGCGACCGGCCAGGGTCCGGCCGGCCCCGGTGAGGAGTTTCAGGACCTCGAGGGCCTGGATGGTCCCGATGATCCCGGGGACCGGGCCGAGGACCCCCGCCTCCTGACAGCTCGGAACGGTCCCCGGGGCCGGCGGGTCGGGATATAGGCAGCGGTAGCACGGCCCCGAGCCGGGGATAAAGGTGCTCGCCTGACCGTCGAAACGGAGGACGCTGCCGTGGACGAACGGCCGCCCGGTCAGAACGCAGGCGTCATTGATCAAATAGCGGGTGGCGAAGTTGTCGGTGGCGTCGACGATGACGTCGTACCGCCGGAACAGGTCGAGGGCGTTGGACGAGTCCAGCCGCCCCTCGTGGGCCGCGACCTCTAGGCCGGGGTTGAGCCGGTGAAGCTTCTCCGCGGCCGACTCGACTTTCGGCCGGCCGATGTCCGGCGTCGCGTGGAGGATCTGGCGGCCGAGGTTCGACAGGTCGACCCGGTCGCCATCGATCAGCCCGAGCCGGCCCACCCCGGCCGCCGCCAGGTAGTAGGCGGCCGGCGACCCCAGCGCCCCCGTCCCGACCACCAGGGCGCTGCCCCGGGCGATCTTCTTCTGACCTGAAAGTCCTATCTCCGCTAGCAGCATATGCCGGGAATACCGGCGCATCTGCTCCGGGGTCAAGCCGCCATATCCGTCGACGGCGCCCTTCCCTGCCACGTCCCTCTCCCCTTCTCAGCCGCCCGCGCGGGGCCGGGGCTCGCCAGTCTTGTCAGCCTAGATACTATCGGCCCCAGGCGGGGCTGTCAACCTGCCCCTCCGGCGATGGCCGGGATGATCGAGACCTCGTCGCCGTCTTTGAGCGGCGTCCCCAGGCCCCCGCCGAAGCGGACGTCTTCCTGGTTGACGTAGATGTTGATGAACCGCCGGATCTGGCCCTTCTCGTCGAGGATCTTGGATGCGAAGCCCGGGTGCCGGGCCTCGATGGCCCCGACGAGGTCGCCCACCGTCGCCGCTTCGATAGAAAGCTCGGCGGCGTTGCCGGTGAGCCGGCGGAGCGGCGTGGGGATGCGTACCTTACAGTTCATGGGTATCTCCTCCTAAGACTTCCCGCCCCTTCAAGCCGGTGCCGGGGAGACGGCCAGGGCGCGGATCCTCTCTTCGAACTCATCGAACCGCGGGGCGATGGCCCCGGGGGCCTGTCCCAATGAACCCTCGACGGCCTCGACCGTCTTCAGTCCGTTGCCGGTGATGTAGGCCACCGTCGTCTCCTCCGGGTCGAGCCGCCCGTCGAGAACCAGCTTGCGCAGCGTGGCCACGGTCACCCCGCCGGCCGTCTCGGTGAAGACGCCCTCGGTCCGGGCCAGGAGCCTCATCCCCTGGACGATTTCCTCGTCGCTGACATCATCGATGTAGCCCCCGGTCCGCCTGACCGTGGCCAGGGCGTACTCGCCGTCGGCCGGGCTGCCGATGGCCAGCGACTTGGCGATGGTGTCCGGCCTGACCGGCGTGATCACGTCGGCCCCGGCCTTGAAGGCCCGGGCCACCGGCGCGCAGCCGGTAGCCTGCGCCCCGCAGACGCGCGGCTCGCGCCCCTCGACCAGCCCGAGGCGCACCAATTCGCCGAACCCCTTGGCGATCTTGGTCAGCACCGAGCCGCCGGCGATGGGCGAGACGACCTGACCCGGCAGGCGCCAGCCGAGCTGCTCCGCGGTCTCGTAGGCGAGGGTCTTCGAGCCCTCGGAATAGAACGTCCTCAGGTTGATGTTGACGAAAGCCCACCCGTAATGGTCGGCGACCTCGCTGGCCAACCGATTGACCTCATCGTAAGAGCCCCGGACGGTGATGACGTTGGGTTCGTAGATCATCGTCCCGAGGACCTTGCCCAGCTCCAAGCCGTCCGGAAGAAAGATGTAGCACTTCAGGCCGGCCCGGGCGGCGTGAGCGGCCACCGAGTTGGCCAGGTTGCCGGTGGAGGCGCAGGCCACGGTGTCGAAGCCGAACTCCAGGGCCTTGGACACAGCCACACTGACGACCCGGTCCTTGAACGAGTAGGTCGGGTTGACCGCGTCATTCTTGACGTAGAGGCGCTTCAGGCCGAGCTCTTGCCCGAGCCGGTGGGCCTCGATGAGGGGTGTGAAGCCCGTCCCCAGGTCGACCACGCGGTCCCCGTCGATGGGCAGGAGAGACCGGTAGCGCCACATCGTCGCCGGCCCCGACTCAATGGAGAAACGGCTGATCGCCTGGCGCATGGCCTCATAGTTGTAGTCTACCTCGAGCGGACCGAAGCACTCGGGACAGATGCTGACCGGGCTCACCGGGTAGGTCGCTCCGCACTCGCGGCAGCGGAGCCCCCTCACGTAGGACACTCCGACTCCCCCTCTTCACCAGATAAACCACAAGGACCTCTTCCGATGGAAGAGGTCCAAGCACACAGCGAAATCGCGGCGCTATTGCCCCCTCTCATCTTCCAGGAACGCCCGTGCGGGCCGCTCCTGTCGGAGTTGGCACCGTTTCCCCGCCCGCCGGCCTGATGGAAGCCGGGGACTACGGATGGTTGCCGAGGTTTCATAGGGCCGGTCCCTCCACCTCTCTGGATAAGAGTTCTATCCGTGAACGATTCAGTTATTGTTCCCAATAATAGCACGCTGGTCCCCAACCGTCAAGGACCTTTTTGCGGGTTCGCCCCCGGGATGACCAGATTCAGATAAGACTGGGGGACCTGGCCGGCGATGATCGCCTCAGCCATCGGGTTGTAGGCGCTGACGTTGATGTCCGACGTCCAGAGGGGAATGGCCATCCGCATCGCGGCCTTGGTGTCGAGGTAGAGGACGTGGCGCGTCTGGTTGACCCCGGCCGATTCGAACTTGTCGCCGATGTTCGCCTGGACCCGCCCGGTCAGCCAGATGCGCACCGGGATGCGCGGACCCAGGTTGGCCAGGATGCGCGAGCCGCTGAGGGCGCCCATCGGGATGTAGACGCGACGGCCGTCGACTTTCCGCATGGCCTCGACGATCCGCAGGTTGGCCTGGGCCGCCAGGCGGTTGATGAGGGCCGTATTCGGCTGCATCAGGACGATACGCTCCTGGGCGTCCCGCTCGATGTGGTAGAGGTCGAGGTACTGGAGGTCTCCGGCGAGGTCGGCCACGGCCCGGTTGATCTGTTCCACCGCTATCTGTTGGGCCTCGACCTCGACCAGGGCATAGATGATCGGACCGATGGCCCGCTCGACGAGAGCAAAGGCCGCCAAGAACAGGACCAGAACGCCAAAAAGGGCCAAGCCCGCCCGGCGACGGGCCCGTCTCTTCTTGAGGCGCATATGAGAAGCCCCCCCGACACCGGATTGCGACGCTCTCCATCCTATGCGGGGCGCCCATGCGATGCGAGGGGGCTTCGGCGCTTGCTCTGGCCCGGCGTCACCCGTCCCGTGGTCAGCGGACCCGGAGCCTGACGAAACGCCGCTTGCCCACACGGACGACGAGCCCGTCCGCGGGCACGGTGGCGAGGTCGAGGGCGAAGTCCCGGCCGTTCACCCGGTCATCCCCGACCTTCACCCCGCCGCCCTCGACCAGCCGCCGGAACTCACCGGCGCTGCCCACCAGCCCGCCATCCTTGAGCCGCCTGGCCAGGTCGTCGAAGGTCAGCTGCCGGCCCGGAAAGTCGGCGGCCGTCAATGTCAGCTCGTCCATCTCCTCGGGCAGTTCCTTCTGGCGAAAGACGCGGACGAACTCCTCCTCGGCGGCGGCCGCCGCGCCCGCGCCATGGTACCGGGAGACAAGTTCCCGAGCCAACCGCATCTTGGCGTCGCGCGGGTTGAGGCGCCCGGCGGCCATGTCCTCGGCCGTCCTCCGGACGTCCGCCACCGGCACGTCGGTCAGTAACTCAAAGTACTTGGCGATGAGGTTGTCCGGGATGGACATGGTCTTTCCATACATCTCGCCGGCCGGGTCGGCCACGCCGATGTAGTTCTTGAGGCTCTTGGACATCTTCTGCACGCCATCGAGCCCCTCGAGGATGGGCATGGTCAGGACGGCCTGCGGTTCGAGCCCGTATTCGCGCATGATGTCCCGGGTCAGGACGAAGTTGAAGGTCTGATCGGTCCCGCCGAGCTCCAGGTCGGCCTTCATCGCCACCGAGTCGTGGGCCTGGGCCAGCGGGTAGAGCAACTCGTGGACGCCGACCGGGAGGCCCTCGTGGAGCCGCTTGGCGAAGTCGTCCCGCTCCAGCATCCGGGCCACGGTATACTTCGAGGCCAGCCGGATGACGTCGGCGAAGTTCATCTTCTCGGACCACTCGCTGTTGAAGACGATCCGCGTCTTCTCCGGGTCCAGCAGCTTGAAAATCTGGGTCTCGTAGGTCGTGGCGTTCGCCCGGACCTCTTCGGCCGACATCTGGCGGCGCGTCTCCGAGCGGCCGCTGGGGTCGCCGATGCGCCCGGTGAAGTCGCCGATGACGAACCAGACCTCATGCCCGAGGTCCTGGAACTGGCGCATCTTGCGGATGACGACGGTGTGCCCCAGGTGGATGTCGGGCGCCGTCGGATCGGCCCCGTACTTGATCCGGAGGGGCCTCCCCTCCGCCAACGCCGCGCGCAGCTTGGCCTGCAGGTCGGCCTCGGTGATGATCTCGGCGGCTCCCCGGCGGATGATGTCCATCTGACGCTTGACTTCGGTCTCGATCGCCCGGCTCTTGCCCGGCATGGGCCATCCCTCCCAGGAACAAATAGGCCTCTCATCCCGTCTTAGGGACGAAAGGCCTTCGTGGTACCACCCTACTTGACGCGCCCGTCTCGAACGCTCTTAGCAGGGGTTCGGCCGCGATGGCGACCGGTCGGACGGGCGGTCCGCTCGTTGCCGGGCTAACGTCCGGCGGACGTCCGCGCCTACTGGGCCCGCCCCGCCGTGGTGCAGGCGGGGTCGACGGCCTGTTCGGGCGGAACTCGGGAGGGTACGCGACCCGGCTGCCGGACCGTTCACACCGGCCACGGTCTCTCTGGGACGGCTTTCACCCGGCCGCTGTTCTCCGTCATCGTTTGGCGCCATTATACCACACCGGCCGCCGTCCGGGGAAGTGGCGCGCCCCGGCACGACGCCGTTCGGCAGGAGAACCCCCGCCGACGTGGAATTAGAGCACGTTACGTGCCGCTCTTCGCCCTTCACCCGCACCATGAACACCATCCGAACCTGTCGAGGGAAGGGATCTTGCTCTTGGATACCTGGGTCAGAAAAAGCCGCTCGAAAAGAAACAAAGGCGCCGGCCACGCGGCCAGGCGTTCAGGCAAGCCGTTGAGCGCCGGCCGGCTGCGCGAGTTCGTCACCGCCGGCGGCCGCGGGGTCAACCTGTTCCGGGCCACCGTCCTCGTCGCCTTGGTGCTGGTCATCCTCATCGGCGTGTCCGGGCTCGGCTTCGTCGCCGCCAGCCTGCGGGGCCTTCCGAGCCTGGCCGACATGGGTCCGAACCCCGATGTCTCGACCCTCGTCTACGACGATCATGGGGCGCTCGTGGGTCAGATCCACGGCGTCGAGAACCGGATGCCGGTCAAGCTCAATGAGATCCCCCTGAACCTTCAGAACGCTTTCATCGCCGCCGAAGACCATCGTTTCTATCA
>JAJZPE010000004.1 GCA_021811325.1 Bacillota bacterium
CCGCGAAGATAGGGTCCTCACCCTCCCTGAGGCCGTCCGCAAGATGACCGGGCTGCCCGCGGCGCGCTTCGGCCTGTGGGACCGCGGCCTCGTCCGTCCGGGGATGGCGGCCGACCTGGTCGTCTTCGACCCGGAGACGGTGGCCGAGCGGGCGACCTTCGCCGACCCGCACCAGTACCCGGCGGGCGTCGACTACGTCATCGTCAACGGCGGCGTGGCCGTGGACCCGACGGGGCACACCGGGGCCCTGGCCGGGCAGGTTCTCCGGCGCTGACGGATGTTCGCGAGACATCCGGCGGGGAGGGTCCTGACCCTCGGCGACGGGGTGGCTGCCGTCTATGGAGGGGCCGTGCTCGGCGGCGGCGGCGGGGGCAGCATCGAGGCCGGGCTGGAGATGGTCCGGGCAGCCCTTGAAGCCGGCTCACCGCGGCTGGTCCCCGCGACCGACCTCGATCCCGGCGACCCGGTGGTCACCGTCGGACTAGTCGGCTCACCGGCCGCGCCGTCGGCCCGGGTCGTCCCGGCCGACTACGTCCGAGCGGCCCGACTACTCGAGGCCGATGCCGCGGGCGACGGCTGGCCCTCGCCCAAGGGCTTTATCGCCAACGAGAACGGCGCCGTGGCCTCAGTCAACGGCTGGCTCCAGGCGGCCGTGACCGGCCTGCCGGTGGTCGACTGCCCCTGCGACGGGCGAGCCCATCCGACGGCGGTCATGGGGGCCCTGGGGCTTCACCGGGAAGCCTCGTATATGTCCCGGCAGGCGGCGGCCGGCGGAGACCCGGCGGCAGGCCTGTACCTTGAACTCGTCGTCCGGGGCGGGCTGGCCGGGACCTCGGCGACTATCCGCGAAACGGCCGTGCGGGCGGGGGGGCTGGTGGCCGTGGCCCGCAACCCCGTACCCGTCTCCCGGGCGGTCTCCCATGGGGCCCCTGGAGCCATCGGCCAGGCCATCATCGTCGGTCGGGCCCTCTTGGATGGGGGTTTTGCCGGTGTGGCCGGCCTCTTCGCAGCGAAGGCGACCTTCCGCGGTCAGGTACGCTCAGTCGAACTCAGGACCACCGGCGGGTTCGACGTCGGCTCCCTGACCATCGAGCCCGAGGGCGTCGGGCCGGACGAGGCCCGGCCGGACAAGGCCCTGCGGGTCGACTTCTGGAACGAGTACGTGACCCTCGAGGACGGTCAGGGGCGGCGCCTCTGCACCTTCCCCGACCTCATCGCCATCTTCGCCCTCCCGTCTCAGCGCCCGCTGACCAGCGCCGACATCAGGCCGGGCCAGGACGTGCAGGTCCTGGGTGTCCGCCGGGAAGAGATCAAGGTTGGCGCGGCGGTCCTCGACCCGGACCTCCTACAGGCGGTGGAGACGGCCGTCGGCAAAGTCATCGTGGGGTGATCGCTTGCTAAAACAAGTCCTTGAAGTCTGGGAACTCCTCGATGACCCGGCGGTCGATGGACAGGCCGTGGCCGACTTCTTCACGGCCCTCGGCCTGCGGCCGCAAGCGGTTCATCGCGTCGAGACGAAGGCGGGAGAGACCGACTTCATCTCCTTCGTCCTCCCCGGCACGGCCGGGCGGAGCCGGGGCGGCGACCGGCCGACCCTCGGCGTCGTCGGTCAGCTCGGAGGGGTCGGCGCCCGCCCGGACCGCCTCGGCCTCGTCTCCGACGCCGATGGGGCCCTTGTCGCCCTTGCCGCCGCGCTCAAGCTCTTGGACATGGGGAAACGCGGGGACGTGCTCGAGGGCGACGTCATGGTTACCACCCACGTCTGCCCGGATGCCCCGACCATCCCCCACGACCCGGTGCCCTTCATGGGCTCACCGGCAGACATGGGCACCTCCCTCGAGCACCTGGTGTCTCCGGAGATGGACGCCATCCTCTCGGTGGACACGACGCGGGGCAACCGGATCATCAACCATCGCGGTTTCGCCATCTCCCCGACGGTCAAGGAGGGCTACGTCCTCCGGGTCAGCGAGGACCTGCTGAGCCTGATGCAGGATGTGACCGGCCGGCCGCCGGTCGTCCTCCCGGTGACGACCCAGGACCTGACCCCCTACGGCAACGGCGTCTACCACCTCAACAGCATCTTGCAGCCGGCCACGGTGACCGCGGCCCCGGTGGTCGGGGTCGCTTTAACCTCCGAAAGTATCGTACCGGGTTCGGCCACCGGCGCGAACCAGCCGGTGGACATCGAGATGGCCGCCCGTTTCGTGATCGAGGTGGCCAAGGCCTTCACCGCCGGGCGGGCCGGTTTCTATGATCCGACTGAGTACGACCGGCTGGTCAAGCTCTACGGTCGCCTGGGCCACCTACAGCGGAAGGATGGAAGCCGCCGTGGCTGAGCGAGTCGGGCTGGTGACCATCGGGCAGTCCCCGCGGGATGACATCGTCCCGGGCTTCCTCGTCGGCCTCGGCCGGCCGGTCGAGCTGGTCCAGTCCGGAGCCCTTGACGGCCTCAACGCCGGTCAGGTCGCCGCTCTGGCCCCGCGGCCCGGCGAATACGTGCTGGTCACCAGGATGAACGACGGCCGCCCGGTGACGGTCGGGCGGGAACGCCTCCTGCCCTTCCTCGAAGCGGCCATCGGGAGGCTCGAACAAAGTCGGGTCGGCCTCATCGTCCTCCTCTGCACCGGCACCTTCCCCGGACTCCGGCCGGCGGCCCCGCTCCTGGAACCGGACCGCCTGGTCATGAGCGTGGTTCAAGGGCTCCTAGCGACCGGACGGTTGGGCGTGGTCACGCCACTTCCCGAGCAAATCCCGCCGACCCGAGAGAGATGGTCGGTTCACTGGACAGTTTCCGTGGAGGCGGCTCTCCCATACGGAGAAGCCGCCCAAATTGACGAGGCCGCCGGCAAACTGAGGGCCTTCCAGCCGGACCTGGTCATTCTGGATTGCCTCGGGTTCACCCCGGGGGATGGCCGGAGGACAAGGGAAATCCTCAAGGTTCCGGTGATTGTGCCACAAACAATCATCGGCAGGGTGGCTGCAGAAGTCCTTGGGATGTGATACAATTGGACTGCAAAACAGCCTCAGAATACAAGCCTTGTCCCACTATTTCGAGAAACAAATCTTGAAGAAGAAGGGGAATGCACGGCCTTGGCCGAATATTTCTTGTTGCCATTGATTGTGAAGTTTTGCACAGGTTATCGGAACACTTATAATTTTCGTTTAAATAGTGCGCACACGCACAACTTGTGTTAATGATTGCTCTTTGTTTCACAAGCTGTTCCTGTTTCCTCGACCGGGGGTGACCTGAGTGGACGGGTTCAGGTTCGCGTCCAGCCACGCAAATGCGCGGTTGATGGCCAAAGATGACCGAAATAGGCTGCTGGAACTGCTCGGGAGCTTCGGCGACCTGTGCGGCCCGGTGGGCATGCCCGGGGGAGCCCACCGCTACCAGCCAGTCCGTAAGCCATCAGAGATTGCCCCCGATTGTCTGAGGACCCTCTTACCACCCAAGAAGATCCTTTACCCCCCGACGGACGAGCTGCTCGAGTTCACCGCCGACGGCGGGTTCCGGACGAAGGAGGAGGCTACCCCCGGCCGGAGGATCCTGTTTGGCCTTCACCCCTGCGACATCCACGCCGTCATCACCCTCGACCAGGTCTTCTCGGGCAGGTATGACGAGCCCAGGTACTTCGCCCGGCGGCAGCGGACGGCCATCGTCGGCACCGACTGCTGGCCGGACGAGCAGTGTTTCTGCCACTCGACCAAGACCGACTTCGTTGACAAGGGGTTCGACCTATTCCTGACAGACCTCGGGGAGCAGTACTTCGTCCGCATCGGGACGGCCTTCGGCGACGACATCGTCAGGGCTGCCGGCGACCTCTTCCGGCCGGTCGAACCGGCGGCCATCGACCTGTACAAGGAGCGGACCAACCGCCGCCACGCGGCCTTCTCCCACAGCGTCGAGATGATTGACCTGCCCCAGATTTTCGAGCTGGACTATGACAGCCAGATCTGGGAGAACCTCGGCAGCAAGTGTTTCAGCTGTGGAAGCTGCTCGGCCGTGTGCCCGACGTGCTACTGCTACGACGTCTTTGACCAGGTCAACCTGGACGGCCGGACCGGTTCCCGCTTCCGCACCTGGGACTCGTGCCTGACCAACAGTTTCGCCCGAGTGGCCGATGGCCGCAATTTCCGCCAGGAGAGGGCCACTCGGATCAAGCTCCGTTACTACCACAAGCAGATCGCCTTCGTCGAGCAGTACGGCCGGCCGAGCTGCGTCGGCTGCGGGCGGTGCATCGTCGCCTGTCCGGCCGAGATCAGCGTGATCGACGTCCTCAACGCCATCTTCAGGGAGAAGGTGGTCCGGTGAAAGAGCCCGCCGCCGGGGTCAGGGCGGACCCGCTCAGACCCGAAAAGGCCCGTATCATCCGTATCCAGCCGTTGCCGCAGGGCTTCAAGTTGTTCCAGGTACGCTTCGACGACGAGCAACTCAACTGGGAGTTCGATTTCAAGCCCGGTCAGTTCCTGATGCTCAGCGTGATCGGTGTGGGGGAGGCGCCCTTCGCCATCGCCTCGCCGCCCAGCCGCCAAGGACTCCTCGAGCTGTGCATCCACCGGGCCGGGCGGGTGACGACCGCCCTCCACCGGCTGAAGGAGAACGCCGTCATCGGCATCCGCGGTCCCTACGGCAACGGGTACCCAATCGAAGCCATGCAGAAGAGCGACGTGCTCCTCTTGGCCGAGGGGCTGTACGCGAACGCCCTCAGGCCGCTCCTCTGGTATATCCTCGACACCCGAAAGGACTTCGGGCAGGTCACCCTGGTCATGGCTGTGGACTCGCTGCCCGACCTGCCGCTCCACGACGAGTTTCTGTCCCTCCTCGACCGGGAGGACATCACCTGCCGCGTCTGCCCGTCGCCGGCACAGGCCGGGGCCGGGGCGCCGAGCCTCATCGAGCGGGTCATCGCGGAACTCCGGCCGCAGAAGGTGGTCGGCCAGAACACCTATGCGGTGATGGCCGGCGAGGCCGACCACTTCCCGCCCCTCTGGGACCACCTCCTCCAGCGCGGCATCTCCAAGGATAAGATCCTGTTCTCCCTGCACCGCAAGATGCGGTGCGGGATCGGCAAGTGCGGCCACTGCAGTATCGGCTACAAGCACACCTGCCTGGACGGACCGATCTTCTCGTACTGGGACGCGCAGAACCTGCCCGAGGTGATCTGATGGGAAGCCATCCGGCCGGACGGGGGGGACTGACGTGAGGGAAGAGCGACACAGGGACGGGCGGAAGATCACCATCGGCGTCTTCGGGCTGACCTCCTGCGGGGGCGACCAGATGGCCCTGTTCAATTGCGAGGACGAGTTCTTCACCCTGGGGAGGTCCTTCGAGATAGCCGCCTATGACCTCGTCGATGTCGAGCGCCAGCCGGCCGAACTGGACGCGGCGCTCGTCGAAGGGGCCGTGACCCACGAAGAGGACCGTGACCGGCTGACCCGCATCCGCAAGACCGCCAAAGTCCTGGTAGCCATGGGCACCTGCGCGGCCTACGGCGGGGTGATGGCCCGCCACCCGGGCCCCGATCCATCCCCGCTCAAGGAGTTCGTCCAGGTGGACTTCACCCTCCCGGGGTGTCCCGTGGAGCGCCACGAGCTGCGGCGGGTCCTGGGCTCGTTGGTCCACGGTGACCTGCCGGTGGTCGAGGACAAGAGTGTCTGTTTCGAGTGCAAGCTCCAAGAGAACACCTGCGCGCTCAAAGAAAAGAAGGCCCTGTGTCTAGGCCCGGTGACCACCGGCGGTTGCTCGGCCCTGTGCGTCAACTACAGACTGACCTGCCGCGGGTGTCGCGGGCCGTTGGTCGATGCTAACGGTGAGTCGATGGTCAACCTCCTGCAGTCGAAGGGTTGGCCGCGCGAGGAGGCCCGGCGGTCCCTGGAGACGTTCGCCCGCGGCTGGCTGAAGCTTTCTTAGGGAGATGGGCGCATGAGCCGGACGCTGCGGATCGAGCGGATCGACCGGACCCGGGGGCACGGTGCCCTGACGGTCGATATCAACAGCGGCCGAGACATCCGGGTCAGCCTGCAAAACCGGCAGGGGGTCCGCGGGTTCGCCAACCTGCTCGTCGGTCGCCACCTGGAGGAGGTCCCGAGCCTCGTCGCCAGGGTCTGCGGTAATTGCTCCTATGCCCACCGGCTGGCGGCGGTCGTGGCCATCGAGCGCGGCCTCGGGCTGCGCCCGTCCAGGCAGACGCGGCTCCTGCGCGAACTGGCCTACCACGGGCAACTCATCGCCAGCCATAGCTTCCACCTGTATGTGCTGGCCCTGCCCCACTACCTCGGGGGCGAAGGCTTTCTGAGCATGGCCGAGCGCTTCCCGGAGCACGGCGAACGGGGCATCAACCTGCACTGCCTCGGCAACCAGATGGAAGAGGGCATCGCCGGACGCGTGCCGCACCCGCCCAACCCCGTGCCGGGCGGCTTCACCCGAGCTCCCGACCCCGAGGAACTGCTCAAGCTGCGCTGGTCGCTCCAGCGCCACCTGAGAGACGCCGAGAAGACATTGCTCACCTTCAGCCGCCTCGACTACGGGCCGGTCCCGGGGGTCGACGCGGAGTTCTGGGCGGTCAAGCCGAAGGGCCGGAGCTACGGCTACCTCGGTTTCGACTTCAGCGAGTCATCCGGCCGGACTATCCCCTTCGACCAGTACGAGCAGATCCAGAAGGACGGCCGCCAGGTCCAGGTGGGGCCGCTGGCCCGGCTCAACCTCTTCTCGTCCAGGCTCACGCCGCGGGCCAAGGAGCTGTTCAAGCGGGCCGACCTCAAGCTTCCCTCGGCCAACCCCTTCCACAACTACCTGGCCGAGTCCATCGAGCTCGTCTTCAGCATGGAGCGTTCCCTCTGGCTTATCGACACACTGCTCAAGCGGGGTATCCATAGCGAGAAGACCCCGGCTGTCAGGCCCAAGGCCCGGCGGGCCCTGGCGGCCATCGAAGCCCCCCAGGGGACCCTCGTCCACGACTACGAGTTCGACGAGGCCGGACTGGTGAGCAAGGTCCGCATCATCCCGCCGGTCGTCTACAACCAGCCGCTCGTCGCAGCGCAGGTGCGCGAGGCGGCCAGGGTGGCCACGGCGGGCTCCGACGAGGGGCTGACGTCCTTCCTCAAGCAGATCATCCGGGCCTATGATCCCTGCTTCTACTGCGGCAGCGTCTGAGGCCCGCTGACGCGCCGCCCCACGCCAGGAACGTCCGCCACCCGAGGGGAGTTCATCCCGTGAAGCTTTCGGCCGTGGCCCGAATCCTAGCCGCCGAGGTCCTCTGCGGGGCCGACAAGCTGGAGAGCGAAGTCTCCGCGGCCTTCGCCTGCGACCTGATGAGCGACGTGCTGGCCTTCGCCGCCCCGAAGACCATCCTCCTGACCGGGCTGACCAATGCCCAGGCGGTGAGGACGGCCGAGGTCATCGACGCCCCGGCGATCGTCTTCGTCCGCGGCAAGCGACCCGGCGACAAGACCGTCGAGCTGGCCGTGGAGAAGGGCCTGGCCTGCTTCCTGACAAGACGCCTGATGTACGAGAGCTGCGGCCTGCTTTACGCGGCCGGACTGCCCGGCTGCCGGATGGGCCGCGGGGACGAGGGCGGTGGTCCCGATGCCTGACGCCCCCGGGTCGCGTGCGGGAGGCGGCCTCCTTTTGGCGCAACCGGTCAAGGGCCTGGACTTCAGCGCCGCCGGAGAGGCGGCCGGGCGCGTCAAGAAGACGCTCCAGCAGATCGGGGTTCAGCCGTCGGTCGTCCGGCGGGTCGCCATCGTCACTTATGAGGTCGAGATGAACATCGTCATCCACGCCCGGCAGGGGACCCTGAGGACGGCCATCGCCCCCGGCCGCGTGGAGGTCGTCGCCGAAGACGAAGGACCAGGGATCGCAGACATCGAGCAAGCCATGGAGGAGGGCTTCTCGACCGCCCCGGACCAGATCCGCGAGATGGGGTTCGGGGCCGGCATGGGACTACCTAACATCCGAAGGTGCTCGGACGAGCTGAGCATCGTTTCGACGATTGGCCGCGGGGTCCGGATGAGGTCGGTCATCTCTGGTTGGTAGGTGGTTTTCCCGATGATTCAGTACTTTCATTCGGTTAAGCTCGACCGCGAGGCCTGCAAGGGCTGCACGAACTGCATCAAGCGGTGCCCGACCGAGGCCATCCGCGTCCGGGAAGGCAAGGCCGTCATCCTCGAGGAGCGCTGCGTCGACTGCGGCGAGTGCATCCGCATTTGCCCGAATCACGCCAAGTCGGCCATCACCGACCCGTTCCAGCGGTTGGAGGACTTCGAGTACCGGGTGGCCCTCCCGGCGCCGTCATTCTATGGGCAGTTCAAGCCGGACGTGCCCCCGGAGAGCTTCCTCCAAGCCTTACTGGAGCTCGGTTTCGACGATGTCTACGAGGTGCCGTACGCGGCCGAGGCCGTCTCCCTAGCCATCCGCCGCTACCTGACCGAGCACCCCGAGCGGCGTCCGCTCATCTCGTCGGCCTGCCCGGCGGTCGTCCGCCTGATGCAAGTCCGCTTCCCGGCCCTCCTCGACCAGGTCATCCCGGTCGAGTCGCCGATGGAGGTCGCCGCCCACCTGGCCAAGGAGAAGGCGGTCAGGGAACGCGGGCTGGACCGGGCCAAGGTCGGGGCCTTCTTCATCACCCCTTGCGCGGCCAAAGTCACCGCGGCCAAGCAGCCGGTGGGGAACAACGAATCGAACGTCGACGGCGTGCTCTCAATGTCGGCCGTCTGTGGCGAAGTCCTGAAGCTCCTGGGGTCCTCGCGGCGCAACCGCGGTCCGCTCTCGAAGGCCGGCGGCATCGGCATCGGCTGGGGCCGAGCGGGCGGCGAGAACGTGGCCATCGGCCAGGGCTCGCTCCTGGCCGTCGACGGTATCCACAGCGTCATCGGCGTCCTCGAGGAAGTGGAGAAGGGCAAGCTGCGCGGGGTCGATTACCTCGAGGCCCAGGCGTGTATCGGCGGGTGCATCGGCGGCCCGCTGGCCATCGAGAACCCCTTCGTCGCCAGGGTGCGGATGAAGAACCTCTCCGAGATCTCTGAGAAGCAGGGCCTACAGGTGGACGCCGCGGAAGTGGCCCGACTCTATGCGGGCGGGCTCTTTACCATGAAGAAGCAAGTCGAGCCGCGCCCGGTGATGCAGCTCGACCGGGACGTCGCCCGGGCCATCTCGATGGTCGAGGCCCTCGAGAAGACGGTGGCCGAACTCCCCGGTCTCGACTGCGGCTCCTGCGGTTCACCGAGCTGCCGGACCCTGGCCGAGGACATCGTCCGCGGCGTGGCCTTCGAGACGGATTGCGTCTTCAAACTGCGCGACCGGGTCCAGGTCCTGGCGCAAGAAGTGCTGGAGTTGGCCCGCAAAGTGCCCCCGGCGATGGGGCAGAAGGGCCCCGGGGCCGGGCGCGAGGGGCAAGACGGCTAGTGGCCAGGACGGTACGGAGAGGAGCGATCGGTCTTGCGGCTTGAGGAGATCGCCCGGCGGCTCGGTCTCGAGGCGGCCGTGGCGGGCAAAGGGATGGCGGCGGAGGTCACCGGTGGTTACTGCTCGGACCTCCTGAGCGACGTGATGGCCAACGCCAAGGAGGGCTACGTCTGGGTGACCATCCAGACCCACCAGAACGTGGTCGCCGTGGCCGGCCTGACGTCGGTGGCCGGGGTCGTCATCGCCGGCGGGCACCGGCCGGACGAGGAGACCATCGCCCGCGCCGGCCACGAAGGGGTGACCATCCTGCTCACCCCGATGAGCGGCTTCGAGGTCGCCGGCCGGGTCCACGCCCTCTTGTCCCAGACTTCATGAAGCATGGCCCATCTCTACTCAGCGGACCTGCACCTTCACACCGGTCTGTCACCGTGCGCCGACGATGACGCGTCGCCCCTGGCCGTGGTCGGCCGGGCCCGGCAACGAGGCCTGGAGGTCATCGCCGTGACCGACCACAACAGCTGCGAGAACGCGGCGGCCGCGGTGGCCGCCGGGGAGCGGCTCGGGGTCACCGTCTGGCCGGGGATGGAGCTGCAGACGCGCGAAGAGGTCCATCTCGTCTGCATCTTCGCCGGCCTCAAGGCGGCCCTGGACTTCCAGGGGTTCGTCTATGACCGCCTGCCCAAGCTGCCGAACCGGCCAGAGAAGCTCGGCCGCCAGGTCATCTACGACGAGGCCGGGAGACCGGCGGGGGAGTGCCCGAAACTCCTCCTGGCCTCCTGCGAGGTCGGACTGGAGGAGGCCTTCCGGCGGGTGACCGCGGCCGGGGGGCTGTGTTACCCGGCCCACGTCGACCGCAGGGCCTTCGGCCTGATCGGGGTCCTCGGGCCCTTCCCGCCGGAGGCCCCCTTCCCGGCCTACGAGGTCTCGCGCGGGACGCCGGTGGACCGTGTCCGGCGCGACTGCCCCTGGATCCCTCCCGGAGCGATCGTGGTTTCCTCGGACGCCCACCGTCTCGAGGAGATTGAGAGCGGCAGGACCCTGTTGGAGATGGAACGACCGACCCCGGCCGAGTTCCTGGCCGCGCTCGAAGGACGTGTCGGACGAAAGGTGGTGGTCCGCTGAAGCGTAACGCCGATGATCGGAGCCGCGCCAAGTTGCCTGAAAGGAGGAACCACCGAAAACCATGAGCCTCACCTGTGACTGCCTCGATGCCAAGTACCAGGAGCTGGACCAGATCCTGAACCAGTACAACGGGCAGAAAGAGGCCCTGATCACCGTCCTCCACAAGGCCCAGGAGCTGTTCGGTTACCTGCCGCAGGACGTGCAGATCAAGGCCGCCGACGCGCTGAGCGTGCCCCTTAGCGAGGTTTACGGGGTCATCACCTTCTATGCTCTTTTCTCCACCAAGCCCAAAGGGAAGTACAAGATCGCCGCCTGCAAAGGCACGGCTTGCTATGTCCGGGGTTCCGAGCGGGTCCTCGAGCGCATCCAGAAGGAGCTTGGGGTCAAGGCCGGCGACACCACGCCAGACGCCAAGTTCTCCCTCGAAGTCGTGCGTTGCCTCGGGGCCTGCGGCCTGGGACCGGTCATGATGGTCAATGACGATGTCCATGCCCGGCTCAAGCCCGATAAGATCCCGGGGGTCCTGAGCCGGTACCAATAAGCCCCCGTTCCGGGGGCCGGGAAAAAGGCCACGACCATGCGTGAGCTCGCCCTCCACATCCTGGACCTCCTCCAGAACTCAGCCGAGGCCGGCGCCCTCCGGGTCGAACTCGGCGTCGAGGAAGATCCGGAGAACGACATCCTCCGCATCAGCGTCGGCGACGACGGGCGGGGGATGGATGAAGCGACGGTCCGGCGGGTCCTCGACCCGTTCTATACGACCCGCAAGACGAGACACGTCGGATTGGGGTTGCCTCTTCTGGCGGCGGCCGCCAGGCGGTGCGGCGGCAAAGTAGAAATAGAGTCGGCTCCGGGGGTGGGGACCAAGGTCTCCGCCGACTTCCGGCGCTCCAACATCGACCGCGCCCCCCTAGGGGACCTCCCGCAGACCCTGGCCATCTTCCTGGCCGGTCACCCGGGATTAAGGCTGGTCTACCGGCACCGGGTCGGTCCGCGGGACCTGACCTTCGACAGCGACGAGGTCAGCGCGCGGTTGGGGGCGGTCGGCTTCGACCACCCGCTGGTCGCCGACTGGGTTAAGGGGTACTTGTCCGAAGGTTTGCTGAACTTGCAAAAGGGGTGAGCCATTTGAAATCCCTGGACGAACTGGAGAAGATCCGGCAGCGGGCTCTGCAAGAGACCCGTGTCCGGCAGTCCGGCCAGAAGACGCAGGTCGTGGTGGGCATGGGGACGTGCGGCATCGCCGCCGGCGCCCGTGAGACCATGGCCGCCATCCTGGCTGAACTAGGTAAGCGGAACCTCACCGAGGTGATGGTCACCCAGACCGGCTGCATCGGCCTCTGCGACAGAGAACCTCTGGTGGACGTGATCAAACCCGGCCAGGCCAAGGTCACCTACGCCCGCGTCGACGCCGAGAAAGCCAGGATGATTGTCGCCCAGCACATCATCAACGACCAGGTCATCGGGGAATGGGCCATCGCCACTAGATGAAGGAGGGTCGCTGAATGGAACTCTATCGCTCGCACGTCCTGGTCTGTGCCGGCGCCGGTTGCGTCTCGTCGGGCTGCAAGGCCGTCGAGGACGCCCTCGTGGCCGAGGTTAAGAAGCTCGGGCTCGAGAAGGAAGTCCGGATCGTCGAGACCGGCTGCATGGGCCCGTGCGACCTCGGCCCGGTGATCGTGGTCTATCCCGAGGGCGTCTTCTACAAGAAGGTCAAACCGCAGGACGCCGTGGAGATAGCCAACGAGCACCTGCTCAAGGGCCGTCTTGTCGAGCACTTGACCTACAAGCTCCCGGGGACGGATGAGTCCATCCCGTCCTATGCGGACATCGCCTTTTTCAAGCAGCAGAACCGCATCGCCCTAAGGAATTGCGGCCTCATCGACCCCCTGAACATCGAGGAGGCCATCGCCCGTGACGCCTACGCCGCCCTGGGCAAGGTCCTGACCAAGATGACCGCGGCTGAGGTCATCGAGACGGTCAAGCGGTCCGGGCTGCGCGGCCGCGGCGGCGGCGGGTTCCCGACGGGCACCAAGTGGGACTTCGCGGCCAAGGCCAAGGGCAGCCCGAAGTACGTCGTCTGCAACGCCGACGAGGGTGACCCAGGCGCCTTCATGGACCGCAGCGTCATGGAGGGCGACCCGCACTCGGTCATCGAGGCCATGGCCATCGGCGGCTACGCCATCGGCGCCAACCAGGGCTACGTCTACATCCGGGCCGAGTACCCGCTGGCCGTCGAGCGCCTCACCCACGCCATCAAGCAGGCCCGCCAATACGGGCTCCTGGGCAAGAGCATCTTCGGCTCCGGCTTTGACTTCGACCTCGACATCCGGGTGGGCGCCGGCGCCTTCGTCTGCGGCGAGGAGACCGCCCTGCTGACCTCGATCGAGGGCCGGCGCGGCGAGCCCCGGCCGCGGCCGCCCTTCCCGGCCAACGCCGGGCTCTTCGGCCGGCCGACGGTCATCAACAACGTTGAGACCTGGGCCTGCATCAGCCCGATCATCCTCAAGGGGGCCGACTGGTTCGCGGCCATCGGGACCGAGAAGTCCAAGGGGACCAAGGTCTTCGCCCTGGCCGGCAAGATCGTCAACACCGGTCTGGTCGAGGTGCCGATGGGCACCGCCCTCGGGGAGATCATCTTCGACATCGGCGGCGGCATCCCCAACCACAAGAAATTCAAGGCCGCCCAGACCGGCGGCCCGTCCGGCGGGTGCATCCCGACCGAGTACCTGAACACGCCGGTCGACTACGATACCCTGACCGCCCTCGGGACGATCATGGGGTCCGGCGGCCTGATCATCATGGACGAGGACACCTGCATGGTCGACCTGGCCAAGTTCTTCCTGGAGTTCGTCCAGGACGAGTCGTGCGGCAAGTGCACCCCGTGCCGCATCGGGACCAAGCGGATGCTGGAGATCCTCCAGCGGATCACCCGCGGCGAGGGCCGGGAGGGCGACATCGAGCTGCTCATCGAGCTGTCCAACGAGATCAAGAGCTCGGCCCTCTGCGGCCTCGGCCAGACGGCGCCGAACCCGGTCCTCTCGACCATCCGCTACTTCCGCCACGAGTATGAGCAGCACATCCGGGAGAAGAAGTGCGCCGCCTCGGTTTGCGCGATGCTCTTCAACTCCCCGTGCCAGAACACGTGTCCGGCCAACGTCGACGTACCGGTGTACATCGACCACATCCGCAACAAGCGCTTCGCCCAGGCCTATCAGACGGTGAAGGACGAGAACCCGTTCCCGGCCATCTGCGGCCGCGTCTGCAACCATCCGTGCGAGTCCAAGTGCCGCCGGGCGCAGATCGACCAGGCCCTGGCCATCCGCGCCCTGAAGCGGTTCGCCGGGGACTGGGCCCTCAAGAACAACGGGCACCTGCCGGCGGGCAAGGGCGGCCTCAAAAAGGACGATAAGGTAGCCGTCGTCGGCTCCGGCCCGGCCGGCCTCACCGCCGCGTACTACCTGGCCCGCAAGGGCTACCCGGTGACCGTCTTCGAGGCCCTGCCGGTGGCCGGTGGGATGATGGCCGTCGGCATCCCTGAGTACCGCCTGCCCAAGAAGATGCTCCGGGCGGAGATCGAGAGCGTCGAGAGGATGGGCGTGGAGATCAAGACCGGCGTCCGCGTCGGCCAGGACATCACCCTCGACGGCCTCAAGAAGAAAGGCTACAAGGCCATCTTCCTGGCCGTCGGGGCCCACAAGAGCCAGCGCCTGGAGATTCCGGGCGAGGACCTCATGGGCGTCATCCACGCCACCGACTTCCTGCGCCGGGTCAACCTTGGTGAGGACCCCAAGCTGAAAGGAAAGAAAGTGGCCATTGTCGGCGGCGGCAACGCGGCCATCGACTCGGCCCGGGTCGCCCTACGCCTCGGGGCCTCGGCGGTGAAGGTCGTCTACCGTCGCCGTCGCGACGAGATGCCGGCCCTCCGTGAAGAGATCGAGGACGCCGAGCACGAGGGGGTCGAGTTCCTCTTCCTGGCCGCCCCGAAGAGCGTCGCCGGGAAGAACGGCAAGGCCATCGGGTTGGAGTGCCTGCAGATGAAGCTCGGCGAGTTCGACCGCAGCGGGCGGCGTCGCCCGGTGGCCGTCGAGGGCTCGGAGTTCATCGTCGAGGCCGACGTGGTCATCCCGGCGGTCAGCCAGGCGCCCGAGGTCGAGGCCCTCAACAACGGGACCAAGTTGAACCCCAATCGCGACGGCACGCTCGCCGTCGACGGCAACCTGGCGACCCCAGTCCCGGGCCTCTTCGCCGGCGGCGACTGCGTCACCGGTCCGGACACCGTCATTGGGGCCGTCGCAGCCGGCAAGAAGGCCGCCGCGGCCATCGACAAGTACCTCGGCGGCGACGGCGACGTTGTCGACCTTCAAACCGTCGTCCGCGAGCTGTCCGCTGAAATCGTCGAAGAGGAACGGCCGCGGGCCGAGATGCCGGTCGTCCCGGTCAAGGACCGCTGCAAGGGCTTCGCCGAGGTCGAGCTCGGCTTCGACGAGAAGGCGGCCGTCTCGGAAGCCTCACGTTGCCTCCGTTGCGACGTGAAGGAGTAAAAAGGGGGTGTGACGCTAGTGGCAACCGTGACCTTGACCATCGATAACCAAAAGGTCGAAATCGAAGAAAGCGCCACCATCCTCGACGCCGCAAAGAAGGCCGGCATCAAGATCCCGACCCTCTGCTACTTGGAGGACATCAACGAGATCGGCGCCTGCCGGGTCTGCGTCGTCGAGGTCAGGGGGGCCAAGGCCCTCCAGGCGGCATGCGTCGCCCCCGTGGCGAACGGGATGATCGTCAGCACCAACTCCCCGGCCGTGCGGTCGTCCCGGCGCCTGACGGTCGAGCTGCTCCTGTCCAACCATCCGACCGACTGCCTGGTCTGCCCGCGCAACCTCAACTGCGAACTGCAGGCCCTGGCCGAGAACCTCGGCATCAGGGAGGTCCGCTTCGAAGGGGCCAAGCCGTCCTGGCCGGTGGACGAATCGACCCCGTCGATCGTCCGTAACCCGGCCAAGTGCGTCCTCTGCCGGCGCTGCGTGGCCGTTTGCGAGAAGGTCCAGGGGGTTAAGGCCATCGCCCCCATCGAGCGCGGCTTCGATACCGTCATCGCCCCGGCCTTCGGCCACGAGATGATCGACGCGGCCTGCGCCCTGTGCGGTCAGTGCACGCTGGTCTGCCCGACCGCGGCCCTGACCGAGCACGACTCCACCGCCCAGACCTGGGCGGCCCTCGCCGACCCAAAGAAGCACGTCATCGTTCAGACCGCCCCGGCCACCCGCGTGGCCGTCGGCGAGATGTTCGGCTACGAGCCGGGGACCATCGTCACCGGCAAGATGGTCGCCGCCCTGCGGCGCCTGGGCTTCGACCGGGTCTTCGACACCGACTTCACGGCCGACCTGACGATCATGGAGGAAGGCACGGAGCTGCTCGAGCGGGTCAGCCACGGCGGCGTGCTGCCGATGATCACCTCCTGCAGCCCGGGCTGGATCAAGTTCATCGAACACTACTACCCGCACCTCCTCCCGCACCTGTCGACCTGCAAATCGCCGCAGCAGATGTTCGGGGCCCTGGCCAAGACGTACTACGCCGAGAAGGCCGGGATCAACCCCAAAGACATCGTCTCCGTCTCGATCATGCCGTGCACGGCCAAGAAGTTCGAGCTGACCCGGCCGGAGATGGAGGATAGCGGGTTCAGGGACGTGGACATCGTCCTGACCACCCGCGAGCTCGGCCGGATGTTCAAGCAGGCCGGCCTGGACTTCACCAACCTGCCCGAGGAACCATACGACGACCCGTTCGGGATCACCACCGGCGCGGCCGTCATCTTCGGGGCCACCGGCGGCGTCATGGAGGCCGCCCTGCGCACGGCGTACGAGGTGAAGACCGGAAAGACCCTCGGCAACATCAACTTCACGGGGGTCCGCGGTCTCGAAGGGGTCAAAGAAGCGACCGTCCCCGTGGACGGGATAGACGTCAAGGTGGCGGTGGCCCACGGCCTGGGCAACGCCCGCAAGCTCCTGGATAAGCTGGCGGCGGGCCAGGCCGACCACCACTTCATCGAGATCATGTGCTGCCCCGGCGGGTGCATCGGCGGCGGCGGGCAACCCATCCCGACCAATACGGAGATCCGCCAGAAGCGAATCAACGGCATCTACGCGGCCGACGAGCGGATGGCCATCAGAAAATCCCACGAAAACCCGGCCGTCCAGGCGCTCTACAAGGAGTTCCTGGGCCAACCGCTGGGTCACAAGTCACACGAACTCCTCCACACTCACTACACGCCACGTGGGAAGTACCCCAAGACGGACAAGTGACAGACGCCCGTCCCGCTCAGCAACGGAAAGGGCGATGCCAATCCGGCGCCGCCCCGTACAAACATGGCGGGGCCGCCCCGGGGCTGACCAGTAGCGACCCATCCGAAGGAGGTGCGAGGGTGAAATCCCTCAAGGAATTGGATCAGATCCGGGAAAAAGCCCTGGAGATGACCCGGGTCAGGCAAGGACAGGGCTTGGTCAAGATCGTCGTCGGCCTGGGTACGTGCGGAATCGCCGCGGGGGCCCGCGACGTCATGGCGGCCATCCTGGATGAACTCAGCAAGCGCGGCCTGACCTCGGTCACCGTGTCGCAAACGGGTTGCGTCGGACTGTGCGACCAGGAACCGCTGGTTGATGTGATCAAGGCCGGAGAGCCGCGGGTCACCTACGGTCGCGTCACGCCCGAGGTAGCCAGGAAGATCATCGCCCAGCACGTCATCAACCACCAAGTGCTGGGTGAGTGGGTCATCGCGACCAAAGAAGCCTGAAGGAGGGTTGACCCGTGGCAGTGGCAACCAAGAAACCAAGCGTCCTCTCCAAGAGCGCCCTGGCCAAGGTCGACCAGATCATCGCCAGGCACAAGGACCAGCCGGGGCCCCTGCTGCCGGTGCTTCACGCCCTGCAGGCCGAATTCAAGTACCTGCCGGAGGAAGCACTGGTTAGAGTGGCCATCGGTCTGGACATCCCCCTCTCCAAGATCTACGGCGTGGCCAGCTTCTACACCCTCTTCAACTTGCGCCCCAAGGCGGAGCACGTCATCCGCGCCTGCGAGAGCGCTCCCTGCCACGTGCGCGGGGCCAAAGAGGTCATCGAGGCGCTGGAAAACGCCCTGGGCGTGAAGGTCGGCGAGGACACCCGAGACGGCCGCTTCACCCTCGAGCTGTCGAGCTGCATCGGCGTCTGCGGCGTGGCCCCGGCGATCATGATCGACGATGAGGTCTTCGGCAACCTCACGCCGGACATGGTCCCAGGCATCCTCGCCCGCTTCAACTGAAAGGGGGAGGAGACAGATGGAGTTCTATCGTTCTCACGTCCTGGTCTGTGCCGGGACCAACTGCTCCCTCAAGGGCAACCGAGCCGTCCGGGAAGCGCTGGTCCAGGAAGTCGCCCGCAGGAAGCTGGATAGAGAGGTCAAGGTCGTCGAGACCGGCTGCTTCGGTCTTTGCGAGCAAGGGCCGACGATCGTCATCTACCCCGAAGGGGTGCTCTACTGCCAGACCACGGTGGCCGACATCCCCGAAATCGTCGAGACCCACCTCCTCAAGGGGCGCCTGGTACAACGGTTGCTCTACAAGGAGCCCGTGGCCACCAAGCCCGTACAGACGGCGCCCGAGCTTGATTACTTCAAGAGGCAGGTCCGCGTGGTCCTCAGGAACTGCGGCCTGATCAACCCCGAGGTCGTCGAGGAGTACCTCGCCCAGGGCGGGTACCAGGCCCTCGGTAAGGCCCTGACGACGATGAGCCCCGACGAGGTCATCGCTACCATCAAGAACGCGAAGCTCCGCGGGCGTGGCGGGGCCGGCTTCCCGACCGGTCTCAAGTGGGAGTTCGCCCGCAAGGCGGCCGGGTCCCGGAAGTACATCGTCGGCAACGCCGACGAGGGCGAGCCGGGCACCTTCAAGGACCGCCTCATCCTCGAGGGCGACCCCCACAGCGTCCTGGAGGGCATGGCCATCGCCGGCTACGCCGTCGGGGCCGACTACGGCTACATCTATATCCGTGGGGAGTACACCCTCTCCATCAAGCGCCTCAAGCTGGCCATCGAGCAGGCCCGCAAGCTCGGACTGCTGGGCCGGGACATCTTCGGCTCCGGCTTCGACTTCGACGTCGAGATCCGCACCGGCGCCGGAGCCTATGTCTGCGGCGAAGAGACCGCCCTCTTCGAGTCGCTCGAAGGCGGCCGCGGCGAGCCGCGGGTCAAGCCGCCGTACCCGACCGACGCCGGCCTCTTCGGTCAACCGACCTCCATCAACAACGTCGAGACCCTGGCCAACGTGGCCCCGATCATCAGCCGCGGGGCCGACTGGTTCCGCAGCCTCGGCACCGAACGGACCCCGGGGACCAAGGTCTTCACCCTCACCGGCGACATCGTCAACGAGGGTCTCATCGAGGTGCCCATGGGGATCACCCTCCGCGAGGTCATCTACGACATCGGCGGCGGGACCAAGGACGGAAAGACCTTCAAGATGGCCCAGACCGGCGGGACCTCAGGCGGCTGCCTGCCCCAGGAACTCCTGGATGTGCCGATGGACTACGACAACCTGGCCGCGGCCGGATCGGCCCTCGGTTCTGGCGCGCTGCTGATCATGGACGATACCCACTGCATCGTCGACGTGGCCAAGTGCTTCGCCCGGTTCTTCGAACACGAGTCGTGCGGCAAGTGCGTCCCCTGCCGAGAGGGGACCATGCGCCTGTATCAACTGGTCGACAAGATCACCCGCGGGGAGGCCGACGAGGGGACCATCCCGCTCATCACCGCCTTGGCCGAGATGATGTACAAGTCGCCCCTCTGCCCGCTCGGGCAGACGGCCCCCCTACCCATCATGTCCACCCTCAAATACTTCCGGGACGAGTACGACGCCCACATCAACGAAAAGCGCTGCCCGACCGGGACCTGCAAGGCCATCGCGGCCAGGGTCCAGGTCGCGGACTAGCCGCCGGAAAGGGAGGGAAAAGTGATGGACATGGTGACCTTGACCATTGACGGTCGTAAGGTCCAGGTGGCCAAAGGGGCCACCATCCTCGAGGCGGCGAAGGCCGCCGGCATCAGCATCCCGACCCTGTGCCACCACCCCGACCAGGCGGTGAAGGCCGTCTGCCGGGTCTGCATCGTCGAGATCCAGGGACAGCGGACGTTCCAGGCCGCCTGCGCCTATCCCGCCGGGGAAGGGATGGTCGTCAAGACCAACACCCCGGCCGTGCGGGAGGCCCGCAAGCTCATCGTCGAACTGATCCTGTCCCGCCATCCCCAGGATTGCCTGAAGTGCGAGAAGAACCTCCACTGCGAACTCCAGGAACTGGCCGAGAACCTCGGCATCCGCGACGTCCGCTTCGAGCAGGAGGTCAGGGAGTTCGCCGAGGACCATTCGACCCCGTCGATCGTTCGCGACCCGTCGAAGTGCATCCTCTGCCGCCGCTGCGTCTATACCTGTCACGAGGTCCAGGGCGTGGGGGTCCTCTACCCGATCAACCGGGGCAAGGACGCCATCGTCGCCCCGGCCATGGATAAGGACCTGGCCGACCTGGCCTGCGCCCTGTGCGGCCAGTGCACCCTGGTCTGCCCGACCGGGGCCATCACCGAGCGGGACGATACGGCCAAGGTCTGGGCGGCCATCGCCGACCCGCAGAAGCATGTGGTCGTGCAGACCGCTCCGGCCACCCGGGCCACCCTCGGCGAGGAGATGGGGCTGCCGGCCGGGACCCTGGTCACCGGGAAGCTCGTCGCGGCCTTGCGGCGGCTGGGTTTCGACCGGGTCTTCGACACCGACTTCACGGCCGACCTGACCATCCTCGAAGAGGGCTCCGAGCTCATCGAGCGGGTCAAGACAGGCGGCAAGCTGCCGCTCATCACGTCGTGCAGCCCGGGCTGGATCAAGTTCATCGAACACTACTACCCGGACCTTTTGCCGCACCTGTCGACCTGCAAGTCGCCGCAGCAGATGTTCGGGGCCCTGGCCAAGACCTACTACGCCGAGAAGGCCGGGATCAACCCCAAGGACATCTTCGTCGTCTCGATCATGCCGTGCACGGCCAAGAAGTTCGAGGGCCAGCGGCCGGAGATGAACGATAGCGGCTACCAGGACGTGGACGTCGTCCTCACCTCGCGCGAGCTCGGCCGGATGATGCGCCAGGCCGGCCTCGACTTCGAGCACCTGCCGGAGGAGGACTACGACTTGCCGCTGGGCATCTCCACCGGGGCCGCGGCCATCTTCGGGGCCACCGGCGGGGTCATGGAGGCCGCCCTCCGCACCGCTTACGAACTCCTGACCGGCAAGACCCTCGAGGACGTCGACTTCAAGGCCGTCCGCGGCATGGAGTCGATCAAGGAAGCCGCCGTCCCCGTGGACGGGCTGAACGTGAAGGTGGCCGTCGCCCACGGCCTCAACAACGCCCGCAAGCTCATGGATAAGCTGGCGGCGGGGCAGGCCGACTACCACTTCATCGAGATCATGTGCTGCCCCGGTGGCTGCATCGGCGGCGGCGGCCAACCCTTCGGGACCAACAACGCCATCCGCGGGAAGCGTATCGACGCCATCTACCGCGAGGACCAGCGGATGGAGTTCCGCAAGTCGCACGAGAACCCGGTCATCAAGCAACTCTACGCCGAGTACCTCGGGCGCCCATTGGGCGAAAAATCCCACCATCTCCTGCACACTCACTACACGCCACGGAGCAAATACTAAAACGAGGGTCGTCCTCCCCCGGGGATGACGGAGCGGGGCCACGCCGCCTGCCGACGTGGCCCCCTTTCCCCGGGGGTGAAGGGATGGCCGCGCCAGGGGGTGGACATGAAATGAGCCACGAAAGCCACAAAGGCTGGGAAACGGGCGGAACCCGCGAGGAGCACGACCTCCTCGGTCCCGTCGAGGTCCCGGCCGGGGCCTACTACGGGGCCCACGCGGCTCGGGCGGCGGCCAACTTCCCGGTCTCGGGGGTGAAGCCGCACCCCGAACTGATCCGGGCCCTGGCCCTGGTCAAGAAGGCCTGCGCGCAGGCCAACGTGGAGCTGGGGCACCTCGACCGGCGGCGCGGCGGAGCCATCATCCAGGCGGCCGAGGAACTGGCCGAAGGCCGGCACGGCGGCGAGATCGTCGTCGACGCCTATCAGGGTGGGGCCGGGACCTCGACGAACATGAACGTCAACGAGGTCATCGCCAACCGGGCCATCGAGCTTCTCGAAGGGGTCATGGGCGACTACACGCTGGTCCACCCGCTCGACCATGTCAACCTGCACCAATCGACCAACGACGTCTATCCGACGGCCGTCCGGGTGGCCGCCATCAGCCTGCTGCTGCCGCTCAGCCAGGGCTTCGCCCGGCTTCAGAAGGCCCTTCAGGAGAAGGAGGCCGAGTTCGCCGGGGTGATCAAGCTCGGCCGGACGGAGATGCAGGACGCTGTGCCGATCACCCTGGGTCAGGAGTTCTCGGCCTGGGCCCAGGCGGTGGCCCGCGACCGCTGGCGCCTCTACAAGGTCGAGGAGCGCCTGCGCCAGGTCAACCTGGGTGGGACGGCCGTCGGCACCGGCCTCAACGCCGAACGCCGCTACTCCTTCCTGGCCGCCGAGAAGCTGCGGGCCGTGACCCGCCAGGGGCTGGCCCGGGCCGAGAACCCCGTCGACCCGACCCAGAACGCGGATGTCTTCGTCGAAGTCTCCGGCTTGCTCAAGGCGGCCGCCGTGAACCTGGCGAAGATCGCCTCGGACCTCATCCTGCTCTCATCCGGGCCGCGCGGCGGCCTGGGTGAGGTCAGCCTGCCGGAGGTCCAGGCCGGCTCGTCGATCATGCCGGGGAAGGTCAACCCGGTCATCCCGGAGATGGTCAAACAGGTGGCCTATCAGGTGATGGGCTACGACCTGGCGATCACCCTGGCGGCCCAGGCCGGTCAGCTTGAGCTGAATGCCTTCCTGCCCCTGATTGCCCACGACCTCCTGTGGTCGATCCACCTCCTCTCGCGGGCCGTCGACATCTTCACCGAGCGGTGCGTCAAGGGCCTCGGGGCGGACCGCCGGAACTGCCACGCGTGGCTCGAGCGGAGCTATGGCACGGTGACCGCGATCGTCGGCCACGTCGGCTACGACCTGGCCTCGGAGATCGCCCGGGAGGCCCGTGAGACCGGTCGGTCGGTCCGCGAGATCGTCGCCGAGCGCGGGCTCTTCAGCCCCGAAGACCTGGCCGTCGTCCTCGACCCAGGGCGGATGACCAGGCCCGGCATACCGGGGCGGGGGGAAGTCAAGGTGAAGACCGCCCCGCCCCCTGAGGAGGGATGAACAATGGAGGCCACACCGCGTGGCGACCGGCTCCACATCGCCATCTTCGGCCGCCGCAACGCCGGCAAGTCCAGCCTCATCAACGCCCTGTCCAACCAGGACGTGGCCATCGTCTCGCCGGAGCCGGGGACGACTACCGACCCCGTCTACCGGCCGATGGAGTTATTGCCCATCGGGCCGGTGGTCCTCATCGACACGGCGGGCATCGACGATCCCGGCGACCTGGGGCAGCTCCGCGTTCGAAGCACGCTCCGGGTGCTGAACAAGACCGACCTCGCCCTCCTCGTCATCGACGCCACCAGGGGCCCCGGGGAGGACGAGAAGAGCCTGGTCAACCGGCTCAAAGACCGCGCCATCCCGGTGATCGGCACGGTCAACAAGGTCGACCTGGTCCGCCGGCCGGACGACTGGGCGGGCTGGGCCGATGAATTGGGGACCGAGATGGTCCCGGTGAGCGGGAGGACGGGCGAAGGGCTAGAGGACCTGAAGCGGCGGATGATCGACCGCGCCCCGAGCGACTGGGCCGCTCCGGCCATCGTCGGCGACCTTCTCGACCCGGGGGACCTGGTGGTCCTGGTCGTCCCGGTCGACCTGGCCGCCCCCAAGGGCCGGCTCATCCTGCCACAAGTCCAGACCCTGCGAGACGTCCTCGACCACGACGCCTACGCCGTCGTGGCCAAGGAGTACGAGTTGCGGGAGGCCATCGAGAACCAGGTCACGCGGCCGAAGCTGGTGGTCACGGACTCACAGGCCTTCCTCAAGGTGGCGGCGGACACGCCCCCGGACGTCATGCTGACCTCCTTCTCCATCCTCTTTGCGAGGTACAAGGGGGACCTCGAGGAACTCGTGGCCGGGGCCAGGGCCGTCGACTCCCTGCGACCGGGCGACCGCGTCCTCATCGCCGAGGCCTGTACCCACCACCGGATGGCCGACGACATCGGCCGGGTCAAGATTCCGCGCTGGCTACGCCAGCGGGTCGGAGGAGACCTCGAATTCCACTGGGTCTCCGGGGTCAAGTACCCGGACGACCTGGAGTCGTACCGGCTGGTCGTCCATTGCGGGGCGTGCATGATCAACCGGAGGGAGATGCTCTCGAGAATCGGGGAAGCGAAGGCCCGGGGAGTCCCCATCGTCAATTATGGTGTCCTCATCGCCTACCTCCTCGGGCTCCTCCCGCGTGCCCTTGAACCTTTTCCGGCAGCCAGACAGGTGATCGTTGAGGGTTGAATGACCCCTCCGGACCTTCCGGGACCCCCCTCAGAAATGAGCGGCGGGTCCCTTTTTCGCTTCACTTCCCTTGTAAAATGTGGTAAGATACAAGTGACAGTTGAGGACCAGACGCCGGTATTTAAGCAACACTTCACCCAGACCTTGCCTTGTGAAAGCGGGAACTAGTGAAGGGATTTCCGGGGGGTGGTCGGTGAGGTGAAGGCTCGAGACCTCGTTGGACGCCCGGGCCCGTCGAGCTAGAAAAGAAGAGAGGAGCGAGGTGAAGGAGAATGGACGAACGGATTAGACCCTGGATGGTCCCCACTGCACTAGCCGCCTGTTTCCCGCTCGGGCTGTATCTGTTGTGGACCGGAAACCACTTCAACACCGCCGGCAAGGTGGCCCTGACCGTGGCCACGGCTGCCCTTTCTCCCGCGCTCGTCCTCGTGGCTGCACCGGTCCTCCTGACTGGGGCCGTGCGGCTCCTGGCCCTGGCCTGAATGGGCCGCGGCCGTCCCGACCGCCCCATGGACGAAGCAGGGGAGGCGTCGTAGACGCCTCCCCTGTTTCCGCCGACCGGCCGCGCAGCGGCCGGTTGATGTCGTGATGGAGCTTGTCCGGAACTCAGACGGCCCGGCTTTGCATGGCTTCGATGCAATTACGGCAGACGCGCTTACCGCGGAAGTTCTCCACGTTCTGGGCGTTGCCGCAAAAGATGCAAGCCGGCTCGTACTTCCGAAGGATGATCTTATCCGAGTCGACGTAGATCTCAAGGGCGTCTTTCTCTTCGATGTCGAGGGTGCGGCGGAGTTCGATTGGAATAACGACCCGTCCTAGCTCGTCGACTTTGCGGACGATACCCGTGGACTTCATCATGCCCGGCTTCCCTCCCTTTTCTACAAGGTTCGACACTGTCCGTATAGACTATACCAATAATGCCAGAAAAAGTCAACCATAAAATGAGGTCCTACCTCCCCTTTTCTCCTCTCCCTTCCCAGCCGTGGCGGGAGCTAAAAACCCTGGGTGTGATGCCCTTAGGCAGACTCCCTGGCGGGGTGGTCGACGGTCGTTGAAAGCCTTTCCGGTAAACCTTAGGCAGGCTGGCCCTTCGTGAGGCGAAGGACTGAAATTCGACAGGATTCGACACAACCGCCCAGACGTTACTACCTTCGGAAGGGCACCCTGTTTTTGGGTCGGTCGCCGGCCGCCCTTGACAGGCGCGCCCGGCTGCCATATATTGAGGATAAACACCGACCAGAGAAATAGGTTTGAAAGACCGTGAAGAGGAAGAGTAGCCCCGCCGAGCGGGTCGCAGAGAGCCGGATCAGGTGCGAGCCGGCCCCGGGGAGCGAGGCGAACATGGCCCCTGAGTCGTCGGCTGAACGGTCGTCGCGGTGAGCGGCGCCCCAGTAGGCTTGACCGCCTGGCCGCCGTTAACCGGCCAGGGTCTCCGCCGTCCGGCGGGTACCTGTCGAGGGCTGTGCCGCGAGGTGCGGCCGAATTGGGTGGTAACGCGTAGGGAAATCCCACGCCCCTTGGAGGGCGTGGGATTTTTGTTCTCCCGGCGCCCGACGGTCAGAACCTCTTCGGCTGGGCGGGTCAGCACCCCGTAAGGGAGGAAGCGACGATGAAGGAGAAGCTCAAGGGGAACGGCAAGAAAGGGACCTTCTACATCACCACGCCCATCTACTACACCAACGACAACCTGCACATCGGGCACACCTACACGACGGTGGCGGCCGACGCCATCGCCCGGTTCCGCCGGCTGCAGGGGCGGGACACCTTCTTCCTCACCGGCACCGACGAGCACGGTCAGAAAGTCCAGCGCCGGGCCGAAGCAAGTGGCAAGGACCCGAAGGCCTACGTGGACGCCATCGTCGAGCGGATCAAGGCCCTTTGGGCCAAGATGGGGATCTCCTACGACCACTTCATTCGGACGACCGACCCGGGTCACGAGTGGGTCGTCCAGCAGATCTTCGAGAAGATCCAGGCCAAGGGGGACATCTACAAGGCCGAGTACGAGGGCTGGTACTGCACCGGCTGCGAGGCTTTCTTCACCGAGACCCAGTACAAGGACCTCGGCGGGCGTTGCCCCGACCACGACGCCCCCCTCGAGCGCCTGCGTGAGGAGAGCTACTTCTTCCGGCTGGGCAAGTACGCCGACCGGCTCCTCAAGCACATCGAGACGCACCCCGAGTTCATCCAGCCGGTGTCCAGGCGCAACGAGATCGTCAGCTTCATCAAGCAAGGCCTGGAGGACCTGTGCGTCTCGCGGACGACTTTCTCCTGGGGCATCCCCATCGCCTCCGACCCGAGGCACGTCATCTACGTTTGGTTCGACGCCCTCTCCAATTACATCACGGCCATCGGCTACCTGACCGACGAGGAGAAGTTCCGCCACTACTGGCCGGCCGACGTGCACCTCATCGGCAAGGAGATCACCCGCTTCCACTGCATCATCTGGCCGATCATCCTGATGGCCCTCGACCTGCCGCTGCCGAGGCGGGTCTTCGGCCATGGCTGGCTTCAACTGGAGAGCGGCAAGATGTCGAAGTCGCGGGGGAACGTCATCGACCCGCTGGTCCTCATCGACAAGTACGGTGTGGACGCGGTCCGCTATTACCTCCTCCGGGAGATCCCCTTCGGCGCCGACGGTTTCTACACCGAGGACGCGCTTATCCTGAGGACCAACGTCGACCTGGCCAACGACTTGGGGAACCTCCTCAGCCGGACGACGGCCATGATCAACCAGGCCTTCGGCGGGCGCATCCCGGAGCCCGGGCCGGCTGAGGCCATCGACCGGGAACTCCCCGAACTGGCCAAGAGCGTTCTCGGCGAAGTCGAGACGGCCATCGACAACCTCGAGATCAGCGGGGCCCTGACGGCCCTCTGGAAGCTGATTGACCGGTCCAACAAGTACATCGACGAGACCAGCCCGTGGGCGCTCGCCCGGGACGAGAAGACCAGGGGGCGCGCGGGCACGGTCCTCTATAACCTGGCCGAGACCCTGCGCATCCTGGGCGTCGCCCTGACCCCGTTCCTCCTCGAAGCCCCGCGTGAGATCTGGAAGCAACTCGGCCTGGACGCCGACGTGACCAAGGCGGCTTGGGACGAGGCCAAGGCATGGGGCAAACTCCCGCCCGGCGCCCCCGTGCGGCGCGGCCTGCCCCTCTTCCCCCGCATCGAGACCAAGGATGCGACGGCCAACGAGGCCGGGAAAGAGACCGCTCCGACGGCACCGACGGCGCCGCCGCTCATCTCCATCGATGACTTCAGGAAGCTCGACCTCCGCGTGGCCCGCGTTCTGGCGGCCGAACGGGTGGCCGGGGCCGACAAGCTCCTCCGCCTGGAAGTCCAGGTCGGGAGGGAGAAACGGCAGATCGTCGCCGGCATCGCCAAACACTATGAACCCGAGGCGCTCATCGGCCAGGACATCGTCGTCGTCGCCAACCTGCGACCGGCCAAGATCCGCGGCCTGGAGTCCAACGGCATGCTCCTGGCCGCCTCGACGGAGGACGGGAGCCAGCTCGGCGTGGTCACGCCGGAACGCCCGGTGCCGCCGGGGAGCCGGGTCAAGTGAGGCCCGAGACCGCTGAGCCCGAGAGCCTGAAGCCCGAGACCGCGCCGCCGGTCGTCGAGACCCATTGTCACCTTGACCTCGAGGCCTACGCCGGGGACCGCCGGGAAGTCATCCGGCGGGCCCGGCAGGCCGGAGTGGTCGGGTTCGTCAACGTCGGTTTCAACCTGGAAAGCTCGGTCAGGTCCGTCGCCCTGGCCCGCGAGCACCCCGATTTCTGGGCGGCCGTGGGCATCCATCCGCACGACGCCCGCGAGGCCAGTCCCGAGGCCCTCGCACGCCTTCGTGACCTGAGCGCCGAAGCCCGCGTGGTGGCCATCGGCGAGATCGGGCTCGACTACTACCGTGACCTATCGCCTCGGCCGGAGCAGCGCGAGGCTTTCCGGCGCCAGCTCCGGCTGGCCCGGGAGCTCAGGAAGCCGGTCATCATCCACGACCGCGACGCCCACGACGAGGTCTTGAAGATCCTCGAGGAGGAGGCCGCCGGTCTGACCGTCGTCCTCCACTGCTTCTCCGGGGATGCGGCGATGGCCGCGCGATGCCTGGAGATGGGCTACTTCATCGCCCTTGGCGGGGCGGTCACCTTCGGGAACGGGCAACGGGCCCGGGAGGTCGCGGCGATGATGCCCCTCGACCGCCTGCTCCTCGAGACCGACTCGCCGTACCTCTCGCCGGACCCTTGCCGCGGGCAGCGCAACGAGCCGGCGCGCGTCGCCCTGGTGGCCCGGAAGGTCGCCGAGGTCAAAGGGATGGATGTGGCGCGGGTGGCTCGGGACACCACGCGGACCGCGGCCCGAGCCCTCGGCCTGTCCGGTCTGGCCGCCCGACGGTCCGGCTGAGGTCGCGAAAGCCGGGCCGCGTGGAGGGATGCGGCCGCGCCGCGACGAAAAGGACAAGCGGGGCACGACTCACTGACCGGCGCGACGACTGGAGGACTGGCGATGAGCCGGCAACCGGGGACTTATGAACGCTTCATGTTGTGGCTCCGGTGGGGCCTCGTCGGCGTCGGCGCGGTCGCCCTCGCCTGGGGCGGCCCGGACCCGCTGTCGCTGGCCCTGGTGGCCGGGCTCATCGCCTACACCGGTGTCCTGCACTGGCTCTACCGGCGTCCGGCCTATCCGGAGCGGGCGGGGTATTACGTCCTCGGGGCCGACCTGGCCTTCATCAGCGCGTTGGTCTTCTCCGGCGGCGGTGGGCCGACCGATCTGTACAACCTGTACTATCTGGCCATCGTCCAGGCGGCCGTCCTCTTCGGCTGGCGCGAGAGCGTCCTCACCAGCGTCACCGCAGCTCTGCTGTATGCCTTCGCCGTGGGCCCGGATGGCTCGGCCTGGCTGGCGGTGGGCCTCCGCGGCGCGTTCTTTGTCTTGGTCGGCGCCCTGGCCGGCTATCTCGCCGACGCCGTCAAGCGCGAGCGGTTGGAGCGCGAGGCCAGCATCGAGTTACTCGAGGAACTGCGGGTGGCCCACGAGAACCTCCGGGCGTACGCCGAGGAGATCGGCCGGCTGGCGGTCACCGACGGACTGACCAAACTCTACAACCACACCTATTTTCAGCAGCGGCTGGATGAGGAGGTCAAGCGGGCCGAGCGCTACTGCTTCCCGATGGTCCTCTTGATGATTGACATTGACAACTTCAAGGAATACAACGACACCCACGGCCACATGGCCGGCAACGGACTGCTCAAGGAACTCTCGGCCCTGCTGAAGGGCTCCGTGCGGGAGGTCGACATCGTCGCCCGTTACGGAGGGGAGGAGTTCACTGTCACCCTCCCGGAGACCGACGGCCCGGCGGGGCTGATCGCCGCCGAGCGCATCAGACGGCAGGTCGAAGAGCATCCTTTCGTTGGGGAGGCCCAGCTGAAGTCAGGCCGGGTGACCGTCTCCATTGGGGCGGCCGCCTACCCCACCGCGGCCGCCGACCGCACCGAACTCATCGAGCGGGCCGACCAGGCTATGTACGCGGCCAAGCGGGACGGCCGGAACCGCGTGGTCCTCTATGAAGAGCTGACCCTGTCGGCCCAGGAAATACCGGTCGAGGAAGATAGGAAAGACCCGTCCGACAAGAGAAGTTAACCTGACCAGGCCAAGCCCTGGAGGCCAAGCCAAAGGCGGTGGATGCCATCTGACAGCCAGGCGCGAACGACTGGCCCGCGCGGCCGGAGACTTGACCCGTGAAGCAAGGAGACGCCCGCTCGTCGCGGCGGGCGTCATCGTCGTCTTGCTGCTCACGTTGACCATTGGTTCGGTGGCCCTGGCCCAGAAGACGGTGCAAGTCTCCGTCGATGGGAAGGCCGTCGTCGTCCACACCCGGGCCCGCACGGTCGAGGCCGCGTTGAAGGCCGGGGGCATCGCCCTCGGGCCGCATGACCGGGTCGACCCGGACCCGGCCACGAAGCTGCCACGGCGGGCGACGGTGGCGGTCACGAGAGCCATCCCCTTCACCCTCAAGGCGGATGGGAAGACCGTGCAGGCGTACACGACGCGGACCACCGCCGCCGCCGCCCTGGCGGAAGCCGGGCTGGCGGTCGGACCGAAGGACCGCGTCGTGGTGACGAAAGACAAGAAGACGGTCAAGGCCGACGCCCTCGTCCCCGGCGTGACCGTCGAGGTCGTCCGGCGCGCCGTGAACACGGTCTCTGAGCAGCGGACCCTTCCGGCCCCGGTGGTCTACCGCGACGATGAGAGCCTGCCCCTGGGAATCACCCAGGTCGCCCAGGATGGCCGGGACGGCCTGGCCCAGGTGACCCTGGAGGTCGTCGTCGAGAACGGGCGCCGGGTCGCCAGCAAGGAACTCAGCCGGCAGGTCATCCGCGAGCCCGAGATGAAGGTGGTCCTCAAGGGCACCTCCGGCCGGGTCACCCGTGGCGACCGCGAGATAAGCTTCAAAAAGGCCTTCCAGATGGTGGCCACGGCCTACTACCCCGGCCCCGACAGCACCGGGCCCTACGCCAACGGGTACACGTCCATTGGGATGAAGGCGACCTATGGGGTGGTGGCCGTCGACCCGAAGGTCATCCCGCTACGCTCGCTTCTCTACATCGACGGCTACGGTTACGCCATCGCCGGCGACGTCGGCAGCGCCATCAAGGGGAACAAGATCGACCTCTGCTACGACACCAAGCAGGAAGCCCTCGACTGGGGCAAGCGGACGGTCATGGTCTTCCTGATCAAGTGAGAGTGACGAGTCTCGGGAACGGGTCCGCCCGTTCCTTTGTTTTCAGGTCGGGACGACAGGTGGCGATGACCGGTGACCGACCCCACGGGCTCGCCGCCCCGGCTGAGCTCACCCAAAGGCATCATCGGGCTCCTCGAGCGGCGCGGGTTCTCCTTCAGCCACCGCCTGGGGCAGAACTTCCTCGTCGACCCGAGGGTCCTAGTGGACATCGCCGACGAAACCGGGGCCGGGCCCGGCGACCACATCCTCGAGATCGGCGCGGGGGCCGGGATCCTCACCGCCGAGCTGGCCCGCCGCGCGGCCGCGGTGGCCGCGATCGAGCTTGACCGCCGCCTCCTGGAGGTCTTGGGGGAAGTCCTGGCCGGCCAGACCAACGTGACCGTCATCCACGGCGACATCCTGAAGACCGATACCGACGCTGTCTTCGCGGCCCTGGAGAAGCAGGCCGGACCGCCGCCCGGGGTCCGGCGGGTGGTCGGCAACCTGCCCTACTACATCACCACCCCGGTGATGATGAAACTCCTCGAAGAAGCCCCATCGGCCCGCCACCCATGGGCCACCCTGACGGTCACCGTTCAGAAGGAGGTCGCCGACCGGCTCTTGGCCGGCCCCGGCGGCAAGGACTATGGAGCCATCACTCTGGCCGTCAATTACTACGCTGAGGCGCGCGGCGGGCCGATCATTCCGCCCGGGGCCTTCCGCCCGGCGCCCAAGGTCTCATCTCGGGTGATCACCCTCGTCCGGCGAGAGAAGCCTCCCGTCGAAGCCGACCGCGGGCTCCTCTTCAAGCTCACCCGGGCGGGCTTCGGGCAGCGCCGGAAGACCCTCGCCAACGCCCTGGCCGCCCTCGGCGCGGATGGCGCCTTTCCCGTGCTGGTCTGGGCGGACGTCCTTCGCGAAGCCGGCATCGACCCGCGCCGCCGGGCCGAGACCCTGTCCCTGGAAGAGTTTGGGGCCCTGGCGTTGACGGTGGAGCGGCATCTGACTCAATGATGTCGACCGGGACCCGCGTCGCGTCCCGGTTTCTTGCCGCTGGGGCTTGTGTGGTATAATCCATATAAGGTGAGGAACGTGAACTTCATCAGTCCGACCAAGGGCCCCATGTCTTTCGAGGCGATGTTTGACGATATCGTCGAGTATGTCGGCCAGGAGCCGCAGGCTCCCCATCGTCTCATCGTCGGGACCGACTCGCAGACTCGTGATGACTTGCTCTTCGTGACCGCCGTTGTCGTCCACCGCTTGGGCAAGGGGGCGCGCTACTACTATAGCCGTCGCCGGCACAAGCGGATGGCCTCGCTACGCCAGAAGATATACTACGAGACTTCGCTCAGCCTCGGGCTGGGCAGCCGGATCACCGAGCGCCTGGCCAGGAACGGCTACTCCAAGCTCGACGTGGAGATCCACCTCGACGTCGGGCAGGGCGGGGAGACGAGAGACCTCATCCGCGAGGTCGTCGGGATGGTCACCGGTAGCGGCTTCGACGCCAAGATCAAACCGAACGCCTACGGGGCCTCAAAAGTGGCCGACAAACACACCAAATAGAACAAGGCGTCTCCACTTTTGAGGCGCCGACGAGCCCGAGAACGAGCCGACTGACGGTCGGCTCGTTTTTTGCGCCCTGAAACGGAAAGACACCCACATCAGACAGAATTTCTGGTCCACCCTCTTGCCTAAAATGACAGTATCGCCTATAATGAAAGTGCAAGTTAAAGCAAATATATACATTATAAACTATTAGTTATTATAACTTTCGAAAGGGGCCCCGGGAGACCGGTCAGTCCAGGCCACCTCACTGCATGGGGTCAAGACGGGCGTACAGCCCGTTCATAAGGGCGGGAATTGTGAAGAATGGTGCAAAGAAAGACCGGCACAATAAACCAAGAGAAGGAGGGGTTAAGATGAAGGATAACGTGGCGGCGGAGCGCGATGGCCGCAGGCCGCTATACCGGATCGCCGGGTATGCTGCCTTCACGATCGCCCTGAGTACGGCGCTCTGGATTGTCCTGGCCGGGTTGTGCTTCCTGACGAGGGTGGGGCAAGACCCCAGCGGACTGGAGAAGGTCTTCCCGTTCATCAACGGATGGGGCCGGTTCAACCTGGTGGGCCTGGTGCTGCTGCAAGTTCCCGTCGTCATCGCCCTGACGACCATGACCATCGGACGCCAGCGGATGCTGGCCGTCCTGGGGGCTACTTTCGGCGGGCTGTACGTCCTGGCAGGGCTGTTCGCGGCGCTCCTCAAGACCGTCGTCTTCAGCGACATCGCCGGGCGTTTCCTCACCGTCAGTGGAGCTGAGCAGGCAATCGCCATCCGGAACCTGACCATCTGGGCCCAGGGACACCCATACGCCGTGACCTACGGTCTCGACGTCCCGGTCAACCTGCTGTTCGCGCTGATGGCCGTGTGCTTCGCCGGCGCCCTGACCACGGCGACGGTGGCTGAGTCGGCTGTCAAGTGGCTCCTGGCCGGCGGGGCAGTCATCGGCCTCGTGGTCTCGGCCACGCAACTCGTAGGCTGGTCGGCGCTGCAGGGCCTGCTCCTGGTCGCCGCGGCCGCCACCATCGGCGCCTACCTGCTGCTCGCGCCGCTCTTCTTGGCCAAGGCCATGGGTCCGTCGGCCGAGGCCGAAACGGCCGTCCCGGTCCGCAGCTAGCCGTAGACCGCAATCAGCCGCAACCCTTAAACAGACCGAACGGACGCTACGGACGCTTGCGTTCGTCGCCAGCCAGTTGGGGAGGAGACACAATGGAAGAGCGCGTAACCCGTCCGGCCCGGTCACCGCTGCTCCGGGTGGCGGACCGGCTGGATGAGCGGTTCCACGTCCGGGCCTTGTGGAAGAGCATCGCCGAACACGAGGTTCCGGCGCACGTCAACTGGATGTACTGCCTTGGTGGGATCACCTTCTTCCTCTTTGGCGTGCAGGGCATCACCGGGATCATCATGGCGTTCTACTACAAGCCGCAGCCGGAGCTGGCCTACCAGAGCGTGCAGTTGATCGTCTACCAACTGCCGCTCGGCTGGCTCATCCGGACCACTCACCGCTGGGCGGCTAACGGCATGGTCCTGATGGTCATCCTGCACATGTTGAGGGTCTTCTTCACCGGGTCGTACAAAAAGCCTCGCCAGTTCAACTGGGTCGTCGGTGTGTTCCTCTTCGTCATCACCTTCAGCTTCGCCATCACCGGGTTCCTCCTTCCGTGGGACCAGCAAGCCTACTGGGGGACGTCCGAACTCCTGAAGGTCGTCCAGGGGACCCCGCTCATCGGACCCGCCCTGGCCGGCATCCTTCGAGGCGGCGCGGCGGTGGGAGCGGTCACGTTGCGGCGGTTCTTCTCCCTGCACGTGCTGGCGCTCCCCGCCGCCATCGTCATCCTCCTGGGCGTCCATTTCGTGGTCGTGCGTCGCCAGGGCATTTCGGGGCCCCTATAATCCCTGGGCGCCGAGGACGCCGGCCACGAACCGCCATCCGTACGGAACGAGGTGAAACTCATGGATAACCTGCCACTCGAGAAAGGCGCGCCCGAAACGCACAAGAGCGGGCATCCATTCTTCCCCGACCACTTCTTCAAGGAACTCCTGGTGATCGTGATCGCCGCGACGGTCCTCATCGCCATCGCGGCCATCCGGCCGGCCCCGGGCTTCATCGGCCAGCCGGACCCGAGCGCCGCCGGGCCGCAGGTGAGCTTCCAACCCCAGTGGTACCTGTACTACTTCTACCTGGGGGCCAAGAAGCTCTCGCCCGGGACGATCACGACCTTGGCCCTCCTCCTCCTGGCCCTGTTCTTCGCGGTGCCCTTCATGGACCGCAACCCGCAGCGCAAACCGACCAGGCGGCCGGTGGCCCTTTGTATCAGCGTCATCGCCATCGTCGCGGCCATCTACATGGCCGGCTCGGGGGTCAAGGCGACCCTCGCCGCGGGCAGCGTCAACGTCGAGGATATGAAGGGCGTGCACTGCTCATCGTGCCACTCCTACCTCAAGGGCATCAAGACCTTCGAGCCGACCCGCGAGGCCTGTCTGAAGTGCCACGCCGACCAGGACCCGGCCAAGGGGACCTTCTCGGCCAACGCCCCGATGAACTTAACCTGCCAGTCGTGCCACAAGCCGCACATCGGGAAGGACCCGGTCCCCTGCCTGTCTTGCCACGCCGACCAGACCAAGCAAGGGCTGCATGCCCGGCCGGCCCATCAGACCTGTCAGGTCTGCCACCAGCCGCATTCCTGGAAGGTCCCGGCCGACGCGGCGGTCAGGAATACCTGCCAGAGCTGCCACGCCGACAAGAAGGACCATATGAGCGGCATCCCCTGCACGACCTGCCACAAGTTCTCCCCCAAATAGGGCGACGGCAGGTTCAGAAAACGAACACCAACGCCGGTCTTCCGCCGGGCCACGCCGGCCTGCGAAGGCCGGCGTTTTCGGTCCGCCTGGCAGCTAGGCTGTCGCGGTCGAACGGTCAACCGACCTGTTGGGAGATCCCTGGCTGGGGACTGATTGCGAGCCGTTTCTTCTTCGTCCCTGGCCGGTTCACGAAGTACGCCGAGATTCAATACGCCTCGCGGGTCGCTGGCCTGACCACCAGCCTCGGCATCTGGTTTCAGGCTCACGTCTGAGCGCCGACCGGTGAGGCCGTCATGGGCGGCGTTCTTGCTCCTGGAATACGCGGCCGGGAGGCCGTCGGTCCCAAATACGTCCCGCCCGGACATGAGCCGCGGGTCACGGCAAAACCCGGGCGGGTTCTTATTGCTCTTCTGGACGTTCGGAGGGAAGGGTTCAACTTCCTGGGGTATACGTTCTGGGCAAGACCGAACCACCGGTGGCGTGGAGGGGCGGACAACCGCCCCTTCTCTGTTTTCGGCCGCGCCCACGGCGCGCTGAGCCGGCCCGTCGGCGCCGGTCCAGCGGCCGTTGAAAGGCCGAGCATAAGACCAGCGACGGCGGCCAAACTAGGGCGGCAGGGGGCGAATCGATGAGCGACGGTGGGCGTTTGAACGACGGGGTACGCGGCAGCCTGGTGATCATCGGCGGGGCCGAGGACAAGCAGGGCCGCTGCGTCATCCTGCGCAAGTTCGTCGACCTCGCCGGCGGGGACGAGGCGGTCGTGGCCGTGGTCACCGCGGCCACCGAAGACCCGGAGAAGGTCTCTCGGACCTACCGCGAGGTCTTCGCCCGGCTGGAGGTCAGGGAGACCAGTATCGTGCGAGTCGAGCGGCGGGAGGACGCCTTCGAGCGCGAGCCGCTGGAGCGCATCAAGCGGGCCACCGGCATCTTCTTCACCGGCGGCGACCAACTGCGGATAACCAGCGCGCTGGGCGGCACGCCCCTTTACGACGCCCTCTACGACGCCTGTGGACGGGGCGTGGTCATCGCCGGCACGAGCGCCGGCGCCTCGGCCATGAGCGACACGATGATCGTCGGCGGGGAGGACGACGGTGCCCCGAAGCGTTGCACGACGGCCATGGCGCCGGGGATGGGACTCCTCCGCCAGATCGTCGTCGACCAGCACTTTGCCCAGCGCGGGCGGATCGGACGGTTGCTCTCGGCCCTCGCCCAGAACCCTTTCGTGTTGGGCGTGGGCGTCGACGAGGACACGGCGATCGTCGTCCGCCCCGGAGGCGTCTTTCGGGTCCTCGGCTCCCAGACGGTGACCGTCCTCGACGGAAAGGGGGTCTCCCACACCAACGCCTCGGAGTCGGTGCCCGACGAACCGCTGGCCCTCTTCGGAGTGACCCTGCACATCCTCCCGGCCGGTCACGGCTATGACCTCGAGAGTCGGAAGCCCCTAGGGCCGGAAGCCTTTGAAGGGGAGGGACAGCCTGGAAAACCTGCATATGCGGCTTTTTGAGCGGGGAAAATAGGCCCACGATGACGACCAGCTGGTCCCACGTCGGGACGATGAGGACCATCCGCACGACGATAAGACCCGTCAGGAGGGTCTCTGATGCGAATAAAGGAACTCCGGGCCTTTGAGGGCCGGAACATCCACAGCCATTACCCGGCTGTCGAGATGCTCCTGGACCTCGGCGACCTAGACGGCCGCAAGACGCGAGACCTGGAGGACTTCAGCGAGCGGCTCTTGGCCGCTCTGCCGGGCTTGGCTCAGCACCACTGCTCGCTCGGGCGGCCCGGCGGTTTCATCGAAAGGGTACGGGAAGGCACCTACCTTGGCCACGTGGTCGAACACGTGGCCTTAGAGCTACAGACGCAGGCCGGTCTCGGGATGGTCTACGGCAAGACGCGCCAGACCGAGCAGCCCGGGGTCTACCGCATCGTCTTCGAGTACCGGGCCAGGGAGGCCGGGCTGGAGGCGGCCAGGCGGGCCGTCGAGGTGACCTCGAGGTTGGTCGCCGGGGAGCGGCCCGACGTGGCCGCCGCCGTGACCGCCATCAAAGGGACGGCCGCCCGCACCGAACTCGGCCCGAGCACGGCGGCCATCGCCGAAGCCGCCCGGCGGCGGGGCATCCCGGTCACCCGGATCGGCCCGGAGAGTCTACTGCAGCTGGGCTACGGGTGCCGCCAGAAGCGGGTCAGGGCGACCATCACCGCCAACACGGGCTGCGTCGGCGTGGACATCGCCGGCGACAAGAGCCTGGCCAAACTCATCCTCGACCGGGCCGGCGTCCCGGTCCCACCGGGGACCGTGGTCAGCACGGAGGAGGAGGCCGCCGAGGCGGCCAGGGCCATCGCCGAGCCGACGGTGGTCAAGCCGCGCGACGGCAATCAGGGACGGGGCGTGAGCCTCAATCTGACCACCGAAGAGCAGGTCCGGGCGGCGTTCCGGGCGGCCCGCGCCCACGGCGAGGAGGTCATCGTCGAGCAGCACGTGACCGGCCGTCACTACCGGTTGCTCATCGTCGACGGCCGCCTCGAGGCCGCGGCCGAGCGGATGCCGGCGCGCGTCGTCGGCGATGGGGAGCACACCGTGGCCGAACTGATCGACCTCGTCAACGCCGACCCCAACCGCGGGGACGAGCACGAGAAGCCGTTGACCAAGATCAAGGTGGATGACGTCGTCGCCATCACGCTGGCCAAGCAAGGGCTATCGCTGGCCGCCCGGCCGCCCGCCGGGCAGGTCGTCAACCTCCGCGAGGGGGCCAACCTGAGCACGGGAGGCACGGCCCGGGATGTCACCGATGAAGTCCACCCCGACTTCGCCGCCCTCGCCATGCGCGTGGCCGCCATCGTCGGCCTCGATGTGGCCGGCATCGACCTCGTGACGCCGGACATCGCCGCCCCCTTCGACCCCGAGAAGACGGCCGTCATCGAAGTCAACGCGGCCCCCGGCATCCGCATGCACCTCTACCCGAGCGAGGGCCGGCCGCGGCCGGTGGCCGAGGCCATCGTTCGCTCCATGTTCCCGCCCGGGGAAGACGGCCGCATCCCCGTCCTGGCGGTCACAGGGACGAACGGGAAGACGACCGTCTGCCGGCTCATCGCCCGCATCCTGCGGGAACAGGGCAAAAAAGTCGGCCTGGCGACCACCGACGGCATCTGGATTGACGGCCGCCGGGTCGTCGACGGTGACACCAGCGGCCCATGGAGCGCCGGGGTGGTCCTGAGCGACCCGGCGGTCGAGGCCGCCGTCCTGGAGACGGCCAGGGGCGGCATCATCCGCGGCGGGCTGGCCTTCGACCACTGCGACGTGGCCGTGGTGACGAACATCTCGTCCGACCACCTCGGGCAGGACGGCGTCGAGACCCTCGAGGACCTCGCCGATGTCAAGGCACTCCTGGTCGAAGCCGTGCCCAGGGATGGCTTCGCCGTCCTCAACGCCGACGACCATTACGTGGTCGAACTGGCCTACCGGACTGACGGGGAGATCATCTACTTCGGCCTCCAGGACGACAACCTGGTCGTCCGCCGCCACCTCAACGGGCGGGGGCGGGCCGTGCTCCTCAGGAAGGGGCAGGTCGTCCTGGCCCATGGCGGAAGCGAGGTCCGGTTGGGGAGCATCCGCGAATTCCCCTTGACCTTGGGCGGACGGGCCGTCCACAACGTCCAGAACCTGCTGGCCGCGACCGCCGCGGGTTGGGCCGCGGGGGCCGACCCGGGGGTCCTGGTCCAGGCCCTCCGGGCCTTCAGCCACACTCCGGACTGCAACCCCGGGCGTTTCAACCTCTACGAAGTCGGCGACCTCCGTCTGGTCATCGACTACGGTCACAACCCGGCCGCTTTCCAGAACACCCTGCGGGCGGTCAGGGCCCTGTCTCCCGGCCGGCTCATCGGGGTCATCGCCGCCCCGGGCGACCGCCGCGACGAAAACCTCCGGGAACTCGGGCGGGTGGCCGGGCGTGGTTTCACCCGGCTGTTCATCAAGGAGGACCACGACAAACGCGGCCGGCGTCCCGGCGAGGTGGCCGAGTTGCTCCTCCGAGGGGCCATCGAGGGCGGGGCGCCGCCTGAAGGCGTGACCGTCATCCTGGACGAGGAGGAAGCCGTCCTGACGGCCTGCCGCGGGACTCAGGGGGGCGACGTGGTCGTTGTCTTCTACGAAAAATACGAGCCCATTGCGGCCCTCGCCCGAAGAGTGGCGGCCGAGTGGGAGGAGCGGCGGTCGGCGGCACCCAGACCGCTGGTCGTGGCCGGGGTGCTGGTCGAGAACAGCTTCACGGGCGGGCCCGGTGAATAGGGCCCGGCGCATCCCGCAGTCGTGTCCACCGGCCCGAGGCGGCCGGTGGAACCGCTTTCACGGGGGCGTAGGGGAAGCGCCTCCGGGCGGCGAATCACGGCTCGTGGAGGGATGCGAGCCATGCCAAGTTCCGGGACGTCGTCCACCGGCGGGGCGGTCAGCGTGCGGGCCCCGGCCAAGATCAACCTGACCCTGGACGTGCTGGGCCTCCGCCCGGACGGCTGCCACGAAGTCGCCACCGTCTATCAGACGCTGACTTTGGCCGACCGGCTGGACGTGCGGTTATCGTGGGTGCCGGACGATGGGCCGACCATCGTGGTGTCGGCCGATGACCCGGAGGTGCCCGCCGGGCCGGCGAACCTCGTCTACCGAGCGGTCGAGGCCGTCCTGAGGAGAGCCGGGTCCCTGAACGGGGCGGTCGCGTCAGGGCTGTCGCCGCGGGTCGAGGTGGCCATCGCCAAGGCCATTCCGGTGGCCGCCGGGCTCGGGGGCGGGAGTTCGGATGCGGCCGCCGCGCTGACCGCCGTCAACGGGCTGTTGGGCGGCCGCGTGGCCCCCGCCGCCCTGGCCGGACTGGCCGCCGCTCTGGGCTCGGACGTGCCGTTCTTCCTCCGCGGGGGCACGGCCCTGGCCCGGGGGCGCGGAGAGGACGTCGAGCCCTTGGCCGACGCCCCTCCGTTCCACGTGGTGCTGGTCAAGGCCGGCCGGAAGGAATCGACGGCGGGCGTCTACGCCCGGCACGACCGCATGGCCCCAGGAGGCGGCGGCCGGCGGGACCGTTCGCGCGCGGCGGCGCTGGCCATCCGCGGCGGTGACCCGACCGCCCTGGCCGCTTCCATCGGGAACGACCTCGCGGCGGCCGCGCGCGAGCTGGCGCCGGAGATAGCCCGGGTCGAGTCGGCCTTGGTGGCCACCGGGGCCGAAGCGGTAGCCGTGAGCGGGGCCGGTCCCACCGTCTTCGCCCTTTACCGCGGCGCCGAGCAGGCGGCCTCGGCCGAAAGGTTGATGGCGTCACTTTTTCCCTGGACAGCGTTGGCGGAATTCGCGTCCCCGGCAGGAGACCGTTGAGTTCCAGCGAATACTCTCCCGCGCCGGATGCGGGGCCGCGGGGCGGCGTCCGGCGGCAAGGCCCATGAACCGGGCGCCAAGGGCAAATCCACGGGGGTGCTCGCAGATGAAAGCGAACGCAGTGGTCATGGCCGGGCGAGCCAACGAGGGGCGACTCAAGGAAGTCAGCGACGCTGCCTATGAGGCCCTGATCGCCATCGCCGGCCGGCCCATGCTGGACTGGGTCCTGGGGGCCCTCCGGGCATCCAGCACCATTCAACGCATCGTCATCGTCGGTCCGGAGAAGGTCATCCGGGAGAAGGTCGACCCGCAGGGGGCGACCTTCGTCGAGCCCGGCGAGTCAATGGTCGAGAACATGCTCCGCGGGGTCAGGTCACTGCCTTCCGACGAGATGGTCCTGGTCGTCTCGTCCGACCTGCCGCTCCTCACGGGCCACGTCATTGATGATTATCTGGGCCAGTGCGCCGAGAGGAAGGCCGACCTCTACTACCCGATCATCGAGAAGGACGTCATCGAACCCAAGTACCCCGGCGTCCACCGGACCTACGCCACCCTCAGGGAGGGCACCTACACAGGCGGCAACGTCCTTCTGGTCCACCCGCGGCTGCTCCTGGAGAATTACCAGAAGGCCGAGGCCTTCGTCGACGCCCGGAAGAGTCCGCTGAAGTTGGCCCAGGTCCTCGGCTTCGGCTTCGTCGTCCGGCTCCTCCTGAAGATGCTTTCGATCAAGGAACTCGAGGAGACCATCTGCCGGAACTTCAACCTGTCGGGGGTGGCCGTCGCCTGCCGCGAGGCCGAGATCGGCATCGACGTCGACAAGCCCAGCGACTACGAACTGGCCGCCCGGGTGCTCGGCCAGAATAGGCCGGGCGCCTGAGCCGCTACCCTGAAGTTCAGAGAAATAGCGAGGCCGCCCCGAAGGGCGGCTTCGTTTTGTTCTCCAGCCCGGCCGCGCCCCAGGGACAAAAGACTACCCCGCCGGGCAGACCCACGGCCCGCGGCCGGCAGGACTTGCGCACTGGCTATCGAAAGAGATGAATAAAACGGTCGGTAAAGCCAAAGATTGTTCGGAAACAGCAGTCAGGAACAAGCCGAGAGGGGTGGCCCGGTGGGCAGGCTGAGGCGCAGCGAACGGCTGGCGGCGATGGTCAAGACCCTGGTCGACCAGCCGGCGGTCCTTTTCTCCCTGACCCAGTTCGCTGAGATGTTCGGGGCGGCCAAGTCGACCATCAGCGAAGACCTGGGCATCGTCAAAGACAGCCTCGAGCGGTTCGGCCTGGGGCGGGTGGAGACCTTCGCCGGGGCCGCCGGCGGCGTCAAGTTCCTCCCACAACTGCCGATGCCGGCCGCCCGTGCCTTTGTGTCTGAGCTGTGTGGGCAACTTAAAGCCCCGGACCGGGTCCTCCCGGGGGGCTTCCTCTTCATGACCGACCTCATCTTCTCACCGGCCGTCGCCTCCCGGGTCGGGGAGATCTTCGCCACCCGTTTCCGTGACCTCGAGCCGGGGTACGTCCTGACCGTCGAGACCAAGGGCATCCCGATGGCCATGATGACCGCCAGGTTCCTCGGCCTGCCGCTGGTCGCCCTGCGGCGCGGGGCGCGGGTCACCGAGGGGACGTCGGTCAGCATCAACTACCTGTCCGGGTCGGACCACCGCATCCAGTCTATGTCCCTGGCCAAGCGAGCCCTCCCGCACGGCGCCCGGGTCATCTTCATCGACGACTTCATGCGGGCCGGCGGCACCGCCCGTGGCACCTACGACCTGATGGCTGAGTTCGAGGCGGAAGTGGTCGGGGTCGGCGTCTTTATGGCCACCACCGAGCCGCGCCGGAAGCTTGTCGAGAATTACACCGCCCTGACCTACCTCGACCACGTCGACGAGGATGGACGGAAGGTCGCCGTCCGCCCGGCGCCCTGGTTGGTTGAGGAGTAGGCGGTCGGGCCTTCGGTTCCAGGCGCCGGTGTCGAACGAAACCTGTCGGCTCGAGTCTGACCGTGGAGGATTCGGAGCCATCCGGTCGAAACCTTGCCACCACCCAGATGGGAAAATTTAACAAAGGCGGGTGGTTCGCAGTGCAGGTGACCGATGTCCGAGTGCGCAAGGTCTTGCCGGAGGGCAAGATGAAGGCCGTCGCCTCGGTGACCCTCGACGACGAGTTCGTCGTCCACGACGTCCGCGTGGTCGAGGGGCAGAATGGACTGTTCATCGCCATGCCCAGCCGCAAGACTCCTGAGGGGACCTTCCGGGACGTGGCCCATCCCATCACCGCCGAGGCCCGGGAGATGATCCAGGCGGCGGTGCTCAAGGCCTACGAGGAAGGAGCCGCCGGCTTGGCGGCGCGGGTCGGGTAGGCGGCGAAGGTCGCGATCCGGGCATCTCGAGGCGGCCGGCCACGTGTGGCCAAAGGAAAAGCCCCTTCCGGGTTGGAAGGGGCTTCGTCTTGCCGTTCGCGCGCTTTGGTCGCGCGCCGCGGCCGTCAAGCTTACATCCCGGGGACGTGGAGCCAATCCCGGAAGAGGAACTGGAGACGGCCAATAAACAGAGAGATGCGGGCCATGACGGTGTTGCCGAAAGCGGCGCCCAGGCCGACCATGATCACCCAGCGGCCGAACCAGGCGGGCCAACCGAGCAGCTTGTTCTCCCTCTTCACGGTGAAAAAGAAGTACGAGAGCGCGGTCAGCAGGAAGACCCAAAACAGGATGTTGTTCAGAGTCTGGGTGAAGATGATGCCGCCGCCCTTGGCGGAAACGGCGAACTTCGACCCATAGCTATCGACGATCTGCTTCATGAGGACCGCCGGTTGGAAGGCCAGGGTGTAGCCGACGCCGTAGCCGACCCAGAAGGACATCGGGTAGCGGGCCAGCCAGGACATTTTCGGGAAGTACTGGAAGTAGATCAGCAGACCGATGACGATCGGGACGATATAAATGAACTTCCCGTCCTTCAGGATGTCGGTCTGGATCGTTGGCTTGATGTACTGGTCCCAGTTGCCGACGACCCCGAAGCCGGTGGCCAACCCGACGAAGAGATGCTCGGCCGCGCGGAACACGGGGTTCTCGGCCCAGAGGTAGCTCAGGCAGGCGAATGTCGCGATCGCCCCGACCCAAGCAGCTGTAGGAGTCCAAGTCCAAGTCACGCTTTGTCACCTCCCGACATGAGCTGCGGAAGACACTCCGCGCGGTGGTCAGGCCTTCTTGCGAAGGACATAGCCGACGTTACCGACGATGATCAGCAGGATGATCAGGGCATGACCGAGGGACTGCGCGTCCATACCCTTGATGGCGCTCCCGGGGGCCCTGGTCAGAAGTTCATACTCGGCCGCGCCGCGCATCCCCGACAGAATCCCCTTGTACTGCCCGGACTTGACGTACGGCATGGCGCCAGGGGCGGAGACGGCGGTCACGCCGACGCTCATCGGGACCTTCTTCGGCTCGGAGACATACTGGAGGTAGTCCGCGGTGCCGGGGCTGCCGGTGCTCAAGTCGAAGATAAAGGCCACGCTCGAAGAGTCGAGCTTCTTGACCCGCTCCATCAGCGGCAACTGGGACAGCGGAGTGCCGTTGACGTCCACGCCGGCCGCGGCGCCCCACAGGTCGTCGGTCATCTGGCGGAGGGTGACCGGGTTGTTCGGCTTCCAGCCGAGGTTGACCCAGTCCACACCTTCCTTGGCCCCGACTTCCTTGGAGACCTTCTCGGTCCAGTTCTTGGACATCTGGACGCCGTCCTGCCACATGGCGTAGATGACGACCTTGACGCCCTTCTTGAGGGCTTGCCGGAAGATGGCGATGGCCATCGGGTCGAGCTCCGGCGCGCTGGACGGGCCGTAGTCGGCGCCGATCCAGAGGACGTCACCGGGCTTGAGGGCGTCGACCGCGTTGAAGCCGGTCTCGCTCTCGGTGCTGGTGCTCAAGGGCAACCCCAGGGGCTTGACCAGCGGAACGGCGATGGCGATGGCGACCAGCAGGTAGATGACCCGCTTGTCAAGGCTCATAAGCCGGTCCCACATTCTTCGTTACACCTCCTTGCTGTGGGCTAAGTGACACGAGTAACGGGAACCGGCCATCACTTCATCCCTGCCCCGCCGACCCCACCGAGGTGGGCCCGCTCGATACCGAGCAAGATGCGGAGCACGGTGACGAAGGATCCTAGGTAAGCGCCGATGAGGACGGCGCGCATGGCGGCCGTGTTCGGGAAGCGCATGATCCAGTTGGCCCAGTCCGGGAACCCCTTCCAGATAGCCTCGCCGATAGGGGCCCGGCCGAGCATGACGATGGCCGCCGAGACCAGGAGGAGGGTCGCCTCCACGGTCCGGATCCGGAACGCCCGGTAGGCCGCGGTGGCGATGTAGAACGCCAGGAGCGAGAAGATGGTCGAGTCAAGCTGTACCAGGAGGGCGTTGTATAGCCACCGAAAGTTCTGGCCCTTGTAGCCCTCGACGACGCCGAGGGCGGTGTAACCCCACAAGGCGACGAGCAGCAGGAGGCTGAAGATGTACCCGGCCTTGCGCCGCCTGATGTGGTTGACATGGATCCTGGTCAGGTTGACGGCCCCGATCAGGAGGGCGAAGGCTTGGCTGATGGTCTGCCACTTGTCCATGGCGTTGATCAGCTGCCATTTCTCGCCGATGGCGAAGTCATGGCCGAAGATGACAAACAGCCCGGTCAAAATGGTCACGAGCAAGGGCAATTCCTTGCGCACTCACGTACACCCCCTTTTCCCTTTGGTGTGCTCCCCGGGCTCACTTCAGAATCCAACTGGTGAGCGGGTTCTTCTTCGGGTCGGCGATGACGTTGGTGATCACGGTCCCGACGATAATCGTCAGGAAGACGAGGATCTTGAACCAGTCCTCGCCGACGACGGTCCCGAGCAACACCGGGTTCTTGGAAATGTACGCGCTGGCGGCATAGATCTCCTCGCCGATCAGCGTGTAGTCGCAGGCCGCGACGAAGAAGGGGAGCTGGGCGGTGGACGTTGTGCCGGCGATCTGGATGGCGCCGATCTGGGCGCCGGCCTCGGCCAGGATCAGGGACTCGGCGTAGAAGTAGCCGATCATGATGTTGGCCGCCGGCTTCTCGCGGGCGAACATACCCAGAAGGGCCGAGGTGTAACCGAACTGGAAGCCCGACAGGTACCGGACGTCATCCGGGTTGTAGGCGTCCGGACGACCGGCTTCGAGGTAAGCCTGCTTGATGATTTCCTCGTTCACCGAGTGCACCAGGTAGTTCCGGTTGGTCTGAATCAACCGGCAGTCGTACTTGGCGCACAGCTGAGCGATGTAGCCCAGGGTATTGAAGAAGGCGAAGGTCTCTGGAGCACTGATACCACCGAGGCCGGGGGTCGCGTGCACCGGCCGACCCATCTCAGTGGCGCGGCCGATCGACTCTTCCAAGGCCTCGAGGCCGGCGATCTTGCGGATCTCGGGGATCTTCATCCCGGCTCTGGCCCGGGTGATGAGGACATAGGTGACGATTCCTATCGCGACGATGAACCAGAAGTCGACAACCATGCCCTTGGTCCAGATTGTCACTGCTTTTTTCACCTCCTTCCCCTGCCCAATGATTTAAGCAACGCTGTATTTTTTCATTTCGGTGAAGGTTCCCCGAATCCTTCTGGGGGCCTAAAGTTCTTGGTCCTAAAGACCCCCTGGTCGGCCGCGTGGGCGTGGCCGGGCGGTCGGGCAAAGCTGGCCGGGCAGGAACGCACCGGGGCGCGTTGAATAACTGCCGGGGCGCAGGCAACTAACTAATGGTAAGGGGTTGAGGGTGTGCCGGAAGTCCGGTGTGTGATCCTGGCCGCGGGCCAGGGCACGAGGATGAAATCGAACCTGCCCAAGGCGATGCACCCGCTGGCCGGGCGACCGATGGTCGATTACGTGGTCAGGGCGGCCACCGCGGCCACTGGCGAAAGGCCGCTGGTCGTCGTGGGCTACGGGCGAGAACTGGTCGAGGCCGCCCTCGCCGGGCGGGCCGACTTCGTCGTCCAGAAGGAGCAGCTCGGCACGGGGCACGCGGCCGCTCAGGCCGCCGAGAAGCTGACCGGCTTCCGCGGGACGGTGGTCGTGCTCCCCTGCGACACGCCCCTCATCTCCCCCCGGACGCTGGCCGACTTCATCGCCACCCACGAGCGGGCGGGGGCCGCCGTGACCGTCCTCACCGCCGCCCTCGAGGACCCGTCCGGTTACGGCCGGGTCATCAGGTCGGCGGACGGCCGGGTGACGGCCGTGGTCGAGGACCGGGACGCCACCCCGGAACAGCGGGCCATCCGGGAGATAAACACGGCCATCTACTGCTTTGACAGCCAGACCCTCTTTGCCGCCCTGCCGCGGCTGAGACGGGACAACGCCCAGCAGGAATACTACCTGCCGGACGTGGTCGAGCTGACCCTGGCCGACGGCCGCCCGGTCCACGCCTACCAGGCCGGTGACCCCGACGAAGTGAGCGGGGTCAACAACCGCCGCCAGCAGGCCCAGGCGGAAGCCGTCGTCCGCCGGCGCACCCTGGACCGCCTGATGGACGAGGGGGTGACCGTGGTCGACCCCGAGACCACTTTCATCGACGACACCGTCAAGGTCGGACCGGACGTCACCGTCTTGCCCTTCACCTTCATCAGCGGGGAGAGCGAGGTCGGGCCGGAGTGCCGCCTGGGTCCGGCGGCCGACATCCGCGACTCGCGGCTCGGCCGGGAGTGCGTCGTCCAGTACTCGGTGGTGGAGAAGAGCGCGGTCGCCGACAGGGTGACCATCGGCCCCTTCGCCCACCTCCGCGCGGACAATGAAGTGGCCTCGGACGTCCGCGTCGGCAACTACGCCGAGATCAAGAACTCGCGGGTCGGCCCGGGGACGAAGATCTCCCACCACAGCTACATCGGGGACGCGGACATCGGGGGCGAGGTCAACATCGGGGCCGGCGTGGTCGTGGTCAACTTCGACGGCCTGAGAAAGCACCGGACCGAGATTGGCGAGGGGGCCTTCATCGGCTGCAACAACAACCTGGTGGCCCCGATGAAAGTCGGCCCGGGGGCCTACACGGCGGCCGGCTCCACTCTGACCAAGGACGTACCGGCCGACGCCCTGGCCGTCTCCCGCGAGAGACAGCAGGTCCACCTGGCCGGGTGGGCCCGCCGACGCAGGGAAAAGGCGAACAAGGAAGAACCCTGAGAAGTGGTCGACAACAAGGGAGATCCGGGGGGACAATACTTGACACCGATCACTAAAGAAATGAACGTGCAGGTCTTCAGCGGGTCGGCCAACCGGGCCCTGGCTGAGGAGATTGCCAGGTACCTGGGGATTGCCACGGCCCGGGCCGACGTGGGGCGGTTCTCTGACGGTGAGATCAAGGTCATCATCGATGAGAACGTCCGCGGGGCCGACGTCTTCCTCATCCAGCCGACCTGTACCCCGATCAACGACCACCTTATGGAGCTTCTGATTATGATCGACGCCGTGCGCCGGTCCTCGGCCAAACGGATCACGGCGGTCATCCCCTACTATGGCTACGCCCGGCAAGACCGGAAGACCCGCGGGCGCGAGCCGATCACCGCCAAGCTCGTGGCCAACCTCCTGACCACGGCCGGCGTCGGCCGCATCCTGACCGTCGACCTTCACGCCGGCCAGATCCAGGGGTTCTTCGACATCCCGGTCGACCACCTCAGCGGCATCCCCATCGTGGCCGAGTACCTTCTGTCCAAGAAGCTGAAGGACGCCGTGGTTGTCTCGCCCGACCTGGGCGGCGTGACCAGGGCCAGGAACCTGGCCGACCGGCTGGGCGTGCCCATCGCCATCATCGACAAGCGGCGGCCCGAGCCGAACGTGGCCGAGGTCATGAACGTCATCGGCAAGGTCCAGGGAAAGACGGTGATCATGGTCGACGACATCATCGACACGGCCGGGACCATCGTCCTCGGGGCGACGACGATGCTCGAACGTGGCGCCACCGAAATTTATGCCTGTTCCACCCACCCGGTTCTCTCCGGGCCGGCGGTGGAGCGCCTGACCAAGTCGCCGATCAAGGAAGTCGTGGTGACCAACACCATCCCGCTCAACCCGGCGGCGACAGACCCGAAGTTCAGGGTCCTCTCAATCGGCCCGATCCTGGCTGAGGCGATCAGCCGAATCGCCCAGGACCTCTCGGTGAGCGCCCTCTTCACCCGTTGAGGCGGGCCGGGTCGTCGACGGCCTCGATGGCAAGAAAACGTTGACAATGGAAGGCGCAACGATTATCATACTAATGTTGCTGCCTATCGGCAGTGCTTTTTCCTGCGTGAGAAAGGGGCAGTTGGCAAGGTATGGAACAGGTCATCCTGAACGCGTCTAAGCGGCCCATTGGTAAGGGCGGCGCCCACGCCGTCCGTCGCGAGGGTTATGTCCCGGCGGTCCTCTACGGCAAAGACGTCGAGCCGGTCCCGGTGAAGGTCTCAGCGCGCGAGTTCTCCCGGGTCCTCTCGACCGGCCGGAACAGCATCATCAAGCTCGCCATCGCCGACAACGGGGAGGTCGACGAGCGGACCTGCATGGTCAAGGACCTCCAGCAGGACCCGGTCCGCGGGGAGGTCATCCACGCCGACTTCCACCAGATCAACCTGAAGGACAAACTCCGCGCGACGGTGGCGATTCGCATCGTCGGCGAGGAGGCCGCGGCCAAGGCCGGCGGCATCCTGCAGCACCAGCTGTGGGAGGTCGAGGTGGAGTGCCTGCCGACAGACATCCCGGATCACCTCGTGGCTGACGTGAGCAACCTCTCGGTAGGCGGGCACCTCTCGGTCAAGGACCTGAAGGTCCCGGCCGACGTCGAGTTCATCACCGACCCGGACACGGTCATCGCCTCGCTGTTGGCGCCGAAGGCGGTCGAGGAGGAAGTCAAGCCCGAGGGCGAGGCCGCCGCGGAATCGGGCCAGCCCGAGGTCATCGGCCGGGGCAAGCAGGAAGAAGAAGGCGGAGCCACCCCCGCCCCGAAGGAAGGCAAGGCCAAGGCCGAGAAGGAGAAATAAACCGCAGGGTGAATGGTCGGAGCGTAATCCTTCGGGGTTACGCTCCTTGTCGTGTAAGGGGTGAGTGGCTTGAGGCTTCTGGTCGGCCTGGGCAACCCGGGTCGGGAGTATGCCGGGACCAGGCACAACATGGGGTTCCGGGTCATCGACGAGGTCGCCGCCAGGCACGGCGCGGCTCTGTCCGGCCGGCGCTTCAACTCCCGCACCGGGCGCGGGCGCGTCGGCGGCCAGGACGTCTGCCTGGTCAAGCCCCAGACGTTCATGAACGCCTCAGGGACGGCCGTCCGCGCCGCCCTGGCGACGATGGGCCTGGAGCCGTCGGACATGCTGGTCATCGTCGACGACCTGGACCTGCCCGTCGGTCGCCTGAGACTGAAGGGCTCCGGCTCGAGCGCCGGCCACCGCGGGCTCGAGTCCATCACCGCCGCCCTCGGCGGGACGGACTTCCCGCGCCTGCGCCTGGGCATCGGGCGCCCGGCCGACCGCGCCGACGTCATCGACTGGGTCCTCGAGCGGCCCAGCCGCGCCGAACTGGCCGTCCTCGACCAGGTGGTGACGGCCGCCGCCGACTGCGTCGAGGTCTTCTTCTCCCAGGGGCTCGAGCGGGCGATGGCCTTCGTCAATGGGCTCGACCTGGCCGCGCCGCCGGTGGAAGGCGGGCCGCGGGGCTGAGCGAGGGGCCTGGACGCGGAGCCCGAGAGAAGGCGAAGCCGCTGCTTAGGCAGCGGCTTTTTGGGTCACAGTAACGGCGTGGTAACCGTCGGTCTCACGCTGGCGGCCGGTCTCGCGGCCGCCTTCATCGCCCTCGTCGTCAACCGGTGGGTGGTCCGCGGCGGGAACCGCGCCGCCGTGGCCGCGCTGGTGCCCATGGTCGAAGAGACGGCCAAGACCGGGGCGGCCCTCGCCCTCGGCGCTCCCATCCTGGCCACCCACACCGCCTTCGGCCTCATCGAGGCCGCCTACGATGTCATCAAGCCGTCGCGGGTCGGGCTCTTCGCCGGCCTCGTCGGGCTGGCCGGGCACCTGGCCTTCGGCCTGACCGCATGGCTGGTCTACAACCGCTACCGCTCGGGCGCGGCGGCCGTCGCCGCCGCCACGCTCGTCCACACCTTCTTCAACGCCGTCATCATCGGGCGGTTGCCAGTCATCGACCGCCGCTGAGCCGCTCCCGTGGGGCCGAGCCGTTCCTGCGGGGCCGAGTCGCCGCCGCCTTGCCGGGCCACAGCCGAAAATCGGGTTTGACCGGCGCCGAGCCGGGCGGATATAATGCATTGTAACCGAATGGCTCAAATGAGGTCAGGGACCCCCGGTCGAATCGGGGGAGCCCCTTTTTGGCGTTTAGGAGGACGGCAACAAAGTGAACGAAGTCAAGATGACGATGGCGATAGATGAATTCGAGCGGGTGGCCGACGCGCTGCGCACGGGGGCCCGCGAGCAACTTATCTACGGCCTGACCGGGTCGCAGAAGTCCTTTTTCCTGGCCCACCTGGCGCGGACCGCGGACCGGCCCCTGCTCATTATCACCGGCCACCTCTCTCAGGCCGGGCGGATCCGCGACGACCTGCGCACCTTCCTTCCGGGGCGCGGGGTCGACGTCTTCCCGGCCATCGAGATTCTCCCCTATCAGGTGGTCGCCCACAGCCCGGAACTGTTCGCCGACCGCCTCCGCGTCTTGCACCGCCTGAGCAGCGCGGCGGCGGGCGCCGGGAACGGCGGTGGAGCACCCCTGGTCGTCGCGCCGGTCGGGGCCGTCCTACCCCGCCTGATGCCCAGGTCGCGCTTCACCTCGCTGGGCATCGACCTCCACTGGGGCGACCGGCTCGACCTCGGCCGGTTGGCCGCGAGCCTCGCCGGGATGGCCTATGAGCGGGTCGACATGGTCGAGGGCAAGGGCCAGTTCAGCGTCAGGGGTGGAATCGTCGACGTCTTCTCGCCGGTGGCCGACGAGCCCTGGCGGGTCGAGCTGTTTGACGACGAGGTCGACTCCATCCGCTCTTTCGACCCGGTCTCCCAGCGCTCGCTGAGCAACCTGCAGTCGGTCAGGGTCATCCCCGCCCGGGAGATGCTCTTCCCGCCGGGCGGGCGCGAGGAGGCCCTCGGGCGCGTCCGGCGCGAACTCGAGGCCGCCCTGAAGAGGATGACCCGGGCCGGCCTCGACCAGGCCGCGGACGCCCTCCGCGAACGGGCCGAGGCCCATTTGGAGCGGCTCGGCACGGGCCAGGACGAGGGCCTCGAGTCGTACGCTCCCTTCTTCTACGAGAGTCTGGACACGCTCATCGACTACCTGCCGCCTGACGGCGTGGTCGTCTTCGATGAGCCCCACCGGGTGCGCGAGGCGGCCGCCGAGAGCGAGCGGCTGGTCGAGGAGATGTTCGGCTCGTCCCTCGAACGCGGTGAGGCCCTCCCGACCCAGACCAAGGTCTATCAGACGAGCCCTGAATTGGTCGCCCGGGCCAAGGAGCGCCCGGTCATCTACCTGTCCCTGCTCTTGCGGAAACCGCCGGCGGCCGAGCCCGACAACCTGGTCTCGGTGGAGACGCGGCCCGGGCCGAGCTTCCATGGGCAACGTGAGGCCTTCGTGGCGGAGGCCCGCCGCTACGCCTCGCGCGGTCTGCGGGTGGCCATGGTCGCCTCGACCCCGGACCGGGCCCAGAGGCTGGCGGCCATTCTGCGCGAGGCTGAGCTGCCGGCGACTACCGCGGAGAGCTGGCAGGTCCCCGACCCCGGCCGGTTCCTCGCGGTCATCGGCAGCCTCGAGACGGGTTTCGAGTTCCCCGGCGTCGGGCTGGTCGTCCTGACCGACGACGAGGTCTTCGGCCGGGTCAAGCGCCGGACCAAGCCCAGGGCCATCAAGGAAGGCCTACGCCTGGCGTCTTACCAGGACCTCAAGATCGGCGACTTCGTCGTCCACGTCAATCATGGCATCGGCAAGTACCTCGGCCTGCGGACCCTGGAGATCCAGGGCAAGAACCGCGATTATCTTTACATCCAATACTCCGGCGAGGACCGCCTGTACGTCCCGACCGACCAGATCGACCTCGTCCAGAAGTACATCGGGGCCGAGGGCCAGGAGCCCAAGGTCTATAAGCTCGGCGGCACCGAGTGGTCCAAGGTCAAGGGCCGGGTCCGAGCCTCCGTCCGGCAGATGGCCGAGGAGTTGCTGCGCATCTACGCCGTGCGGCAGGCGATGCCCGGCCACGCCTTCGGGCCCGACACGGTCTGGCAGAAGGATTTCGAGGACGCCTTCCGCTACGAGGAAACCCCCGACCAGCTCCAGGCGACGGCGGAGATCAAGGCGGACATGGAGAAGCCGCAGCCGATGGAGCGCCTCCTGTGCGGCGATGTCGGCTACGGCAAGACCGAGGTGGCCATGCGGGCGGCCTTTAAGGCGGTCATGGACGGCAAACAGGTGGCCGTCCTCGTTCCCACGACCATCCTGGCGGCCCAGCACTTCAACACCTTCCGCGACCGCTTCGCCGGCTATCCGGTGAAGATCGAGATCTTGTCGCGCTTCCGCTCGGTGGCCGACCAGAAGAAAGCCCTGGCCGCCGTGCGCAAAGGGGCGGCCGACATCCTCATCGGCACCCACCGCCTGCTTAGTGAGGACATCCACTTCAAGGACCTGGGCCTCCTGGTCATCGACGAAGAGCAGCGCTTCGGGGTGGCCCACAAGGAGCGGTTGAAGAAGCTCAAGGAGACCGTGGACGTGCTCGTCCTGTCGGCCACGCCCATCCCGCGGACGATGCACATGGCCATGGTCGGGATGCGGGACATGAGCGTCATCGAGACCCCGCCGGAGGACCGCTTCCCCGTCCAGACCTACGTCATCGAGTACTCCGATGAACTGGTCCGCGAGGTCCTCCAGCGCGAGCTGGACCGCGGCGGCCAGGCCTACTACGTCCACAACCGCGTCCAGACCATCGGCCGGGTCGCCGCCCGGGTGCAGCGGCTCATCCCCGACACGCGAGTGGCCGTCGGCCACGGGCAGATGGCCGAGGACCAATTGGAGCGGGTGATGTTGGACTTCATGGAGGGCCAGGACGACGTCCTGGTCTGCACGACGATCATCGAGAACGGCCTGGACATCCCGAACGTCAACACCCTTCTCGTCGAGGACGCCGACCACCTCGGCCTGGCTCAGCTCTACCAGCTGCGCGGACGGGTCGGCCGGTCGAACCGCCTGGCCTACGCCTATTTCACATACCGGCCAGACCGCTCCATCAGCGAGACCGCCGAGAAGCGGCTCCAGGCGATCAAGGAGTTCACCGAGTTCGGGTCGGGGTTCAAGATCGCCCTCCGTGACCTGGAAATCCGCGGGGCCGGCAACATCCTCGGCCCCGAGCAGCACGGCCACATCCTCTCGGTGGGCTTCGACCTCTACGCTCAGATGCTCGAGGAAGCGATCCAGGAGCTCAAGGGCGAGAAGCGGCCCGAGGTCATCGAGCCCTCGATCGAACTCGCCCTCGACGCCTACATCGACGATGGCTACGTTCCCGACTCTCGGCAAAAGATAGAGTTGTACAAGAAGATCTCGGTCATCGAGGGCCGGAGCGACGCCGAAGAAGTCCTGGACGAGGTCCGCGACCGGTTCGGCGAGCCGCCCGCGGCCGTCCAGAACCTGGTCGGCGTGGCCCGGCTGAAAGCCCTGGCCCGCAAGGTCGGGGCGACGGCGATCTCCCAGCAGAAGGGCTTGGTGGCGGTCAAGTTCGGCCCGATGCGCCGCCTGTCCATGGAGAGCCTGGCCGACCTTGCCCGCAAGCATCGCGACCGGGTCGTCCTGTCTCCCCAGAAGGCCGCGCCGGTCCTCCTGGTGAAGGTCCAGGGCCTCGAGGACGCGCGGCTCGTCGAGATTCTGGAGGGCGTCCTCACCCAGGCGGAGCGCTCGGCCGGCCTCGCCTGACCCGGCGGCGCTTGGTCGGAAGGGCCGGGATGGGGGCACGGATCGAGGCGCCCCAACTGGAAAAAATGAATAATTGTGTTAAACGGCTTATATACTAAGACCGGACTGAAGGGGCTTTAGGGCCTGGGAAAAGGAGGGGTGCAGGTGAAAGCTACGGGCATTGTCAGGCGGATCGACGATCTCGGAAGGGTGGTCATCCCCAAGGAAATCCGGCGGACCCTGCGAATCCGCGAAGGCGATCCGTTGGAGATATTTGTCGACCGCGAAGGCGAAGTAATCCTGAAGAAGTACTCCCCCATCGGAGAGCTAGGCGATTTCGCCAAGGAGTATGCCGATTCCCTATACGAAGCGGTCGGCCATATCGCCTTGATCACCGACCGTGACAACATCATCGCGGTCTCCGGGGCCCCCAAGAAGGAGTTTCTGAACAAGGCCATCAGCGTGGCCGTGGAGAAGGTGATGGAGGAGCGCAAACCGGTCCTCATCACCAAGCCGGGAGAACACCGGTACTGCAAGGAGTGTCTCCTGGACGACGAGGAAGCGGGCTGCAAGTTTACGGCCGAGGTCATCGCTCCGATCATCTCGGGCGGCGACCCTATCGGCGCGGTCGTCATCACGTCGAAGGAGCCCGATGTCTCCTTCGGCGACCTCGAGCTGAAACTGGCCGAGACCGCCGCCGGGTTCCTGGCCAAGCAGATGGAGCAATAGGACCCGGAGCAGCAGACCCCGAACCGGTTCCCCGACCCCATCGGATCCGTCACAGCCTCGAAATCTCTGGCCTTATGGCCTGACCAAAAATGCGCTGGTCTCGACTGAGCGCATTTTTGCTTTAAGTGGTCGACGGAGGGTCCTATGACCAGGGAATCGTTCCTCCAAGGCGCGATGGTGCTGGCCCTGGCCGGGCTGGTGAGCCGGGTCCTCGGGGCCATCTACCGAATCCCGCTCTCCTGGGTCATCGGAGATGAGGGGCTCGGTCTCTACGGCATGGCCTACCCCATCTACAACATGCTCCTGACGGTCTCGACGATGGGGATTCCGCTCGCCGTCTGTAAGATGATCGCCGACCGCGTGGCCAGGGGCCGCCTGGTCGACGCCCGCCGGGTCACCCGAGTCTCCCTGGCCTTCCTGGCCCTTTCGGGGGCCCTCTTTTCGTGTGTCCTCTACCTCTCAGCCGGTTTCTTCGCCCGGTTCTACCATGAGCCGCGGGCCTACCTGTCCATCGTCGCCATCTCGCCGGCCATCTTTTTCGTCGCCATCATGTCGGCGCTACGTGGGTACTTCCAGGGGCTGCACCGGATGACCCCGACGGCCATCTCCCAGGTGGCCGAGCAGATCGTCCGGGTGACGGCCATGGTCGTGATGGCCCTGATGCTGTTGCCAAGGGGGCTGGAGTACGCCGCCGCCGGGGCCACTTCGGGGGCCGTCGCGGGGGGACTCGCCGGGCTGATCGTGCTGCTCGTGATGTTCTGGCGGGAGGGCGGGGCGCTCGGGCTCGAGGAAGGGCCGGCGCGACGAGCGCGCGGGGCCCACCGGCGACTGGGCACCGAACAACGGCTGGGTGACGGCTCACCGCCGGGCGGCGGGACCGGCCGCATCCTAGCCGAACTCATCGCCCTGGCCGTGCCGATCAGCGTGGCGGCGGTCATCATGCCCCTCATGAACATGCTCGACGCGGCCATCGTCCCCATCCGGCTGCAGGCCGGCGGGGTCGCCGCGGCCCGGGCGACGGCCCTCTTCGGGCAACTCTCACAGATGGCCTTCCCGTTGGTCTTCATGCCGACCAGCGTCACCTCGGCCGTCTCACTGGCCCTCGTGCCGGCCGTCTCGGAGGCCGCGGCCCTCGGGCGATGGGACGTCATCAGGGAGCGGGCGGCCCTGGGCGTCCGGATGACGGTCATCCTGACACTGCCTTGCGTGGTCGGGTTCTACCTGCTCAGTTCGGAGATCCCGGGCCTCCTCTTCAAGCAGCCGATGGCCGGTGTGCCCGTGGCCGCCCTGGCCTCCGGTCTCTTTTTCCTGGCCCTCCAGCAGACGGCGTCCGGCGTGTTGCAGGGTCTGGGCCGGACCGCCCTACCGGTCCGCAGCCTGGCCGTGGGGGCTCTGGTCAAGGCGGCCATCAGTTGGACTCTGACGGCCATCCCGGCCTTCGGCATCCGCGGGGCCGCCCTTGGAACGGTCGGCGGTTTCGTCGTCGCATCGGCCATCAACCTGACGTCGATGGAGAGGTTGGTCGGTTCAGTCATCGACCTCCGCGCGACGGTCCTCAAACCGGCCGTGGCCGTCTCGGCCATGGCCCTGGCCGTCGCCGGCGCCTTCTCACTGGTGACCTCGATGACCGCCTCGACCGACCTGGCCACGGTGGCCGCCATCGCCGCCGGGGCCGTGACCTACCTGGTCGTCCTCCTGGCCATCGGAGGGATGACGGCGAGCGACCTAGAAACCATACCCCGGGTCGGACCGGCCCTGAGCGGGTTCCTGCGGCGGTTCGGCCTCACAAGGTGAACGGAGAGAGGCCCAACATGGCCAAAGACACTGGCAAGGGCAAGAACGACAAGAGCCGCGTCGCCGGCGAGGCCTTCGCCCGTTTCGTCGACGTCGTCCGCCGCCTGCGCGACGAGGGTGGCTGCCCCTGGGACCGGGAACAGACCCACCGGTCGCTGAAGCCTTACTTTCTCGAAGAGACGTACGAGGCCACCGAGGCCATCGATGAAGAGGACATGGACAAGCTCCGCGAGGAGCTTGGCGACGTCCTCCTGCAGGTCGTCCTGCACGCCGTGATCGCCGAGGAGGAAAAGGCCTTTACGCCGGCGGCCGTCGTCGACGGCATCATCGAGAAGATGATCCGCCGCCACCCGCACGTCTTCGCCGGGGTCAAGGTGGCCGACAGCGACGAAGTCCTGCGTCGCTGGGAGCGCATCAAGCGGCGGGAGAAGGGCGACGCGGAGACGGCGGCGACGGCGCTGACCGTGGGCATCCCGCGCGAACTCCCGTCCCTCATGCGCGCCTACAAGGTCCAAGAGCGGGCGGCGAGGCGCGGCTTCACCTGGCCGACCGCGGAAGGAGCGCTGGACAAGGCCAAGGAGGAACTGGCAGAACTGGTTGCGGAATACCGGCGCGGGGACAAGGTTAGAATAGGTGAGGAAATCGGCGATCTCCTGTTTGCCGTCGTCAACCTGGCCCGGTTTGCGGGGGTGGAGCCAGAGGAGGCCCTGACGCGGACCGCGAGCAAGTTTGCCGGTCGTTTTGCGGCAATTGAGGAGGAAGCCCGAAAGGCGGGCCGCCGGGTCGAAGAACTGGAGCTCTCGGAGATGCTGAGACTCTGGGAAAAGGCCAAAGGCTACGCCGGAAGACGGGGGGATGGATTTGAACAAGACTGACTTGGTGAACAGCGTGGCCGAGAAAGCCGGGCTGAAAAAGCAGGACGCCGAGAAGGCCGTCAACGCGGTCTTCGAGGCCATCGAGGACGCCCTGGGGAAAGGGGACAAGGTAGCCCTGGTCGGCTTCGGGACCTTCGAGGTGAGGAAGAGGGCCGCCCGCACCGGCCGGAACCCGCAGACGGGTGAGGCCATCAACATCGGGGAGGCCAAGGTCCCGGCCTTCAAGGCAGGCAAGTCGCTGAAGGACACGGTCCAAAAGAAGTGAAGCCGAAGGATCAGGTCGAATACAGAAACGACCTGATTCTTTTTTTGATGGGGGAGACCGGAGTGAGGCTGGACAAGTTCCTCAAGGTGAGCCGGGTGATCAAGCGGCGGACGGTGGCCAAGCAAGCCTGCGAAGGCGGGCGGGTGACGATCAACGGCCGCACGGGCAAGGCCGGCAGCGAGGTCGCCCCGGGCGACGTGGTCACGGTGAGTTTCGGGCAGCGCTTCCTGAAGTTCAAGGTCCTCGAGGTCCGGGAGAGCGCCCCGGCCGCTCGGGCCAAGGAGCTCTATGAGATCCTCGAGGAACGGGGCTTCGAGAGCGAGGACGGCAGCCGGGACTAGGCCCGACCCACGAGGCCGGCCCGCGCCCGGCGCGGGCCGACGGCCACCCTCGGATAGCGGCCCGGCGGCGGCAGGATACTAACCAGGCAAGCTGCCGGGGCGTAAAAGGGGGTAACCGGATGAACGGCAAGACGACCTCATCCAGACAGTGGTGGTGGGTTGCGGGGGCCCTCGTCCTGGTCGGGCTGGTCTTCGTGATCGCGAGGGCGGTCCGCGGGCCGGCCCTCAAACCGGCTCCGATGATCCAGGAGCCGACCATCTCGATGAACTTCGACCAGACGGGGAAGAAGGAGAACCTCAAGCTCGAGGACTACCTGGCCGGGGTGGTGGCCGCGGAGATGCCCGCCAACTGGCCGGCCGAAGCCCTGAAGGCCCAGGCCATCGTGGCCCGCACCTACACGATGAAGAAGGTCGCCCAGGGCGGGGTGAAGAACCTCCACGGCACCGATGTCTGCGACAACCCCGACCACTTCCAGGCCTACGACGCCGGTAAGGTGACCGACGCCGTGAGACAGGCCGTGGCCGCCACCCGCGGCCAAGTCGCGTCATACCGCGGCGATTACATCCTGGCCTGGTTCCACGCCAACAGCGGGGGGCGTACCGCGACCGCCCAGGAGGGCCTGGAATGGCGCGGGGAGGCCACCCCGTACATCACTGTCGTCCGCGACGTGGCCGGCCCGGAGGGTTTCACCCCGTGGTCGGCGAGCTTCACCAAGGCCGACATCCGCTCGGCGGTGATCCGGGTCACCGGGAAAGACCCCGGCGACTTCAGCGACATCCGCTTCACCAGCAAGGGCCCGTCGGGGCGGGCGGTCACTCTGGCCATCGGCAAGGTTAGCATTTCCGGGCCGTCCCTGCGCGTCGCCCTGGGTAGCGAAAAGCTGAAGTCGACCCTGATCGACCAGATCGCCGTGTCCGGCGCCAAGGTCACCTTCACCGGCAAGGGCTTCGGTCATGGTGTCGGCATGGCTCAGGACGGAGCCAAGGCCCAGGCGACTCGAGGACGCAAGGCGGCCGACATCGTCCGCTTCTATTACCGGGGCACACAGGTCGTACAGCGCTGGCGTTAGTCCCTCCGGGTCTTAATTCCCTCCTTCCGGCATACGATGGTCACCGGAGCAGAAACCGGTAAAGGAGGGAAAAGACGCATGGAGGACAAGGACCTGGAGCGGGAAGACCAGCATCTACTGACCATAGGCAACCGTGAAGCGGTCAGCGTCAACGGGGTCCTCGAGATGATAAGCTTTGACGATCAGGAGATCGTCCTCAACACGGAACTCGGCACGCTGACCCTCAAGGGTGAGGAACTCCACATCAAGACCCTCAACCTCGACGTCGGCACCCTGGACGTGGAGGGGCTGGTCAATGCGGTCAGCTACGGGCCGAAGAAAACGGCCAAGGGGAAGGGCAAGGGTTTCATCGACCGCCTCCTCCGCTGACCGGTCTGGCTCGGGACCCTGGTAAAGCAGGAAGACCCTTCCGGCGGGGCGAAATAGGACGCACCGAGCTCGGCGGCCCAAGCCGGGTCCGCCATGGGCCCCAACGGGAGGAAAGCCCGTGCGTCTCTTCCCCACCCGTTCAATCTCACTTGCGGCCGGCCGGCGCTCACGACGCCGGCCGGTCCTGTCCTGGCTGGTCCGCGCGGTCTCGGTGGTGGGACGGGCCCTGGTCAGCGTGGTCGCCAGCCCGGCCGTGCTCCTGGGGGACCTCTTCAATCCGGAGAACCGGATCGCCCGGCGGTGGCTTCTTGGTTTCATCGTCCTGGCCAGCCTGGTCAACCTCGGCGACCTCGGGGTCGACCTGCTGGTCGACAGGCAGACCCGGGAGGCCACCGCTCTCTTGGGCGACTACTCCGCCCTGCGTGGCCAGGTCAAGCAGCTGCCGTACGCGGAAGAGATCAACTTCTACGCCGTCCGGTACGACCTCGACCCGGCCCTGGTGGCAGCGGTGGTCAAGGTCGAGAGCGATTTCGACCCGAACGCCGTCTCGCGGGCCGGGGCGAGGGGCCTGATGCAGGTCAGCCCGGCCGTCTGGCGGATGTTCAACGCCTCTTCGACCTGCGACGGCCGGCACGCCCCGCCGGCGGTCTCAAGCGACTGCATCTTCGACCCGGGGGCCAATGTCCGCACCGGGACAGCCTACCTGCGGCAGCTCCTCGACACCTTCAAGGGCGACTTCACTCTGGCCTTTGCCGCCTACAACGCGGGGGTGAGCGCCATCCGTCCGGCGACGACCGGCGGCCCGGGCGACCGGCTGCCGCCCTTCAAAGAGACGCGGGCCTTCGTCCGCGACGTCCTCGACAACTGGGCCGGTCTGCGCCTGCTGATCCTCCGCCCGCTGCCCCTCCAAGCACTGCTCGTGCTGCAGCCGCTGCGGCGCGGGCTGCCCCTGGCCAGCCTCGGCCTGTGGGGCCTGTTCGCGGCCTGGGCGGCGGTCAAGTGGCCGCGGCAGCACTGGTAAGACGGGCGGCTAAGGCGGGAGCGAAGCGAATAAACCTGAACGGAGGGCGCCGCGCCGCCGCCTGGTGATTCCGGGACGGCACCGGCTCGGGAGGTAGACCTGTTGACCTCCGTGGACGTTCAGGTCGCTGTGCTCCTGGTGACAGTGCTCCTGGGGACCGGTGTCGGGTTCGCCTACGACCTCTACCGCGGGCTTCGGCGGGCGGCCATCCGCGGTCGGGCGGCGACGGTGGTCGGCGACGTCGTCTTCTGGGTCGTCGCCACCGTCCTGGTCTTCCGGGGGCTCTTCTTCGGCAACGGCGGCGAACTACGCCTGTACGTCTTCGCCGGCACAGCGGTCGGCCTGTACCTGTATTTCCAGCTTGCGAGCCAGACGGTCATCTGGGCGGTGACCTGGTTCTGGCGGGCCGTCTTTGCCCTTGGCCGGCTCGTGGCAAGGTTCTTTCGGACGGTCGGGCGGGGCCTCTCGGCGGCCTGGCTCTTCACCGCCGCGGTGGCGCTGAGGGCGGGGGCCGGGGCCGGCCGGACGGTGGCCCGTCCCTTCGCCCGGTTCCGCCGCCGGCCGCCCACCGAGTGACGGGAGAGTGGTGAGCGCCGGCTCACGGACACGTCGGACCCGGACGTCGCCGGCGCGGACAAGCCGCGGCCCGGACCCGGCCAGGAGTCAGAAGACCCGCGGACATGAGGAGGTCAAGCCAATGTTCTTCAAGACGGCCCAAGCCAAAGCGGTCGAGATGTCGCCCGGCATGTTCCGGCGTACCCTCGGCTGGGGCGAGGCGATGATGGCGGCGCGGTTCAGCTATGTTATCGGCACGGGCGCGCCGCCCCACACCCATCCCCACGAGCAGTTCACCTACGTCCTGAGTGGCCGGTGCCGGGTCAGGATCGGCGACGAGGAGCAGGTCGTGGCGGCGGGCGAGGGCTATCTCGTGCCGGGCGGAGCGACCCATTCGCAGGAGGCGCTCGAGCCCACCGAAACCGTTGAGCTCTGGAGCCCTCCGCGGCCGGAATTCAGGTGAAGCGCGCCGCATCAAGGGTCACCAAGAGCGAATCGGACGAAGAGCGAACCGGCCGGCGAAGGCCGGTTCGCCTAGTTTCGGAGGCGACCGTGAAAACCCCGGGGCTCAAGGAGGAATTCTGTAAACCGCGGCGAAAAAGATGACCTGCTTACTAAAGTTGTACACAGCCTGTACATAACTTGTGAATAAGCTGTCCGAGCCGGGTGTTCCACGGAAGGAGTCAACCCCGTGCAGATCGAGATCCGCGGCGCCGAGCAATTGAGTTTCCGCGAACGACAGGTGGTCTCCCTGCGGGAGATGGGTCACAACAACGCTGAGGTGGCCCTGCGCCTGGGGCTGAGCCCGGCGACCGTGGCCACCCTTTACAGCCGCGCCAAGAACAAGGGTTATCAGGTGGTCATCATCCTCAACGGCGACCCGCTGAACCTCTTCGGCTCGTCCAACGGCGACGAGGAAGGGTTGGAGGAACCGAAGCAATGACGCGGCGCCACTGATCCGCCGTCCAGGAGGCAGCCATGGCTTACCCACTCACCGACGCCGGCCGTTCGGCGGTCATCGACCTCAGGACCAGGAGACAGGCTCTCCGCCCGCGCCGGGCCAGGCCCCGGGTGAAGGTGCGATTAGGCCGCCTGTTGTTCGTGGGCTTGCTCATCTATGGGGTGTCCGTCTTCGCCGCCCAGGAGGTCCGCGTCTACCAGTTGAAGGCCCAGGAATCCAGGGTGCAGGGGGAGATTCGCCGCCTGCAACAGGAGAACCAGGCCCTCCGCGAGCAGATCACGTTGATGCACAGTGACGCGGTCATCGAGAAGGTCGCGCGCGAACAGCTCGGTCTGGTCAAAGACGGCGAGATCCCGTACTTCAACGGCGTCCCAGGCGACCCCGGCCGTCTTCGAAAAGAGCCTGGATACTAGAGTTTCGTTGGCTTGATAGCTTGACACTCTCCACCCGTTCTTGTATAATTTTTAATTGCAGATGAAGATGGTGGGGAGGACCGGTTCTGGTCATGCAGTTGGAGGTCGGCCAAGTTATTGAAGGAGTCGTCACCGGAATAACGCATTTCGGCGCTTTTGTGGAACTCCCGGGTGGGAAGACCGGCTTGGTGCACATTTCCGAAGTGGCGGATGCTTACGTCCGGGACATCAAGGACTACCTCAAGGAAAAAGACGTGGTCAAGGTGAAGATCCTCTCGGTCGACCCGAAAGGGAAGATTGGCCTCTCAATCAAGCAGGCCAATCCGAACCGGCCGACCGGCGGGCGCCGCCCGATGGGCCGTGAAGGGCGCATGTCTTTCGAAGACAAACTCGCCAAGTTCATGAAGGACAGTGACGAGCGCCTCAGCGACCTGCGCAAGAACGCCGACTCCAAGCGCGGCGGGCGGGGAACGGGCGGTCGGGAAGCCTGAAGCTCCGCGGAGAATCCGTCCGGCTGAGTTGATGAGGGAGGCATTCCGTGGGAATGCCTCCTCTCGTGTTTGGCACTTAACTAGATAAGGAATAGTCATCTGGGCCGAGGAAAGTGGTTGTCCTCGCCTTCCTTTTTTGTGGTATACTAGTTATGTTAC
>JAJZPE010000056.1 GCA_021811325.1 Bacillota bacterium
CCGTACGAACTGCCGGTGGCCAATAGCGCGAAGACCGCCGCGGGTCAAGTGGTGAACCTGGCTACCCCGGCTGTCGGTGGCCTGTTTGCCCAAGTCTGGGGGATAGCACCTTTGTTCTTCCTCGACGCCTTGTCATTCCTGGTGGCAGCAGTCATCATCGCCCGGATAAGACTGAGCCCCGACCGCAGGGCCACGGATAGGTCGTCCCTGAGGACCCAGACGGTAGCGCACCAAGCACGCTCCTTCCTCGGCGAGATGAAGGGCGGACTGCTGGCCGCCGTGACCTCTACTCCGGCTCTGGTCTACTTGGCCGCCGGCGCGGTTGGAGCCGCCGCCGCTCGTCTTATCGATGTCATTGGAGTGCCGCTCACGCAGGATGTTCTGAGGATAGGACCGCAGGGGCTTGGTTACCTGTACTCAGCAATGGCCGCTGGGTCGTTGGTCGCAATCGCGCTCTTGCCCCTGATGCGTCTGGACCGGGCTGGTTTTCGCCTCTACGGGGCGCTCGAAACCCTCTCCGCCGGTCTCATGATCGTCTTTGCGGCCTCCCGTCATCCTGTTCTCTCCCTGACCTCGTTGGGACTTCGGGCGGCTTCCGACACGATCTCCGGGGTGATGCTGGACACCCAGGTTCAGAAGGAGGTCGGTTCAGCCCAGCTCGGTCGCGTGTCGTCGGTCATCTTCCTCAGCTACGTGGTGGGGTCATTGGCCGGCGTTGGGCTGGCTGCCGGCGCGGGATCGCGGCGAGCAACTGCGGCTTTCGTGGTCTTGGCCGTGGTGACGGGCGCAGTCGGAGCGTGGGTCGCGCGGGTCTATGGGGCCAAAGGGGTGACCCCGGTGATAAACGCCAACGTCAGATGACAAGGGATGGCCGGACCCTCTGATCTCCTTCAGACCCTACTTCCCCCCGAATCTCCGGGCCACCGCCCGGCGCTTCAGGTGCTGGATGGAGTAGGTCTGGTTGATGTCCTTCGGGCAGGCCTCGACGCAGTTGAAGATGGTGTGGCAGCGCCAGACCCCATGCTCGTTGTCGAAGAGCTTGGTCCGCTCCTTGTTGCCCTGGTCGCGGGTGTCGACGGTGAAGCGGTTCATCTTCACCAGGGCCGCCGGCCCGAGGTAGTCCGGGTCGGTCCAGACCGTCGGGCACCCCGAGTAGCACGCCCCACAGAGGATGCAGTCGACCATGTCGTCCATCTTCAGGCGGGCGGCCGGGTCCTGGAGGAACTCCTTCTCCGGCGGTTCGTCGCGGGTGATGAGGTACGGCTTTATCCGCTCGTATTTCTCCCAGAAGGGGTCCATGTCGACGACGAGGTCCTTGATCACCTTCAGGTGCGGGAGCGGGCTGATGTTTATCTCCGGGGCCTTGAGGTCCTTGAGCTGAGTCTTGCAGGCCAGGCGGTAGCTCCCGTTGACGTACAGGGCGCAGCTCCCGCAGATGGCCTCGCGGCAGGCGTAGCGGAAGGCCAGCGAGCCGTCCTCGTGCTCGAGGAGGTGGAAGAGCAGGTCGAGGACGGTCATCGAGCCGATGATGGGCACCTGCCAGCTGTCGTAATGCGGCTTGTCGGTCGTCGCCGGGTCGTAGCGGAAGATGTTGACGGTGACCGTTTTGGCCCCCTCGAGCTGGGGCTTGGTGTCGGTGATGCTCATCTTAATACCTCCTGGCTTCGGGCTGCCACTTCGTTATTTCCACCGGCTTGTAGTCGAAGCGGGGCCCATCCGGAGTGTAATGAGCCATGGTGTGCTTGAGCCAGTTGGCGTCGTCGCGCTCCTTGTAGTCGGTGCGGGCGTGCGAACCGCGGCTCTCCTTGCGGTCGAGGGCGCCCCGGGCGATGATCTCCGCCAGGTCGAGCTTCATCCCCAGCTCGAAGGTCCGCAGGAGGTCCAGGTTGAAACGGCGGCCGCGGTAGTTGACGTGGACCTTCTTGTACCGCTCCTGCAGCCTCTTGACAGTCTGGAGAGCGTCGGTCATCTTCTCGGCGTCGCGGAAGATGCCGACCTTCTCGATCATCGTCGCCTTCATCTCGTCGCGGATGGCGGCCGGGTCCTCCGGGCCGTCGGCGGCGCGGAGCCGCTCCCAGCGCCCGCGGACCTCGTGGAGCCGCTCGCGGAGCAGTTCCTCGCCGGGCCGCCCGCGGCCGTTGCCTTTCACATACTGCGAGGCGTTGGCCCCGGCCCGCTGCCCGAAGACGATGGTCTCGAGGAGCGAGTTGCCGCCGAGGCGGTTGGCCCCGTGGACGCTGACGCAGGCGCATTCGCCGGCGGCGTAAAAGCCCTTGAGGGCCGTGGCCCCATTGACGTCGGTGTCGATGCCGCCCATCGTGTAGTGCTGGCCCGGCTGGATGGGGATCGGCTTCTCGATGGGGTCGACGCCGACGAAGTTGATGCTGATGTCACGGATGGCCGGCAGCCGCTCGAGGATCTTCTGGGCCCCGAGGTGGGTCAGGTCCAGGTGGACGTAGCCGCCCGGGAAGCCGCGGCCCTCGTTGATCTCGGTCTGGATAGAGCGGGCGACGATGTCGCGCGGCCCGAGTTCCATGGCCTTCGGCGCATACTTCTCCATGAACCGATCGCCGTTGGCGTTGCGCAGGTAACCGCCCTCGCCGCGGGCCGCCTCGGTGATGAGGACGTTGTTCCCGAAGAGCGAGGTCGGGTGGAACTGGATGAACTCCAGGTCCTTGAGGGGCACGCCGGCGCGGTAGGCGATGGCCATACCCGCCCCGGTGACGATGATCGAGTTGGTGGAGCGGCCATAGACCCGGCCGGTCCCGCCGGTGCCGAAGATGACCGCGTCGGCGCCGACCGGGTGGATGTCCCCGTCGCGCAGGTCGAGGGCGATGACCCCGCGGCAGACGCCGTTCTCGACGACCAGCGACAGGACGCTCCATTCCTCATAGACCTTGATGTCTCGCTTGACGGTCTGTTCGTACATCGTGTGGAGCAGGGCGTGGCCCGTCTTGTCCGCGGCGTAGCAGGTCCGCGGGTAGCCGGCGCCGCCGAACGGGCGCTGGGCGATCTTGCCTTCCCCGGTGCGGGAGAACGGGCAGCCCCAGTGCTCCATCTCAATGATGCGCCTGGGCGCGTCGGCGGTCATGGTGATGGCCGCCGGCTGGTCGGCCAGGAAGTCCGAGCCCTTGACGGTGTCAAAGGCGTGCTTCTCGATGGTGTCGTCGCGGGCGCTCTCGGCGTTGGCCAGGGCGCCGTTGACCCCGCCCTGGGCGGCCACGGAGTGCGACCGCACCGGGTGGACCCGGGTGAAGACGGCCACGTCGAGGCCGGCGTCTTTGGCTTCGATGGCGGCCCTGAGGGCGGCGAGCCCGCCGCCGACGATCACGACTTGATGGTACATACTCGGCATCGGCTCACCCCCCGAAGACGCCGCGGCCTGCCCAGAACGAGTACAGGGCCGTGGCGCCGTAGATTGTCATGAAGATGCCCACGATCCAGAGGACGGTCGTCAGGACGGCAGCCGCGCGGCGGCTGATGTCCCAGTCCAGGACGACGTTGCGGAGGCCGTTCAGCCCGTGGTACAGGCCGGAGGCCAGGAGGCCAGTATCGATGATGATGAAGAGGACCGTCTTCAGGCGGATGGTCACGCTGGCGAAGACGAGTTGCTGGTCCCCGCCGTAATGAAGGAGCAGGAGATGAGTCCCCAGCAGCAGGACGAGGATGAAGCCGGAGAGCCGCTGCAACAGCCAGGCTATCGCCCCTCCCGGGCCGACGAGCCAGGCCGGTTGACCCTGATCCCTGACGCTCACAAGGGTTACCTCCTCTTAGGCCCGGAAGAGTAGTTTCGAGCTGGCGTAGGCGGCGAAAACGAAGATGACGGTGCCCACCGCCATCAGCGCCCAGAAGATGCTTCGCTGGTTCTTGATCCCGTAACCGAGGTCGAAGAAGATGATCCGTAGGCCGTTCAGGCCATGGTAGAGCACCACGCCCACCAGGACGAGGTCGACGATGACGAACGGTTTGCTGGTCAGGAGCCTCATGGTGGAGTCGAAGGAACCCCCGCCGAAGTTGACCGAGGCGATGACGAAGATGTGGAGGATGATGTAGAAGACGAGGGCTAGACCGGTGATGCGGTGGAAGAGCCAGGCGTACATGCCGGCCCTCACATTGCGCGGATAGAGGTCGGAGTTCCCGCGGAGCTCGCTGAGGTGCCGTCGGCTGGACAAAGCTTCACCCCCTGTTCCGGAGCATGTGATGTGGTGTGCTTGGATGACGCCGCTCCAAACTGATTACTTCTCGGCGCGTTCCGGCTTTCCTGCCTTGTAGTCTGTCCAGCGGACCGGGCCGTGCGGGCCGAAACGGCCGCGCGGGCCGAAGCGGCTGGGGTCCGCGGGTTGCGCCCCCTGCCCATGGGTGCTAGAATGGTGGTTGACGCGTCCGGGAGGCGAACGACATCAGCGGTTTCCTCGATACGATCATCAATGAAGTCGCCCGCTATGGGTATTTGGCCGTCATCTTCGGCATGCTCATCGAGAACGCCGGACTGCCGGTGCCCAGCGAGCCAATGCTGCTCTTCGTCGGCTACCTGGTCCACATCGGGGTCCTCAACCTTTACGGAGCCGTCGGGGCGGCGGTCGGCGGGAGCGTGGCCGGCGCGCTCCTCATGTATTGGATCGGCGCCGCCGGCGGGCGCGTCTTCGTCCTCAAGTATGGCCGTTACATCCGCTTGACCCCGCAGGCCCTCGAACGGTCGGAGGCGTGGTTCGGCCGGTTCGGCCGCGGCGCGGTCAGCCTGGCCCGCATCATCCCCATCGTCCGGACCTGGGTCTCCCTGCCGGCGGGCATCGCTCGGATGCCCCTTCCGCAGTTCGTGGGCTTCACCACCCTCGGCGTCCTGCCGTGGTGCCTGGCCATGATCTCCATCGGCCTTGGGCTGGGGGCCGGCTGGGAGAGCTTCGAGCTGCGGATCTGGTCGGTTGACGTGATTGCCGTGGCCGTGCCGGTCCTGGCCGTGGTGGCGGTGGTGATCGTGCTGTGGACGAGGTCCCGGCGGATCAGCCGGTCGCGGTCCGAGCAGTAGTCTCCGGACCCGACTTGACTGGACTACAGAGAAATGTAGAGGGCCCCGCGCAGGCGGAGCCCTTGTCTTTTGCCTTCGCCCATTCGAGCCCCCGCCCAGAAAAAAAACCAGGCGGGCCTGCGACTGGTCCGCCTGGGGTCTGCCCGCTACTGCCACTGGCTATTGGTCGAGATAGGATGGCGATGTTTGGACGAGCGGTGCTGCGGCTGCGCTGCGAAGTGGGGAGCGATCGAGAGGTGATGTTGGCGGCGAAGGGGCGACGATATCCGCGACGGATTGATGACAGCGCGGGGTGGTAGGTTTGTTGGGCTGTGATAGCGGGCGGAAGTTGTCTTCTGGAGCTGGGCGATCCATAAGACCGCCCTCATTCATTTGTGTATACGCTCCGGACCGTATTCGGGTTTCGTTTACGGAGAAAAAATGTCGCCGTAAGTTTCACTTCACCCAAACCTGTCTCTTTATGGTGCCGGCCTTTAGTTCCCGGCTTCACAAAGAATTATAACCCCACCAGGGGAACCTGTCAACACCTAAAACACCAGCTTGAGGTCATTTTTTCGACATCCACAGTGGCCTGACAAGTGGACCGAATCATCCGGGTTCTACCCTTTCGCCCCGCCGGTCTCGGCGACACCGTCGACAGGCTATCGTCCTCCAGGCCAAACAGACTTGCGTAGAGCCGGGCCGCAGGGCCCGGCTCATCCGATTTGTCAGTCGCTCATTTCTTCCCCTTCTTCTTCCCCGCTTCCCCGTGGCCGTTCCCGTTGCGGGTCGCCGCGGTCTCCCCGCCGCCGGCCTTCGCCGAGGCCAACCGGCCCTTCAGCAGCTCCGGCACCTGCCACGGCAGATCGGCCACGGCCGCCCCGCCGGCCTCCAACGCCTTCACCTTCGAATCGAAGGTCCCGCGGCCGCGCTCGATGATGGCGCCGGCGTGGCCCATCCGCTTGCCCGGAGGGGCGGCCTTGCCCGCGAGGTAAGCCACGACGGGCTTGGTCATGCCCTTGATGTACTCGGCCGCCTCTTCCTCGGCACGGCCGCCGATCTCGCCGATGAGGACCACGCCCTCGGTCTCCGGGTCGGCCTGGAACCGCTTCAGCACGTCGATGAAGGACAGCCCGACGACGCGGTCCCCGCCCATGCCGACGACGGTCGTCTGGCCCAGGCCGGCCTGGGTGAGGCTGGCGGCGATCTCGTAGCTCAAGGTCCCGCTGCGGGCGACGACGCCGACCTTCCCGGGGGCATAGATCTGGTTCGGCATGATGCCGATCTTGCACTTGCCCGGGGAGATGACCCCGAAGGTGTTGGGGCCGATGACCACGGCCTCATGGGCCCTGGCGAAAGCCATGATCTCCATGGCGTCGTGGACCGGGATGCCCTCGGTGATGGCGACCACGGTCTTAATCCCGTTGTCGATGGCGTCAAAGATGGTGTCCTTGGCGAAGGCCGCCGGGACGAAGATGACCGAGGCGTTGGCGCCGCGGGCTTCCACGGCCTCTTCGGCGGTGTCAAAGACCGGGACCCCCTCGACCTCCTGGCCGCCCTTACCGGGCGAGGTGCCGGCCACCACGCGCGTCCCGTAGGCCAGCATCTGTTTGGTATGGAAGGCGCCCTGGTTGCCGGTAATGCCCTGGACCAGGACCTTGGTCTTTTCGTCGATGTAGATAGCCATCTACTTTGCCCCCCCGGCCGCGGCCACGACCTTGGCGGCCGCTTCATCCAAGGACCGGTAAGCGTTGAGGCCCGCTTCCTGCAGCAGCCGCACCCCTTCGGCCTCGTTGGTCCCGACCAGCCGGACCACCAGGGGCACCGGGATGCCGCGGTTCTGCTTGACCCAGAGAATCGCCTTGGCGACGTCGTCGCACCGGGTGATGCCGCCGAAGATATTTATCAATATCGCCTTGGGCTTGGTCGCCACGAGGACATCGATGGCCTGGGCCGTCGGCTCGACCGAGGCCCCGCCGCCGGCGTCCAGGAAGTTGGCCGGCCGGCCACCGTAGCGGCTCAGGATGTCCAGCGTGGCCATGGCCATCCCGGCCCCGTTGGCCATCACGGCGATGTCCCCGTCCAGCTCGACGTAGGCCAGGCCGATGGCCTTGACCTTCTTCTCGAGCGCGGTCCCTTCGTCGATGACCGGTAGCTCCTTATGCCGGAAGAGGGCGTAGTCGTCGACGTTCAGGCGGGCATCAGCGGCGATGACCTCTTCCTTCCCCGGCCCCTCGCCCGCCGCGATGATCAGCGGGTTGATCTCGACGAGTTCGGCGTCGTAGGCCCGGAAGACCCTGTACAGCTTGACCAGGACCTCGGCGACCTTCTTGGCCGGCGTCCCGGTCAGGCCCAGCCGCCGCACGACCTCGCGGGCGGTGTACGGGTAGAGCCCCCAGGTGATGTCGATGGGCCGCTTGACGATGGCCTTCTCGGGGACTTCCTCGATGCTCATCCCGCCCTGCGCCGAGGCGATCAGCAGGGGCAGCTTGGCCGCCCCGTCCACGGCCACCCCGACGTATAGCTCGTTCTCGATCTTCAGCTTCTTCTCGACCAGGAGACGGTCGATCTTGAAGCCCTTGAGGTCGGCCCCGAACATCTCCTTGGCGACCGCCCGCGCCTGCTCCGGGTGGTCGGCAAACCTGATGCCGCCCGCCTTCCCCCGGCCGCCGGCCAGGATCTGGGCCTTGATGGCGACCGGCGCGCCGATCTCCGCGGCCACCGCCGCGACCTCGTCCGGGTTCATCGCCACGCGCCCCGGCGGCGTCGGGATCCCGCTCTTGCCCAGGATCTCCTTGGCCAGGTACTCGTACAGCTTCAACGTCATCACCTACTGTGGGATAAGTCTACACGCGTCCATTATCGGATATCAGTGGTGGATTGTCCAGTCTGAGGGGTCATCGGGCCGCCGCGGCGGCTGCTCCCGCGGGGGAAGCGGCCCGGAGCCGGCGGGTTTGTCCCCACGCAAGCGAGCCGCCCCGGCTGCAGAAAACCGCGGCCGGGGCGAGCTTACGCGTTCGTGCGGAAAAGCCACACCGGCAGCGGGCGCCCCACCCGCCCGAGCGCCTCAGTCCGCGCTACACCTGCCGGCTATTGACCTTCTCGACCATCTGCCGCGTCTTCTCAGCGATGTCGGCCGGGTCGCGCTTGAGCCGCGCGACACCCGTATCCATGGCCGCCTTGGCCACCGCCGCCGCCACCGCCGGGGCCACACGCCGATCGAACGGCTTCGGGATGATGTACTCCGCGTTCAGTTCATTCTCCGGGACCAGCGCGGCGATGGCCTTAGCCGCGGCGATCTTCATCGCCTCGTTGATGTCCTTGGCCCGTACGTCGAGGGCGCCGCGGAAGATGCCCGGGAAGGCCAGGACGTTGTTGATCTGGTTCGGGAAATCGGACCGCCCGGTGGCGGCGACGGCCGCCCCGCCGGCCTTGGCCTCGTCCGGGAAGATCTCCGGGGTCGGGTTGGCCATGGCGAAGATGATCGCCTTCTGGTTCATCGCCTGAACCATCTCTTTGGTCACCGCGCCGGCCACCGAGACGCCGATGAAGACGTCCGCGCCCTTCAGCGCGTCCGCCAGCGTCCCCCTGACCTTCTCGCGGTTGGTCAGCTTGGCGATCTCGTCCTTGAACGGGTTCATGCCCTCGGGGCGACCCTCGTAGATGGGCCCCTTGGTGTCGCACAGGATGAGGTGCTTGACCCCGAGGTCGAGGAGGAGCTTGGTGACGGAGATGCCGGCGGCGCCGGCCCCGTTGACGACCACCCTGACCTGCTCGAGCTTCTTCCCGACCAGCTTCAGCGCCGACAGGGCGGCGGCGGTGACCACGACGGCCGTCCCGTGCTGGTCATCGTGGAAGATCGGGATGCCGGTCTCCTTCTTCAGCCGGGCCTCGACCTCGAAGCACCGCGGGGCGGAGATGTCCTCGAGGTTGACCCCGCCGAAGGTGGGCTCCAGCAACTTGACGAGCTGGACGATGTCCTCGACCTTCTTGCTGGCGACCATGATCGGGAAGGCGTCGACGCCGGCGAAGTATTTGAAGAGGACCGACTTGCCCTCCATGACCGGCAGGCCGGCCTCGGGCCCGATGTCCCCGAGGCCCAGGACCGCCGTCCCGTCGGAGACGACCGCCACCAGGTTGCCCTTGGCGGTGTAGTCGTAGACAAGGTCCTTGTTCTTGGCTATCTCCTTGCACGGCTCGGCCACGCCCGGCGTGTACGCGAGGCTGAGGTCCTCCTTGCCGCGAAGAGGGACCTTGCTCACGACCTCGATCTTGCCCTGGTTGTCCTGGTGCAGCTTCAGGGCCTCATCCCGCAGTGCCATGTGCCCGCCTCCTTGATGTTGAGCTTCTCAAGCTCTCTGGTATTGCTTCACGCCTTCCTCGTAGAGGTCGTTCCCGTAAACGTCGTTGACGACGATGCACGGGAAGTCCTCCACGGTGAACTCGTGGATGGCTTCGGCCCCGAGGTCCTCATAGGCCACGATGCGGGCCTTCTTGATCGACTTGGCGATGAGGGCCCCCGCCCCGCCGACGGCGGCGAAGTAGACCGCACCGTACTTGACCATCGCCTCGCGGGCTTCCTTGTTGCGCGAGCCCTTGCCGACCATCCCCTTGAGCCCGTACTCGAGGAGGGCCGGGGTATAGCTGTCCATGCGGTACGAGGTGGTCGGCCCGGCGGACCCGATGGCCTGCCCCGGCTTGGCCGGCGCCGGCCCGACGTAGTAGATTATCTGCCCGCGCAGGTCGACCGGCAGCTGCCGGCCGGCCTTGAGGAGGTCCGTCAGCCGCTTGTGGGCGGCGTCGCGCCCGGTGTAGATGGTCCCGGTGATGAGGACCCGGTCGCCCGACTTCAGCGACCTGATCAGGCTATCGGTGAGCGGGGTGGTGATGCGCTTTTCGGCCATTGGTGACCCCTCCTAGAGGACGGCTTCCTTGTGCCGGCTGGCGTGGCAGTTGATGTTTATCGCCACGGGCAAGGAGGCGATGTGGCACGGATAGACCTCGACGTTGACCCACAGGGCGGTGACCCGTCCGCCGAGCCCCTGCGGGCCGATGCCAAGCTTGTTGACCTTCTCCAGCAGCTCGGTTTCGAGGGCGGCGACCTCCGGGAACTTGGAGTGCTGGCCGATCGGCCGCAGGAGGGCCCTCTTGGCGATGAGAGCGGCCTTCTCCATCGTCCCGCCGATGCCCACCCCGATGACTATCGGCGGGCAGGGGTTGGACCCGGCCTCCTTAACCCGCTCGAGGACGAACTTCTTGACCCCTTCCACGCCGACCGCGGGGGCGAGCATCCTCACCCCGCTCATGTTCTCGCTGCCGGCGCCCTTCGGGGCGATGGTTATCTTCATCTTATCGCCGGGGACGACCTCCGTGTGGATGACGGCCGGGGTGTTGTCGCCGGTGTTCTTCCGATCGCCGATGGGCTGGGCGACCATCGACTTGCGTAAGTAGCCTTCCCCGTAGCCCTTACGGACGCCCTCGTTGATGGCGTCGACGAGGTTCCCGCCGACGACGTGGACGTCCTGGCCGAGTTCGAGGAAGACCACGGCCACGCCGGTGTCCTGGCACATCGGCACGCGCTCCTCGGCGGCGATCCGGGCGTTTTCCTGGAGCTGCTTGAAGATGTCCTGTCCGGCCGGTGACTCTTCGGCCTTCAGCCCCTCTTTGAAGGCTTTGAGGACGTCCTCTCCCAGGTCGTAGTTGGCCTCCATGCAAAGGCGGGCCACCGTCTCGGCAATCTTGCCGGCCTGTATCTCGCGCACCCGGCAACACACCTCCTTCAAGGGGTAAAGCCGCACCGTGGGTGGAGTGCGGCTGGCGTTCCACTGTTCCAGTGTGATTTTCGACAGGGGTAACTTGACTCCTTCACGGTTGGGAAAAGTTTCACTTGCGCGGTAATTGGACCGGGGGCCATTGAACGGATTTGAAACAAAGCCCCTCGGGGACCGACCCCCGGGGGGCTTTTGCATCTTGGTCCCTGCGAGCCGTCGGCCCCGGCGGCCGCGGTCAGCTTCGCCCGGCCAGCGAAATCATCGCCCGTGCGGCGCGGACGGCGGCCACGTAGTCTGGACCCTCCCAGGCCGCGGTGAGGTCGTCGACCCGCTCGACCCCGGGCATCAGGCAGGCGCCGTCGGCCAGGGCGGTGGAGTTGAACTTCAACTCGACCCGGACCGGCCGCCGCACCTTGAACGGCTTGACCTTACCGAGGCCCTTCAGGGCCCGCTGGGCGGCCTCCCGGATGAGCCCCCGGGCCTTCTCCGGGTGCAGGTTGTTGGCCGCGTAGCGCCCGACGTGCTCCTTGACGGCGGCCGTCTGGATGTCCCCGAGGAGGGCTCTGGCCTCGGCGCAGACCGTCGAGTCGCCGGTGACGAGGACGACCGGCACGCTGTGCTCCCCGGCCGTGGCCGCGTTCATCCCGGTCTCGCCGAAGACTTTCCCGTTGACCCGGTACTCCAGCAGGCTCCCGGTGTAGGTGTGGTTGAGCACCCCCGGCGTCGTCGCCCGGGCGTGGTACCCGACCAAGAAGACGGCGTCGAAGCTGTCGTCGAGGCCTTCCATCATGCTCATCGGCTTGGGCGACCCACTGATCAGCCGGGCGGCCGGGTTGAGGTCCTCAATGATGATGTTGTGCATCGAGCCGTGGGAGTCGTTGACGAGGACCTCCGTGGCCCCGGCGGCCAGGGCGCCCTCGATGGCTGCGTTAACCTCGCCGACCATCAGCTTTCGGGCACGGTCATAGTCGCCCAGGCCTTCCTTCCCCGTCTCGTCCCAGTTGACGACGCCGCCGATGCCCTCCATGTCCGCCGAGATGTAGACCTTGAGACCCTTGCCTTTCTTGTTTGTCGCCATCTGACTTGGCCTCCTTGGCCGGCGGAGGAAGAGCCCCGTCGCCGGAGAAAAGTGTTTGGAGCGTGTTCCGTAAGCGAAAGGAGGAGCGCCATGCCGCCCCTTACCGTCGCCCCGTTCGACGAGTCCCGCACGGCGGACCTGCAGGCCTTCCGGGAGACCCTCGGCCTGCGGGAGCACCGCCCGTTCCTGGACCAGCTCCAAAGGAAGCTCGTCCACTGCTGGCTGGCCTCGGACGAGGCCGGCCGGGCGCGCGCCTATTCCGTGGTCAGGCCGTGGCAGAACCGGCCGCAGGTCCTGTCCATCAACGTGCGGTCGGACGCCCACGACCCGCCCGAGGTCCGGCTGGCGGCCATCCGCGCCTTGGCCGACGCCGCCCTGGCCGCCGATCCCCGCGAGGTGCCACCACTGGCGACGGCCGAGTGGGCCATCGCCCTCCCCATCCCCGGAGAAATGCTGCCGGGGCTGGCCGCCGACGGCTGGGAGCCGTTCCAGGAACTCGTCCATTACCGCAAGGGCGACCTCGACGTGCCGGAGCGCCTCCGCGACGCCCTGGCCCGCACGGCCGCCAACCGCGCCGCGAGAGCCGAGCCGGAGCCCGTCATCCGGCCGTTCGTGGAAGGCGACCTGCCGGGCGTGCTGGAAGTGGAGCACTCGGCCTTCGACCCGCTCTGGTGGATCGACGAGGCCGGCTTCCGCTCCAGCGCGGTCTACGCGGCGGGCAACTTCTTCGTCCTGACCATCGGGGACCGGGTGGCCGGTTACAACCTCAACAGCTGGGCCCCGCCCCAGGGCTACGTCGGCCGCCTCGGCGTCCGCCGCGAGCTGCAGGGCCGCGGCCTGGGCCGCCTGATGCTGGCCCACGCCCTGGGCACCCTGCGCCCGGCCGGCGCCACCTACGTCGAGCTGACCACCCAGGTCGACAACCAGACCTCCCGCAGCCTCTATGAGAGCTTCGGCTTCACCGTGACGTCCAGCGAATGGCTGGTCCGGCGGGCGCTTCCACGCTAGTCAGAAGCGGCCCGGTTGGGCCGCTTGACGCAGGTTTCCGGGCGTATGAGGGGCGAAATTCCACCGCCCGGCGGCGGTCACTTCGCCGCCAGGATCGACCGCAGCATCTCCAGGGTCAGGTTGCCGCCGCTGAGGATGAGCCCGACCTTCTTGCCCTTGATGGCGGCGGCGAGCCGGCGGGCCCCAGCGAGGGGCGCGGCCCCGGCTCCTTCGGCTATCTGGTGGGCGTGTTCGACATACAGGACCACGGCCTCACGCAGCTCGTCCTCGCCCACCGTGAGCATGTCGTCGAGGAGCCTTATCATTATCCTCAGCGGGAGCTCGAACGGGACGCGCGTGGCCAGGCCGTCGGCAAAGGTCGCCGGGCGGCCCAGGCTGACCGGGCGTCGCGCCTTCCACGACTCGTAGACGGCCGGCGCGCCCGCGGCCTGCACCCCGATGACCTTGACCCGCGGGTTGATCCCCTTGGCGACGATGGCTGCGCCCGAGGCGCCACTCCCGCCGCCGACCGGGACGAAGAGGTAGTCGAGGTCCGGGACCTCCTCCAGGACCTCGAGGGTGGCCGTGCCGACGCCGGCGATGAGCAAGGGCTCGTCGCCGGAGCTGACGAAACGGGCCTTCTTGGCGACGGCGTCCTCCTCGGCCCGCGTCCGCGCGTCGTCGAAGTCCTTGCCGAAGAGGACGACGTCGGCCCCGAGACGGCGCATCGAAGCCAGTTTGAACTCGTTGGCCCCCTCAGGCGCGTAGATGGTCGCCCGGACGCCGAAGGTCCGCGCGGCATAGGCGATGGACTGGCCGTGGTTGCCGCTCGAGGCGGTGACCAGACCGCCGGCCCGCTCTTCCGGGGTCAGGTGGTGGCCGAGGTTGAGGCCGCCGCGGACCTTGAAGGCCCCGATCGGCTGCATGTTCTCGCACTTGACGTAGACGTCCGCGCCGAGGAACTGGCCGAGGGCGGCCGGGTTGAGGAGGGGCGTGCGCCGCAGGTAGCGGTCGACGATGCGCCTGGCGGCGAGGACGTCGGACAGGCCGGGCTCGGGTACGCTCAGGGCGGCCATCAGCGGGCCAGCCTTTCGACGGTCTCGAGGGTCCGCTCGACCTCGTCCTCGGTGTTGTAAGGGGCGAGGCCCATGCGGACCAGGCCGCCCCGGGCGGTCAGGTCGAGCCGGTCGTAGACCAGCGTGGTCGCGTAGAAATCGCCGTCCCAGACGAAGACGCCCTGCCGGCCGAGGGCCTTGGCCATCTCGTCCGAGCGGAGCTTCGGATAGGTCGAAGAGACGGTCGGCGTGCGGACGGTGTCCTCCGGAGCGCTGAAGACCCGCGTCCCCGGGATGGCCCGCAGGCCGTCGCGGAGCTTCTTCGCCAGCCCGTCCTCGTAGGCCTGGATGGCCTCCATGCCGGCGACGACGGCGGCCCGACGGCCCTTCGGGCCCCTGGCCCCGGCGGCCTCGGCGGCGCGCCGCCCGAGCGAGGCGATGAACTCGACGGCCGGCGTGGTCCCGGCGATGCCCTCGTGGCAGAGCGTCCCGGTCTCGATGCGGAACGGCCGGTGGTCGTCCTGCGGGCGGAGCTTGTACGGGCGGAGCCGGTCGAAAGCATCGGCCCGGCCATAGAGAATGCCGATGTGCGGGCCGAAGAACTTGTAGGCCGAGCACAGGAGGAAGTCGCAACCGATGTCTCGGACGTCGATGGGCAGGTGGGGCGCGCCGTGGACGGCGTCGATGACGCTGACCGCGCCGACCTGGCGGGCCAGGGCCGATGCCCGCTTGACGTCGTTGACCGTGCCCAGGGCGTTGGAGGCGTACCCGATGGCCAGGATGCGGGTCTTCCGCCCGACCTTGGACTCCAGGTCGGTCCAGTCGAGGACGAGCTTGTCGGGGTCGACCCTGACCGACTTGACGACCACGCCCTTCTCTTCCAGGGCGAGCCACGGGCCGCGGTTGGCCTCGTGGTCCAGGTCGGTGATGACGACCTCGTCGCCCGGTTTGAGCTCGCGGCCGAGGGCCCGCGAGAGGGCGTAGTTCAGGGTGGTCATGTTGGCCCCGAAAGCGACCTCGTCGGGGGCCGCCCCGAGCAGGTCGGCCACCGCCCC
>JAJZPE010000237.1 GCA_021811325.1 Bacillota bacterium
CCCCTGGGGCAGAATAGACTGAAACTGAGAGGGACGCCCCGTCGCCATAAGGTGGGGGGTGCTCCGGAGGTGAGCCGGTTTGTTCACATGGCTCACATTTTGGCCCTGGTTGTCTGACGGACCGCCGAGGGCCGGCCCTCACCGGGCGACAAAAACCAAGCTAGAAGAGTTAAAGCGGGCGAGGCCCGCTTTTTCACGTTCTGGGCTTCACAATCACAAGCGTGGGGTGAAAAGCGAGCTAGAAGAGCTCGCTTTGACCGTTTTCCAAGGGGCTTTTTGAGGCCGAACGATGGAGGTGTGTGCGGTGGAGCACCAACGGGCGCAGATTTCCGAAAGCCCGGGGATTCCCGCGACTTTGGGGGTCCCCGCGACCGGCGCCGTCCTGGTCGTCGGCGGCGGCATCGCCGGCCTCCAGGCTTCGCTTGACCTGGCCCAGTCGGGCTATCTGGTTCACCTGGTCACCCGGGAGCCGTCCATCGGCGGGAAGATGGCCCAGCTTGACAAGACCTTTCCGACCAACGACTGCTCGATGTGCTTGCTCGGGCCGAAGATGACCGACTGCCTGACCCACCCCAACATCGTCCTCCACACCCTCGCCGAAGTGGCCTCACTCCAGGGAGAACCGGGGCGCTTCAGCGCCGAGGTCCGTCAGCTCCCCCGCTACGTCGACCTCGAGGCCTGCACCGGGTGTGGCGATTGCGAGGCCGTCTGCCCGGTCGAGCTGCCCGACGCCTTCAACCGGGGGCTGGGCAAACGCAAGGCCATCTACCGGCTGTTCCCCCAGTCCAGCCCGAACAAGTACGCCATCGACAAGCGCGGCCGGTCTCCCTGCCGGATGGCCTGCCCGTCGGGCATCAACACCCAGGGCTTCGTCAGCCTCATCGCCCGGGGCAAGTACCGCGAGGCCTGGGAGCTCATCCGCCAGGAGATGCCCTTCCCGATCATCTGCGGCACCGCCTGCCATCACCCGTGCGAGGGGGTCTGCCAGCGGGGTGAGGTCGACGACCCGGTGGCCATCTCCCGCCTGAAGCGCTTCGTCGGCGACCATGTCCTGGGCCACCTCGACGAGCTGTACCCTGAGGGCGTCCCGGTGCCGCCGCGGACCCACCCGGAGAACATCGCCGTGGTCGGCTCGGGGCCGGCCGGCCTGGCCGCCGCCTATCACCTGCGCCGGCGGGGCTACGGGGTGACCATCTTCGAGGCCCTCGACGTGGCCGGCGGGATGATGCGGGTCGGCATCCCCGAGTACCGGCTGCCCAAGCGGCTGGTCGAGGCGGAGATCGACCAGATCCTGAAGACCGGCATCGAGCTGCGGACGGGCGTGGCCATCGGCCGCGACCTGGACGTCGACGACCTCTTCGCCCAGGGCTTCAACGCCGTCCTTCTGGCTGTCGGGGCCCACGCCCCGCAGCGCATCGGCATTTACGGCGAGGACCTGAGGGGCGTCTTCCACGGGGTCGCCTTCCTGCGCCAGGTCAACCTGGGTGAGCGGGTGCCCGTCGGTCGCCGGGCGGTGGTCATCGGCGGCGGCAACACGGCCATCGACGCCGCCCGCACGGCCCTGCGTCTGGGGGCCGAGGAGGTCACCGTGGCCTATCGCCGCTCCGAGGCCGAGATGACGGCCCTCCCCGAGGAGGTCGAGGAGGCCCGCGAAGAGGGCGTCCGCTTCGAGTTCCTGACCGCCCCGGTCCGCATCATCGGGGCCGCCGACGAGCGGGTCGAGGCCATCGAGTGCCTCCGCAACGCCCTCGGCGAGCCCGGCCCCGACGGGCGGCGGCGCCCCGTGCCCGTCCCCGGCTCCGAGTTCCTCATCCCCGCCGACTCGGTCATCATCGCCGTCAGCCAGGCCCCCGACCACACCTTCCTGCACGACACGACCCTCGAGACGACCCGCGGCGGGACCATCATCGCCGACCCCCTGACCCTGGCCACCAAGCTGCCCGGGGTCTTCGCCGCCGGCGACGCCGTCTCCGGACCGGCCACGCTGGTCGAGGCGGCGGCCGCGGGCAAGGAGGCGGCCGAGTCCATCGACCGCTACCTGCGTGGCCACGACCTGCGGGCCGGGCGGACGCGCCGGCCACGGGCCGAGGACGCCCGGCGGCTGAACGTCGACACGGCCGGCACCCAGAGGCGGCGGCGCGAGCCCCTGCCCCGCCTGGCGGCGGCCGAACGGCGGCGCTCCTTCGACGAGGTCGTCGGGGGCTACACCGCCGAGCGCGCCTCCGCCGAAGCCCAGCGCTGCCTGGCCTGTGGCGGCTGCTCGGAATGCCAGCAGTGCGAGACGGCCTGCAAGCGCCAGGCCATCCGCCACGACCAGGGGCCGACGGCCTCGACCATCGACGTGGGGGCGGTCATCCTGGCCCCCGGCTTCGGCCTGGCCGACCCGTCGGCCCTGGGCGAGTTCGGGTACGGGCTCTACCCCAACGTCATCACCGGCCTCGAGTTCGAGCGCCTGCTGAGCGCCACCGGGCCGAGCCGCGGCGAGCTGTGCCGGCCGGGCGACGGCAAGCACCCGCGCCGGGTGGCCTTCATCCAGTGCGTGGGTTCGCGCGACGCCCACCGCGGCGCGCCCTACTGCTCCTCCATCTGCTGCATGTCCTCGACCAAGGAGGCGGTCATCGCCCGTGAGCACGACCCGGAGTGCCAGAGCACCGTGTTCTACCTCGACCTACGGGCCCAGGG
>JAJZPE010000238.1 GCA_021811325.1 Bacillota bacterium
CTCTTCTACGCGGCCGCCGTGGTGTTGGTGGCCATCTTCATGAAAGGCAAGGAAGCGGCGTTCATCTATTTCCGGTTCTGACCCGGCGTGGGATCAACCGGCATCAGGGGAAAAAGAGAGCTTTATTGACGGTCACGCGGTATTGGAGCGACCAACGCCACCGGGACGCCGCGCGAAGCGCCCGGCTGGAGCTGGTTCCACCTCTTAAAGACCGACTGGATCAAGGGCGCCTGAGCCGAACCTCGATCTCAAAGAAATCAGGCAATGAAGAAAGCCCACTGCGAAATCATATCGCCGTGGGCTCTTGTGCCGAAGGTCGGACTTGAACCGACATGGGATTACTCCCACACGATTTTGAGTCGTGCGTGTCTGCCAATTCCACCACTTCGGCGAGGATGGGTGGCACATACGATTCTAACACAAGGCTGAAGCGCATTTCAAGTCGACGCAATCACTCAGCTAAGATGTTACCGAAGGGACAATGGCTCACTCACTTAGAAATGTTACCGAGGGGATCTGAGTTGGCCTTGTAGACTGGCTTTTCATTGCCCGCTGAACCCGCATAGCTCCCAAACCGCCGGCATATACTTACCCCGGTCCGGCGGAAAGGAGCTGGCGGCGTGTGGTGGGCTGATGGCAGTAGACGGCTGGTCTTCGTGTCGGTCTTTTTTATTTTGTTCGTTTTTTTGACCGGTCCCCTGATGGCCGCGCAGGGCTCGGCGGCGCCCGGCGCGACGACGTCGGGCTCGACCGCGCCGAGCGGGCCACCGAGACCGCCGGGCGCTGAAACCATCCCGCCCAAAGGTCCGTATATCTTGTTGAACATCGCTGCGACGAGCCTGTTCTACTACGAAGATGGGCGGCTCGTCAAGCGTTACCAGGTCGGCGTCGGCCGGACCTTCGAACAGACGCCGGTCGGCGATTTCAAGGTGGTCACGAAGCAGGTCAACCCGACCTGGTATCCGAAAGGCCGAAAACCTGTCCCGCCGGGCCCGGCCAACCCGCTGGGCACCCGCTGGATGGGTCTCGGCGGCACCGACTACGGCATCCACGGGACCAACGCCCCTTGGAGCTTGGGCTATCCCAGCTCCGGCGGGTGCATCCGGCTCCTCAACGCCGACGCCGAGGAACTCTTCGCGCGCGTGAAGGTGGGAACGCCGGTCAAGATCATCTACGAGACCGTCGAGGTCACGCGCGATGACAAGACCGGCGAGGACACCCTGATCGTCTGGGCCGACATCTACAAGCACAGCCGGGTCACGCCCGAAGAGATCCTCGACAAACTGGGGGAGGTCGGGCGGATGAGAGGGGTCCGGATTGACGACCTCCTAGAGGAACTGGCCGGCGCCGGCGGCCGGACTCTTCGCCTGCCCCTGGGCCGGCCGGCCGAACTGAACGGCTGGGCCATCCCTGGCGGGTACCACGAGGAGGACGGGTCTTTCTGGGTCTTCATCCGGCCCCTGGCCGAGGGCTTCGGCCACGAGGTCAACTGGGACGGTAAGGAACGCGTGGCAAAAGTCGACGGGCGCGCGGTCCCGGGCGTCGTCGGGAGCAGCGGGCGCTGGCGAGTGAGAGTCGAGGACCTGCAGGGCGTCCTCGGTGTCCCGTTCACCTGGAGCCTGGATGAGGCCGGCCGCCTCGTCCTCTCGACCTACGGGTTGTACCTGGGCGACAGCCTCTTGACCCGGCAGCTAGCCGTCTCAGGCGACGACTTTCTCTTCCCGCTGCGTGTGGCCAACAGCGATCTGGGCCTCCGGGGCTGGTGGGACTTCCCGACCGCTCAGGTGACGGCGGGCGGCGAATACCTCCCCGGAGCCATCCACGACTACGAGCCGTACATCCTTCTCGGGCCGCTCGCCGCCAAGCTCGGATATCAGGTCATCCGGGACGATGCCGGTCTGCGTCTCATCCTCGTCAAGGAGCATTGACCGGCGGTGCTATGGCCCGTCGCCGCGGCCCGACTCATTCTTTTGCTGTTCCTCACACAAAGGACTCCAGGTCTGCGCGTCGAATCCAAAAATTATTATGTTTTCTTCGTTTGGGGTTCGAAAGTTTTCGAGCCATCACGACCCCGCGCCACTGCGCGGACGAAAGGAGGCCGGGTCGCCCTGGACGAGAACGAACTGATTCACCGTTGTCAGAAAGGCGACCTGGCGGCCTTCGACGACCTCGTCCGCCTCTACGAGAAGAAGGTCTACAACCTCGCCTACCGCATGTCCGGCAATCACGATGACGCCAACGACCTCTCGCAAGAGGCCTTCCTGCGGGTCTTCCAATCGCTCAAGGACTTCCGCGGCCAGTCGAGCTTCTCGACCTGGCTCTATCGCGTCGTATCCAACGTTTGCCTGGACGAGCTGCGCCAGCGCGGCCGGCGGCCGACCATCTCCATTGACGAACCGGTTTCCAGCGACAAGGGCGAGACCATGCAACGGCAGTTGGCCGACACCGCGCCGCCCCCGGACGAGCTGGCCGAGCGCCGGGAGGTGCGGGAGGTCGTCCAGTCCTGCATCGAGGAGCTGTCTGAGGAATACAGAGTCGTGATCGTCCTGCGTGACCTGCAGGACCTGTCCTATCAGGAGATCGCCGAGGTCCTCGACTGCTCCCTGGGCACCGTGAAGTCCAGGCTGAACCGGGCCCGCTTAGCCCTTAAAGAAAGACTTTCGCAG
>JAJZPE010000239.1 GCA_021811325.1 Bacillota bacterium
CTGCCCGGAGGAGTAGTCCGGGCGGAGACTCTGACAAGGTTGGTGATGTCCATGCACCTCGCGCCGGAGGCCGCCCCAGCGGCCGGCGCGGGCGGCTCCACGCTGGCCGTCCTCGTCCTTCTGGGGGCCTATCTGCTGGGATCTTTCCCGTCGGCCTACCTCATGACCAGGCTCTTCAAGGGCCGCGACATCCGGTCCCTCGGGAGCGGCAACGTCGGCGGGATGAACACCGCCCGCAACGTCGGCCTCGTCCCGGGTCTCCTGACCGGTCTCCTCGACCTGGGTAAGGGCATGCTCGCCGTCTACCTGGCCAGGAGGCTCTGGCCGGGGGACCCCTACCTGCCCCTGTGGGCCGCGGTCGGCTGCGTCATCGGCCACAACTGGATGGTCTACATCGGGTTCAAGGGCGGCAAGGGCCTGGGGGTCACCATCGGCGCCCTCCTGCTGCTCTCGCCGATCGCCCTCATCCCGCCGGTGGTCGTCGCCGTCCCCGCGACGATGCTGACCAAGGACTCCTACCTGGGGACCGTGGCCGGCGTGCTGACCATCCCCATCGTCCTGTGGTTCATCCACAACGACGCCAACTGGCTGCTCTTCGGGCTGGCCCTGGCGGCGGTCATCGTCGCCAAGCACGCCGGGGACCTCAAGCGTTTCGCTTCCGGAAAGAGGGAAGTGCTTTGAACCCTGACAAGAGCGGGCCTGTCCTCGTGGTGGGCGCGGGTGGAGCCGGCCTCATCGCGGCGGCGGTCGCCGCCCGTGCCGGGGCCCAGGTGACCGTGCTCTCGAAAGCCCCTCCCGGCTTGGGCAACTGCACCACCTACGCCGGCGGGGGCTTCACCTTAGGCGTCGGCGGGGTGAGCCCGGAACGACATCGCGCCATGACCGCCGAGACCGGGCGTGGCCTGAACGTGCCCGAGCTCCTCGATGCCCTGGCCTTCGGCGCTCCCGAGGCGGTCCCCGGGCTGGCCGATTTCGGTGTGCGGATCGAGGTCCGCCGCGGCGGGGCCTTCGTCAGGAGCCACGAGCGCGGCCGCGGCCTCATGGGCGGCACGGGCCTGACCCTTCCTCTCGTCGAGCACTGCCGGCAGGCCGGGGTCGAGTTCGACGACCGCTTCTTCGCCTCCGCGGTCGCCGTCGAGGATGGCCGGGCCACCGGGCTAGTCGGCGTCGACCTGCGCACGGGCCGGGCCGAATGGCGTCCGGCGGCGGCCGTCATCCTGGCCACCGGCGGGGCCGGACGCCTCTATGGCCGGACCGACAACCCCGTCCGGACCACCGGCGACGGTTACGTCATGGCCTTCCAGGCCGGGCTCGAGCTTCTCGACATGGAGTTCGTCCAGTTCTACCCGCTGGGCTTCGCCGAACCGGGCGGCCCCGTCTGGATGATCGGCCTGGAGATAACCGACCAGGTCCCGCTGACCAACTCTCACGGCGTCCCCTTCCTGGAGCGGCTGCTGCCGCAGTGGGGCCTGAAGTCCGGCCGCGAGGCCAACCTCTTCGCCCGCGACCGCGCGGCCAGGGCCGTCGCGGCCGAATGGGCCGAGGGGCGCCAGGTCCTCCTGCACTTCGAGACGCTCAGCGAGAAAGACTGGAAGGAACCGTACTTCGCCGCCCTGGGGCATTTCTACCCGGCCGGGTTCGACCGTTCATCGCGGCCCGTCCGCGTGGCTCCGGTCGAGCACTACTTCACCGGCGGGGTCCGCATCGACGACCACGGCCGGACGGCCATCCCCGGCCTCTTCGCCTGCGGCGAGGTGACCGGCGGGACCGACGGGGCCAGCCGCGTCGGCGGCAACGCCTTGTCGCAACTGGCCGTCTTCGGAGTGAGGGCCGGGGAGGAAGCCGCGGGTCACGCGGCGGCCGCCGGTCCGTTCGGACACGGTCGCGGTGACGGGTCCACCGCCGCACCACCTGGGACCGCCGCCGATGAGGTGGCCCGGCTGTCCGCGGCCATCGGGGCCTGGCGGCGCAACGCCGGCCTGGCGCGCTCCCCCGCGGTCCTTCGCCGCGAGCTGAACGCGCTGAACGAGAAGCTCCTGGGGCCGCTCCGCGACGGCAGCGGCCTTCGGGCGGCCATGGCCGAACTCGAGGAGATGGCCTCCCGGGTGAAGTCCCTGGCGGTGACCGATAACCGGCAACTCCTCGAAGCCCTTGAACTGGGCAACCTCATCCTGGTCGCCAGGATGGTGGCGGCGGCGGCCACCGCCCGCGAGGAGAGCCGCGGCGTCCACTACCGGACGGACTTCCCGAACGAGTCCCCGGACTGGCTGCGCCACTTGGGCGTGACCGCGGGTCCGCGGGGCGAGGTCCGCGTGAAGACGTGTGACGTGGGCGCCGCCGGGCTGCCCGCGGACGGCAGCGGCCGGGGCAGTCTCAAGAAGAATCAGGTTGTCCCCCTGGCCTGGCGTGCCCTTCAGGCCACCGGCGTGGTCAAGGAGCAGCCCTTGCGGGTCCTCTTCCTCTGTGCCATGAACTCGACCCGTAGCCAGATGGCCGAAGGTCTGGCCCGGTGGTTGAGCGGCGGCCGGGTCGCCGCGGCCAGCGCCGGGCTCGAGGCTACGCGGGTCGACCCGCGCGCCGTCGCCGTCGTCGCGGAACTCGGCGTGGACCTCTCTCGCCAATCGTCCAAGGTCGTCGACGGCGAGATGCTGAGAGACACCGACCT
>JAJZPE010000240.1 GCA_021811325.1 Bacillota bacterium
CAGGTTGTCGACCACGGCGACCTGGTGGCCCTCGGCGCTGAGGGCCTCGACGAGATGGGAGCCGATGAAGCCGGCTCCGCCGGTGACGAGAGTGCGCAAGGGGAAAGCCTCCTTTTTACGGGAGTTGACGGCTTGCGGGAGTTGACAACCTCCAGGAATCGACCGCCTTCGGGGGGCAAGGCCTGCGGGCGCGGGCGGCTCGGCGGCTACACCCGGCGCGTCTCTCCGCCCCGCCGGGCCAGGCGCGACAGGAGGGCGCCGAAGGACCGGACCTCGTCCAGGCGTAGGGCGATGAGACCGCCCAGGTAGACCAGGCCGCCCAGGGCAATCAGAGCCAGGAGCTTGCCCGCCTCGACGGCCAGCCGCGTCGAGGGCACCAGGCGGTCGCCCAGGGGCACGGCGAGCGACACGACCAGCGCCATGAAGGCCGATGCGGCGAGAATCTTGAGCAGGGAGACGGCCAGCCTGGCGTGGGGAATCCCGTGAACCCGACGGTTCAGCAGGTAGTAGTAAACCCCCAGCCCCAGGTAGGAAGCGAGGACGTTGGCGACGGCCAGCCCGACGAGGCCCAGCCGGCCGACGAGGGCGAGGTCGAGAGCGATATTGACGGCGGCCTGAGCGGCGCCGACGGCCAGCGGCGTGACCATGTCCTGCATGCCCTGAAAGGCGCGGGCGGGGACCGGACCGACCGTCAGGGCGAAGATGCCCAGGGCGTAGTAAAGGACCACGGCGGCGGTCATCAGGGAGGCCCGCTCGTCCCAGGCGCCGCGCTGGAACAGCACCCGGACGATGGGCACCCGGAGGACGGCCAGCCCGACCGCGGCCGGGATGGTGATGAGGCCCACGGTCCGGATGCCGAAGGCAATCATGTCGGCCAGGCCCGCCTGGTCCCGCTTGGCGGCGCGCTCCGACAGGGTCGGGAAGATGACGGTGGAAACGCCGGCGACAAGGATGCCGACGGGCAGCATGACCAGCTTGAGCCCGTAGGTCTTGGCCGAGATGCTCCCCTCCGGCAGGTGGGAGGCCAGCCGGTTGTCGACCAGAGTATAGAGGCCGCCGATGATCGAACCCGCCAGAACCGGGATGGCCAGGGCGAGGACCCGCCGGACGGCCGGATGGCCGAGATCGAAGGCCAGGCCGGGCGGGAGGCCCCCACGCCGCAGCCAGAGGGCTTGAAGACCGAACTGGACGAGAGCCCCGGCGGCGAAGCCATAGGCCACGGCGTAGATGCCGAGGCCCCTGGCCAACCAGGCGATGCCGGCGATGGTGGCGATGTTGAGGATGACCGGGTTGAGGGCGGGGATGGCGAACTCCTTCAGCGAGTTCAGAAGCAGGCCCAGGACGGTGCCGGCGCCGACCAGGATGTAGGCCACGAAGAGGACCCGGGCCAGCCTTGCCGCCAGGGCCATGGCCTCGGGCGACAGGCCGGTGGCGGCCAGCCGGGTAAAAGGGCCGGCCAGCAGGGCGCCCAGCAGCCCGAGAGCCGCGCTGATGCCCAGGGCCAGATTGAGGACCGTCGAGGCAACGACCCTGACTTCGTCCCTCTTCCCTCTGACCCGCAGCTCCGTGACCACCGGGAGGACGCTGGTGCCCAGGGCGTTGCCGACGGTCCCAATGAAGGTCATGGACAGGCTCTGGGCCACCAGGAAGGCGTCGGTGACCCGGGCAGCCCCGTAGAACGCGGCGATGACGATGTCACGGGTGAACCCCAGGAGCTTGGAAACGATATTGAAGGCCATCACCACGCCCGCCGAGGCCACCAGGGCCCCGCGGGGCGTGCTGGGCTTGAGCTTATCCAGACGGCGCCATGTGATCACTCGGGTTTCGGCTCCCATCCGGGTACATTCCCCGCAAGCTGGCGGTGCTTAATACACCTGAAATTGAACCTGCCCAGCCTTGATTCGCCGGCCGCCAAGCCATATCCTTTGCCGGCGGGCACCACAGAGGCCAGCTTAAGGTGCGTTTCCCCCGACGTCTCCAGATAGAAGGAGGCCAGCTGGAGAGCTGGCCTCTTGGCTGGTCACGGGTCGGGAGCTGGGAAATGCCGCTCTTTGAAACCGGGGTTACGGCTTCGTCCTGGCGGCGCCCAGGATGCGGTCGACCAGGATGGCAATCATGGCCTTGGTCATGACATCGCCCGGCCCGAAGGTCTTGTCCGGGTAGCCCTTGAAGATGCCGAGTTCATAAAGGGCGGCCAGGATACCGCGGTCCTCCGCGGAGACCTTGTTGAAGTCCCAGAAGGGGTACTTGTTCGGGTCGGTGACGGCCTTCGTGGAGACCTTGAGGGCCTTGCCGAGGAGCCTGGCGACATCGAGCCGGGTCATGTCCTTGCTGAAGTCGGCGTCTTTCTGGACCAGCCCGGCGCCAATCATGGAGGCCAGGGCTTTGTCGTCGGCGTCCGTCTTCTTGGCCAACCCGAGGACCCGGGCGAACATGGCCGCGGTCTCCTGCCCGCTGGCGCTCTTGCCGGCGTTGACATAGCCGTTGGCGTCGGCCTTCATCAATCCGGCCTCGATGAGCACGGCGATGGAGCCGGCGAACCAGTCCGAAGGCTTGACGTCCTTGACGCCGGCCTGCTGGAGTGTCTCCTGAATCTGGGTCGGCAGCTTCTCCCCGGAAATCTCACCGTAGATGATCTGCGTGACGCTGGGGGCGG
>JAJZPE010000241.1 GCA_021811325.1 Bacillota bacterium
ACCCAACCGAGGGCGGTGTGGCCTCTCGACCTGACCAAGCCGCTCGCCGACCTTCACGCGGACCTGGCCAAGGACAACAAGTACTTCCTTCGCCGGGCGGAACGCGAGGGGATAAGGGTCCGGGAGGGGGGAGAGGCGGACCTGCCCGTGTTCTTCCGGCTCTTCGATGCGACCGGGAAACGCAAGGGCTTCAATGTGCGGGGAGAGCAGCTTCGGAGGCTACCGTCAGGAACTCATCGGGGATTACGACTACGTCTTCAGGCCCGCGGTCTACCGGCTGTGGCTGGGCGGCTTCGCGTTGCGCAAGCGGGTTCGCCGTGCGGGGCGGTTGGTCCGGTCGTCCTTGCGGTCGGCCAAGGCCCGGGTCACAAGGACCACGCCGGGGCAGGACGAAGAGGGGGCGGCGGCGAATAAAGGCCCGGCCGGAATGACCGGCCGGGAGGAGAATCAGACAGTTGAAAATCGTCGCCATTCAGTCCAGCCCCGGAAAGGACGGCCTGACCAGCCGGCTGGCCCAGGCGGTCCTGCGCGGCGCGACCGCGGCCGGCGCCGAGACTGAGCTCATCCACCTGAACCACCACCACATCAACGTGTGCAAGGCCTGCGCGCGCGGCTGGGGCCAGTGCCGCCGCGGCGAGGACTGCATCCAGAAGGGCGAGGACGACTTCTACGCCATCCACGAGCGGCTCGCCGCCGCCGACGGGTTCGTCTTTGCTACGCCGGTCTACTTCTGGGACCTCAGCGAGTCGGCCAAGGTCTTCCTCGACCGGCTCCGCCGCATCGAATGGCCGCGCAAGGAACAGGCGCCCTTACGGGGCAAGGCTTTCGTCGGCATCGCCGCGGCCGGAGGCTCAGGCACCGGCGCCCCGATGGCCATCAACAACCTCGAGCGCTACGTGTCGTACCTGCAACTGCGGCCGGTGGCCCAACTGCCCGTCAGCCGCCAGAACAAGGACCTCCAGATGGTCGCGGCCGAACAGACCGGGCGGTTCATGGTCGAACAGGTTCAGGCCGGCATGCAGGCGTGGAAGGAGCAGGGCTAAGCGAGCGCCCACGCCCGCGCCCGGAGGTCCACCATGCAGATAATCGTCAACGGCCGGCGCCGCGAGGTCCCCGAGGGCTGCACCGTCGGCCTGCTCCTGACCGACCTGGGCTTCAAGCCCACGGCCGTCGCCGTCTGGATCGGGGACCGGCAGGTCTGGCAACGTGAGTACGAGACGCTGAAGCTCTCCCCGGGCGACCAGGTGAGGGTCGTCAAGCCCATCGCCGGGGGTTAGCCTTCGCGCCTCCCGCGGCGTTCATCCGCCACTCCTTCGCCCCGTGGAACTTCGCGAAGCGGTCAAGTTCAGACTCGATGCGGGCCCGGTCGCGCTTGCCCAAGCGCGCGCCGGGCTCGATCTGCATCAGGTTGATGAGCAGGACGTCGTTGGCCCGGTCCATTTTCGGGTCGAGCCGGCCGACCAGCCGGTCGCCGTACAGGATGGGCATCGTGTAGTAGCCGTAACGCCGCTGCTCCGGCTTTTTGTAGATCTCCCAGGCGTAATCGAAGCCGAAGAGGTCGGCCACGCGCTCGCGCCGCCAGAGGAGGTTGTCGAGCGGGGCGATGAACCGCACCTCGGGCTCGACCTCCCAGCCCTCGGCCTGCGCGGCCAGCCCGGCCGCCCGCGGAGTGGCGTAGTACGGGCGTTTGACGCCCTCGATGGCCAAGGGCACCAACTCGCCGCGCTTGACCCGGCCGGCCATGAGCTCCTTGCGCTTGGCGGCCGTGTGTTTCTGCCAGCCGAAGCGGAAGTCCCCGGCGTCGAAGATGCCATAGGCCTCGGCATAGAGATCGAGGAGCCACTCGGCCGTGTCGGCGGTGGCCTCGCCCGCGTGGGGCATCGACCATGGCCGCGAGGGCCCCCCCGCGCCTGCCGGCCCGCCCTCGCCTGCCGGTCCGTCGGCGGCGAAGGTGATCAGTCCACGCTCATCGCGGAGTGGCGTCGGCTCAAGCCGGCCGATGAGTTCGGCGGGGAAGACCCGCTCCGGGAAGTCGTACCGTCGGTCGTTGCCGTCGCGGTGGCTGACGACCAGGTCGCCGCCGAGCCAGAGGAGGTCGATGGCCCGCCCGCTGGCCTTGCTGGACTCGTCGGGGGCGTTGTAGCCCATGCCCATCAGGCGCGGCCCTTCGTTGCCGACGTGTCGCGGGTTGACCGCGCCGCGGTCGCGCACGTGGGCCATCACCTCAAGGACGCTCTCGCCGAGCCGCTCGCGGTCGTTCCGGCCGTTGGCGGCGATGCGCCGCATCAGCCTCCAGAAGTGGGGGAAGGTCGTCGCCGGGAGGATGCAGCGGGCGTTGGCCAGGTACTCGAAGACCTGCCCCTCGGCGAAGAGGCCGTCGAGGTGGGACGGACGATAGCCGCGGACCCGGTCGTACATGACCAGGTGATGGTTGCGCTCGACCACGCTGGTCGGGTCGACCTGCACAGAGCGCAGGCGCCGGATGGCTTCAAGGGTGCCCGCTTTGGCCTTGAGCTCGTCGCGCCAGGCCTTGAGGCCGGCGTTGGGCGCGGAGAGCAAGCCCTGCGCGGCCAGGAGGGCCCGCGCCGCCGCCCGCGCGCTCACCGGCAGGGGCTTGAAGGCCCGCTCCTT
>JAJZPE010000242.1 GCA_021811325.1 Bacillota bacterium
GGGTTGACCGAGACCCCGATGTCCGCGGCCTACTGCCCCGAATGCGGCGCCCGCCTCCTGAGCGCCGGCCAGAAGTTCTGCCACCAGTGCGGCAAGCCGACAACCTCTTCCCGGAGGAAGTGAACCCATGAGCCTTCGTAGCTCCAAGAGATCAACCATCGCCGCTCTGACGGCCTGTCTGGCCGCGGCTCTCGTGGTCGCCGGCCTCACCCTGCCGGCCGCGCCGGCCTTCGCCCTCCCGACGAGCGCGGGCACTTCCGCGAGCGGCGCCACGTCCGGTGGCTCCGCCAGTTCGCTGCCCCCCGGCGGGCTCGGCGTGGATACCGAGCACCTCGTCCTCAGGGTCGATGACAAGGGGATGGTCGTCACCGACGCCGTCCGGGTCATCAACGGCACGTCCGCCAAGGCCGAGCGCCTGACCTTCTCCATCCCCGAGGGCTACAGCGAATTGTCCTTCCGTTCGGGGCTGACCGACTCCCAGGTCGACAAGGGTAAAGACGGCTTCATCATCCGCGACCCGCTGGCCCCCGGCAAGACCCTCGACGTGGCCTTCTCCTACCGCCTACCGGCCACCGGGCATCAGGGCACGCTCAGCCGCAAGATCGTCTACCAGACGGGCAACCTCTCCCTCGTCGTCCAGGTCGACCAGCTCAGCCTGAGCGGCGACGGCCTCGCCGCCGGGGAGACGGTCAGCCTCAACGGCGCGGTCTTCAAGGAGTATCACCGGGAGAACATCCCGGCCGGGACGACCCTGAAGGTCAACTGGACCCTCGGCGCGAGCGGCAGCTCCGCCACGCCGGCGAGCGGCACCGGAGCCACGGACGCAACCGGGACGGCCAAGGCCGCCCCCACCGGCTTCCTCGGTCGCCTGGCGTCCGGAGGCGCCCTGCCCATCGCCATTTTCATGGTCGGACTGGTCGCCGTGGCCTATGGCGCCCATGCTTACCTCGGGTCCAAGTCCCGCGGGTCGGGCCGGGTGGCCCTCTCCGCCACCGGCGCCGGGGACGACCTGCTCCTGCGGAAGTCTGCGCTTATCCGGGACATCGCCGCTCTCGACCGGCGCCACCAGGCCGGCGAGGTCGAGGACGCCGCCTACGAAGCCGAGCGGGCCACGGTCAAGGCCGAGTTGGTCCAGGTCATGCTGGCTCTGCGGCAGGCCGGGAAGGGTTAGGCGTGGCCCCCGCCATCGTCGCCGACCGCGTCAGCAAGCGGATCGGACCGAAGCTCATCCTCAGGGACATCAACCTGACTGTCGAGCGCGGCCGGTTCCTGACCATCCTCGGCCCCAACGGCGCGGGGAAGACGACGTTGCTCCGCATCCTGACCGGCCTCCTCAAGCCGACCAGCGGCAAGGTCCACATCGACGGCCGTGACCTCGCCGAGGCCCCGGCTGGGGTCCGGCGGCAGTTCGGCGTCATCTCGCATCACAGCTACCTCTACGACTCCCTGACCGCCCGCGAGAACCTCTACTTCTACGGGCGGCTCTACGACGTTCCCGACCTCGCGCGGCGCATCGACGAGGTCCTCGCCGAGGTCGGGCTCGAGCTCTTCTTCAACGAGCCGGTGCGGACGTTCTCGCGGGGGATGGTCCAGCGGCTGGCCATCGCCCGGGCCATCATCCACCGCCCGTCCCTCCTGTTCCTGGACGAGCCATACACCGGCCTCGACCCGCAGGCCTCGGAGACCCTTTCGTCCGTCCTCAACTCGCTGAAGGGCGAAGACCGGGCCATCGTCATGATCACCCACCAGTTCGATCAGGGGCTGGCCATGGCCGACCAGGTCGTCGTCCTCGTCCGCGGGCAGATCGCTCTGGACGAGGCGGCCGCCGACCTCACCCTGGACGAGTTGAACCGGCGCTACCGCGCCGCGGCCATGCGGCCGGCCGGCGACGGCGGTGCGGAGGTGACGCCATGAGCTTCCTCCGCAAGGTCGGCCTGATCGCCTGGAAGGACCTCCGGGCCGAGTTCCGGACCAAGGAAATGATCAGCTCGATGCTGATCTTCGCCCTGCTGGTCGTGGCCATCTTCGCCTTCGCCTTCGACCCGACCCGCGAAGAAGTGCGGATCATCTTCGCCGGACTCATCTGGGTGGCGTTCTTCTTCGCCGGCGTCCTCGGCCTGAACCGCTCCTTCGCCGGCGAGCGGCTGAACGACGCCCTCCACGGTCTGATGCTGTCCCCGGTCGACCGCAGCGCCATCTACTTCGGCAAACTCCTCGGGACCTGGGCCTTCATGAGCGTCGTCGAGGTCATCGGCCTGCCTGTCTTCATCGTCATGTTCAACTACGCCCCGTCCGGCTCGTGGCCCCTGGCCATCGCCGCCATCCTCCTGGCGACCCTGGGCTTCGTGGCCATCGGCACCTTCCTCGCCGCCCTCACCGCCAACACCAAGGCCAGCGAGGTGCTCTTGCCGGTGATCCTCTTCCCGGTGCTCATCCCGGTGGTCATCGCCGCCGTCGAGGCCACCCGCGGCGTCTTCGGGGGCCTGCCCCTGGCCGACTTCGTCACCTGGTTCAAGGTCCTCGCGGTCTACGACGCGGTCTTTGTCGCGGTGCCTTTCCTGCTCTTCGAATACCTCCTGGAAGTGTGACGACTCCGCCCGCTGAAG
>JAJZPE010000057.1 GCA_021811325.1 Bacillota bacterium
CGGCCTCGACCTTGAGCGGCTCGTAGTAGCGCGTCTCCAGGTAGCGCTTGACCTCGTAAGCCGGGCGGTCCCCGGCGGCCACCGCGCCCAGGAAGGTCCGGCCGTCCTCGGGCAGGGTCGCCCGGTACAGCCGCAGGAGGATGGACAGGAGCTCGGCCCGGATGGCGATAGGATACCCCGGCTCGCGCGCCGCTTGTTCGTGGAGGATGCGGCGGAGGCTCTCCTTGACGCCCGCCAGGGCCGGCGTCCCCGGTGGGACAACCGCGGGACGGCGGGCGAAGGCGCTCAGGAGCTGCACGTGTTCGGGGTGGTAGCGCACCGCCCCCGCGCTGAAGGCCAGGACGAACAGGAACAGCGGGTCGTCGGGGTGGTCGATGAGGAGGTGCGGGGCTTCAGCCCCGACGAGAACGACCGTGTCCGCGGTCAGCTCGTGCTCGACGCCGGCGAGGCGGCAGTGCCCGCGCCCGCCGAGCACGTAGAAGACCTGGAAGATGTCGTGGTAGTGCTCGGCCATCCGGAAGTCCGGCGAGTGACGGCTCTCCTGCAGGAGGATTTCGTACCGCGGGAGCTTGAACTCGGTGTAGCTCGGCCCCAGGTCGGCCCGGGCCGCCTGTCGTTGGTCCACCAAGGGTCCCCCTCCGGCCACGCCATGCGCCGCATATGGTTCGGGCGCCGGCGATGGGCCGGCGCCCGTCTGTCAATAGCATCTCACTACTGGGCCGGTTTTGCAACTCCCGTCCCGGCTCCGGCCGGCCGGGCTCCCGCCCGGCGGGCCTCGTGGACGGCCTCGGTCAGGTGGATGACCCTCACCTTCCGGTCTCCCCCGTAGCGCTTGAGCCCGTGCTCCAGTTGCATCAGGCAAGAGGGGCAGCTGGTGACCACGGCGTCGGCCCCGGTGGCCAGGATGTTCTTCGTCTTCTCCTCGAGGACGGCCATGGAGTCGGCGTAGTGCTCGACGCTGAAGGTCCCCGAGCCGCCGCAGCAGATATCGGCGCCCTTCATCTCGATGAAGTCGTAGCCCGCGTCCCGCAGGACCTGGCGGGGTTCGGCCCTGACCCCCTGGCCGCGGCAGAGGTGGCACGGGTCGTGGTAGGTCACCTTCACCGGGTGGTCCGGAGCGGCCTGCGCGGCGTTCGTCTGCTGCGCGTCCGCCTGCGGCGAGGGCTCGAGCGCGGCCAGGACTACGGAGACGTCCTTGACCCGCCCGGCCAGTTCCTTCGCGGCGGCTTCGTGCTCGGGGTCACCGGCCAGCCACTCGCGGTAGTCCACGAGGGCGCTGCCGCAGCTGGCGCAATCGGTCACGACGATCTCCGGCCCGGCCAGGCGGTCGAGGTTGGCGGCCGCCATTTTCCGGGCCCGGTCGAGGTCGCCATGGCTCCAGTGGGGCAGGCCGCAGCACGACTCATCGACCACGGTCACCTCGTAACCCGCGTCGCGTAAGGTCTTAATGGTGGCCTTCATCACCTCGGGGTAGGTCAGGCGGACCATGCAGCCGGCGAAGTACTTGAGCCGGCCGCGCTTGGGCGGCCGGCCGCCGTCGCTCGGTCCGCCCGCACCACCGCCACGATGATTCGCGCCGTCGCTTCGCGCGGGCCGGCGCCCGGGCAACAGACCCTCCATCCGCGCCACCGAAGGCAGGAGCGGCTTCAATACCGATTTCTCGATGACCGGCCGGATGGCCGACCGGGCGTAGCTCCGGACCAGCGGACCGGCCAGGCGGACGAGGCCGGGCTGGGCCAGGAAGCCGTCGATGGCCCGGCTGAGGCCGGGGCGGCCGGTCGCCGGCGCCAGGTAGCCCTTGGTCAGGGAGACCAGTTCGCCGGTGCGGACCTTGCTCGGGCAGGCGTTGGTGCAGGCCCGGCACTGCAGGCAGAAGTCCAGCCGGGCGAAGAGGTCGCGGGTGGGCGTCACCCCGCCCTCCAGGAGGCCCCGGATGAGCGAGACCTTCCCGCGGGCGGTAGCGGTCTCCCTCCCGGTCTTGGCGAAGAGGGGACAGACAGGCAGGCACGACCCGCACCGGTCGCACTGCCCGGCGATCTCCCTGACCCTTTCCATGAGCGCCTCGAAGCCTACGGTCGCCCGCGGTGTGGCGGCCGGGCCCGGCGCCAGGGCCGGCGCGCTCATTCGAAGATCTTCCCGGGGTTGAGGATGCCCTTGGGGTCGAGGGCCCGCTTCACCGCGCGAAGGGCCTCTACCCCGCCCTTCCCCAGGGCCTCTTCGATGAAGGGCTTCTTGGTGATGCCGATACCGTGCTCACCCGAGAGGGTGCCCCCGACGTCGAGGGCCGCCCGGAAGACCTCGGCCACGGCTTCATCGACGCGCTCCCGCGCCCCGGGCCGGCTGAGGTCGGTCAATATCGACGGGTGCAGGTTGCCGTCCCCGGCGTGCCCGAAGACAGCGATGGTCAGCCCGTGCTTCTTGCCGATCTCGCCGAGCCGCCGGATCATCTCCGGCAGGGCGGCGCGGGGGACGCTGATGTCCTCGCCGATCTTGTTCTTGGCGATGGCCGCCACGGCGGGGCCCATCGTCCGGCGGAGGACCCACAGCTCGTCGGCTTCGGCCGCCGTCCCAGCCTCGCGGATCTGGACGGCGTGGTGCCGGCGGCCGGTCTCGGCCACGGCGACGGCCTGGTCGTCGAGGAGCTTCTGCGGGCCGTCGATGTCGATCAGCAGCGCCGCCTCGGCCTCGGCCGGGATGTCGACCTTGCGGAACCTGGCCACCGCCTGGATGCTGGTCTTGTCCATGATCTCGGCCGACGCCGGGACGATCCCCGAAGACAGCATGTCGCTGACGCACTCGGAGGCGTCGTCGACCGTGGCAAACATGAGCAGGAGCGTCTTCTTGGCCTCCGGCTTGGAGATCAGGCGGACGAGGATCTTGGTGACCACCCCGAGGGTCCCCTCGGAGCCCACGAAGAGGTGGGTCAGGTCGTAGCCGGTGACGTTCTTGACCGCCTTGCCGCCGGTGGTGATGACCGTCCCGTCGGCCAGGACGACCTCGAGGCCCATGACGTAGTCCTTGGTCACGCCGTACTTGACGGCGCGGGCGCCGCCGGCGTTCTCGGCGATGTTCCCGCCCATGGTGCTCACCGTCCAGCTCGACGGGTCGGGCGGATAGAAGAGGCCGACCGCCTCCACCGCCTTGCACAGGTCGATGGTCCGGACCCCCGGCTCGACGAGGGCCATCATGTTCTTCCGGTCGATCTCGAGGATCCGGTTCATCCGCTCGAGGCTGAGGACGACGCCGCCCTTGACCGGGATGGACCCGCCGGTCCGGCCGCTGCCGGCGCCCCGCGGGACGAGCGGGACGCCGTGCTCGTTGCACAGGCGGACGACCTTCGCGACCTCGTCGACGTTGAGCGGGAAGACGGTCAGGTCCGGCAGGTGCGCCGGCACCAGCGGGACGAACGAGCCGTCGTAGGAGTAGGTGAACCGGTCGTTGTCGGAGTCGAGGCTCCGCTCCGGCCCCACGACCGCGATGATCTGGCTCCGCAGTTCATTTGGCAGCACGATTGATCACCCCAAGGGAACGGATTAGTCCTCGACGACCAGCGGCTCGGCCGGCCCCAGGACCTTCAGCCTGGGATTGGCTTCGACTGATGGCAGGAGGGCCGGCGAGACCCACAGCCGGTCGAGGTGCTTCGTGTCCCTGACCCTGACGAGTCGCACGGTGTCCGGGTCGAAGGGCTGCATGGCCGCGCGGACGCAGTCGGCCGGCGTCGGCAGGGTCACCGGGATCTTGCCGGTGCCGTAGAAGCCCGTCGTCAGCACGTTGGCGTAGGTCGTGGCCCGGTCGATCTTGTCCACCAGGCGCTGCGGGACGAGGTCGGCGAAGCCGACGCCCAGCGCGTTGCCGTGGCTCCCGTCGGTCAGGTCGAGGCAGACGATGGTCCGGAGGTCCGGCTTGCCGGTGCCGCCGACCCGCCGGTGCATCCCGATGACGTTGACGTCCATGCCCGTGCCGCTTATCTCCTTGCCCATGCGGTTGACGACGAGGACGTCCAGGTCGTCGAAGGGCAGCCGCGGGAAGTACCTCCAGGCCACCTGGAGCAGCGCCGCCTCGCCCTCGATGAGTTCGTCGGCGGCCAGCCCCTTGATGACGGCCGGCTCCTCGCGGTAGTTCTCGACGGTGGCGATGCCGCCGATGATCGGGGCCTTCGCCAGGTTGACCCGGACAGCCTCGATGATGGTCTGGCCGAGCCCCGCCTTGTGCAGCGCCTCGGCCCCGACCTGCTTGCCCAGGCCGACGGTGGCGATTTTGCACAGGCCGCTCTCGACCTTGCCGCGGAAGGCCGTGTGGGGCTTCACCCTATTGAAGAGGATGATCCCGTCGGCCTCGTAGGCGTGGCGGTCGCAGTAGACCGGCACGCCCGAAGGCGTGACGCCGGTCTGGACGGTCTCCATCGAGGAGACGATGGGGCAGCCGACACCGGCCTCGGTCACGCCGAGGCCCTCGGCCATCTGGCGCTGGCCCTCGGCGGTCGCGCCGCCGTGGCTGCCCATGGCCGGGATGACGAAGGGCGCCGCGCCGAGCTTCTTCAGCTCGTCGGCGATGGTCCTGATGGCCGTGACGTTGTACGGAAAGCCGCGTGAACCGGCGGTGATGGCGACCTTCATGCCCGGCTTGACCCGGCGGCTGAGGCCGATGGCGGCCAGCTCGCGCCGGATGGCCCCGGCGATGTCACCGACGGAGTCGGCCGGGATCTCTTGCTGGACGGGCACGACGAGGGGGAAACGATCAGCCATGCTAGCACCTCCAGACGGCACTGCCGCCCGGCCGGGGCCCGGGAACGGGACGCCTGACCGGGCGGCGTTCGACCACAGTGAATCTTATTACTAGACGAGGTGGATCAGCGGCCACCAGACGTACAGGGCCAGGGCCAGCGAGAACAGGGCGAGGACGGCGAGCGGGATGGCCCCGCGGAGCTGCTCCTTGACCTCATAACGCCCGGAGCCGTAGAAGATGAGATTCGGAGCGCTGTTGAAGGGCAGGAAGAAGGCGCCGGTGCTGACCGCCAGGGCCCCAATGAGGCCGACGGTGACCGGGTTGAAGCCCTTGAGGGTGGCGAGCTGGATGACCACCGGCAGGATGATCAGACCCATGGAGTTCATCCCGGAGAAGAAGATGTGGGCGAAGATGATGGCCGTGATGACAATCATGATGAATGGGGTGAATCCGACCGTCTGCAGCCACTGCGACGAGGCGAAGAGGTTGCCGACGAGCCACTTGAAGCCACCGGTCTTGTCGACGACGGTGCCGAGGCTCATGGCGAACCCAAGCCAGATCAGCATCGGCCAGGGGATGTACTTCTCGAGCTTCTTCCAGTCGACCGGGCCGATCCCCGGTAGCAGCAGGGCCACGCCCATGAAGAACGAGGTCGTCGTGGACGGGATGTGGTGCCAGATCTCGGTGGCCCAGGCGACGAGGGTCAGGATCATGATGACGAGGGTCTTCTTCTCCGCCGAGGTCATCGGACCCATCGCCTTGAGCTGCTCCTGGACGAACTTGCGGCCGCCGGGCAGGTCGGTGACCTTGGGCGGGAACATCCTGTAGACGATGTACGGCAGGATTAGGGCCGCCGGCAGCATGGGGACGAAGGCGGCGATGAACCACTGGTTCCAGGTGATGGTGTGCTTGGTCATCTGGGCGATGATCCCAACGAAGAGCGCGTTGCCGCCCATGGCCGTCAAGAACATGTTGGTGTTGAAGGTGTTGATGTACATGTTGGCGAGGGTCAGGGTGTGGTCACCCTTGTGCTCGCCGGCCTTCATCCCGAAGGCCTCGGAGATACCCTCGGTGATCCCGTACATCAGGCCGCCGCGGGCCGTGTTCGACGGCGTGAACGGGGCCAGGAGGTTGTTGGTCATGGTCGTCGCGTAGATCACTCGGAGGAGGCTCGTCCCGAGTTTGTTCAGGGTCATGAAGGCGATGCGGCGACCGAGGCCGCTGAAGGTGATCGCGCCGGCCAGGAAGGTGGCGAAGACGACCATCCACCAGACCGGGCTGTTGAAGCCGCTCAGGGCGACGCCGGCGGGCTGCTTCCAGAGGATGAGGATGGCCGACGCCGCAATCGAGGTCAGGTACTCAGGAATCGGACGGAGAATCCACCACGCGACGGCCCAGAGGAAGACGACCAGGGCCACTTTGCCGTTCTCCTTGAGGCCGGGCATCGGCAGGGTCAGGGCCCAGATCGCCACCAGGGTGACGATGATCGGAAGAATCCACTTTTTCATGGCTATCCCCCTTTTGACTCCAGTAACGTGGTGTTGCGGTGAACGAAGCGTTGACCCATCGAACGTTAGTCTTGGGGTGAGTCAGCTCGTCCGGCCGGCGGGACCGTCAGGCGCGACCGTCAGGCGGCTGGCGCGACCGTCAGGCCAGGCGCTTTTTCACCTCCTCGAGCACTCCGTCGAGGGTGGGCGAGACGATGACCCCAGCCTCGGTGAGCGCCTTGACCTTCGAGGCGGCGGTGCCTGAGGAACCCTGGACGATGGCGCCGGCGTGGCCCATCCGCTTCTCCGGTGGGGCCGTCTGCCCGGCGATGAAGGCGATGACCGGTTTCGGGTAGGCGGTCTCCTTGATGTAGGCGGCGGCCCGCTCCTCGGCGGCCCCGCCGATCTCGCCGACCATGACGACCACCTTGGTTTCGGGGTCGTCGCGGAAGGCGGCCAGGACGTCGGTGAAGGTGGTCCCGACGATGGGGTCGCCGCCGATGCCGACGCAGGTCGACTGGCCGATGCCGCGGAAGGTCAGGTTCGAGGAGATCTCGTGGGTCAGGGTCCCGCTGCGGGAGACGATCCCGACGGACCCGCGGCTGTAGATGTAACCGGGCATGATCCCGACCTTGCTGAGCCCGGGGCTGATGACCCCGATGGTGTTCGGGCCGACCAGCCGGACGCCGCGCCGCCTGGCGAGGCCGGCGAGGCGCATCGCGTCCTGAACCGGGACGTGCTCGGTGATGATGACCACGGTCTCCAGGCCGGCCTCGATGGCCTCGACGCCGGCGTCGTAGACGAAGGCCGGCGGGACGAGGATCATCGACGCCTGCGCCCCGACCGCCTCCCGGGCCTCGGCGACGGTGTCGAAGACGGGGACGTCCTCGACGACCTGACCGCCCTTGCCCGGCGTGACCCCGCCGACCAGGCGGGCGCCGTACTCGAGCATCTTCTTGGCGTGGTAGTTTCCCTGGGTGCCGGTGATGCCCTGGATGATGACCCGGGTGTCCCGGTCAACGAAGACCGCCATGGTCCTCATTCCTCTCACTTATCTCTTGGATGATGAGCCGGACGGCCTCCTCGGTCGTCCCCTTCTTTATCACGTCGATGCCGGCGGCTTCGAGGAGGGCCCAGCCCTCGTCCTGCGAGTGGCCGCGCATCTTGACGACCACCGGCACCTCGATGTGGTCCTCGTCGAGGGCCTTGAGGACCCCGCGGGCCATCAGCTCGCAGTTATTGATCCCGCCGAAGACGTTGACCAGGATCCCCCGGACGCCCGGGGTGCCCGCGACGATGCGCATCGACGCGGCCATCCGGTCGACCGAGACGCCGCCGCCGACGTCGAGGAAATCGGCCGGCCGGCTGCCGAGGGTTGAGATGGTGTCCATGGTCGCCAGGGCCAGCCCGGCGCCGCCGGCGATGACGCCGACCTCGCCGCCCGCCAGGGGGACATAGGCCACGCCGGCTTTCCAGGCCGCTTTCTCCAGCGGCCCCTGGGGTTCGGTCTCCGTGGGAGTCAGGTCCTTGTGCCGGAAGAGGGCCGAGTCGTCGATGACGAGTTTGGCGTCGGCCGCCACGGCCCGCCCGCCGGCCACGATGACCAGCGGGTTGATCTCGGCCGTGGTCGCGTCCATGGCCGTGAACCCCTGGACCAGGCCGAGGAGGACGCCGGTCACGGCGACGAGCTCCGGGCCGGTCAGGCCGGCCCGCTTAACCAGAGCATAGAGGTCGTGCCGGCGGACCGGCTCGACCCCGTCGAAGGGCAGGCTGACCACGGCCTCGGGGGCGGTGGCGGCCACCTCTTCGATGTCCATGCCGCCGCGGGCCGAGAAGATGAGCACAGCCGAGCCGCGGCCGGGGTCGATGGTGATGCCGGCGTAAAGCTCCTTGGCGATGTCGAGGCGCTCCTCGACGAGGAGGACGGTGACCCGCTCGCCGCCGAGGTCCATCCCGAGGATGGCCGCGGCGGCCTGGCGGGCCTCTTCGGGGCTGCCGACCAGGCGGACCGCCCCGGCCTTGCCGCGCTTGCCCCGCAGGACCTGGGCCTTGACCACGGCCCGACCGCCGAGCTCGGCGGCCGCGGCTGCGGCTTGATCGGGATCATGGGCCAGCCGCCCCTGGGGCACCGGGATGCCGAAACGCTTGAAGATGTCCTTGCCGTCTTTCTCGATGAGTTTCAACCCACCCGCCCCTTTCAGCGGCCGCCGGACGCCGGCGCGCCGGGCGCGTCATTGGCGCCGGCCGCGGGCCTGAGCCCCGGGCCCTCCACGGCCTGGTAGCCGCGGTCCAAGGCGGCCAGGTTGAGGTCGCGGAACTTGGGGGCCACGTTCTCGGCCACCGCCCGCTTCAGCGAGTCGTAGGCGACGACGTCGTCCACCCGGGCCAGGGCGCCGAGCATGACCATGTTGGCGACGATGCGGTTCTTGAACTCTTCCTCGGCGATCTTCGTCGCCGGCACGCGATAGACCGGCGGAAGCCCATCGGGAAGCTCGTTGACGAGGGTGCTGTCGATGACCACCTTGCCCTTGGCCGCATCCAGGTCCACGGCGTACTTGGCCAGGGCCGGCTGGGACATCGCCAGGAGCAGGTCGGCCTGACGGACCTTCGGGTAAAGGATGCGCTTGTCGGAGATGACCACGTCGCAGCGGGCCGCGCCCCCGCGGGCCTCCGGTCCGTAGGACTGGGTCTGGGCCACCTCGCGGCCCTCGATGGCGCCGGACGCCTGGGCCAGGATGACCCCGGCCAGGATGACGCCCTGGCCGCCGAAGCCTGCCACTCTGACCTCTTTCCTCATTGCCGCTCACCCTCCACCCTGATCGCCTGGTCCGGGCAAATCAGCTCGCAGAGCCGGCACCCGGTGCAGACCTTGGTCTCGTCCTGGACGGGCACGTTGTAACCCTTGGCGCTGCGCGCGCCCGACCACTGCAGGACGTCCTTCGGGCATTCGGCCAGGCAGAGGCCGCAACCCTTGCACCACTTGGCATCGATGACGATCTTGAACGTGCCCCTCATCGCTTCTCACCCCTGTTCAGGGCCGCGAGCCGCTGGGTCAGCTCCGGCCGCTCAGACCGGTGAAGTAGGCCGATCCGCGTCCTGCCGGCCAGTTCCTCCGGGGGCATGGTGGCCGCCTGGGCCTCGGTGACGACGCTCTTCCTGATGTCGGCGAGGAACTCCGGGGCGTCCAGGCCCCCCTTGATGTACCGCCCGGCCTGGACCGGGCACTGGGTCATGACCTCAATGAAGGCGAACCCGGGGTGCTGGATGGCTTCCTTGAAGGCCTTGATGAGCTGCCGCGGGTGACCGGCGGTCCAACGGGCGACGTAGGTCGCCCCGGCCGCCTCGGCCAGCTTGCAGGCGTCAAAGGGGTCCTCTGGGTTGCCGTAGGGCGTGGTCTGGGTGGTCGCGCCGGACGGCGTGGTCGGGGCCGCCTGGCCGCCGGTCATGCCGTAGATGGCGTTGTTGATCATGATCACGGTGAGGTCGACGTTGCGCCGGGCGGCGTGGATGAAATGGTTGCCGCCGATGCCGATGGCGTCGCCGTCGCCGGTGAAGACGACGACCTTGCGGTCGGGCCGGGTGGCCTTGAGGCCGACGGCCACGGGGATGGCCCGGCCGTGCAGGGTGTGGATGGTATCGACGTTGACGTAGACGGGCATCCACCCGGAGCAGCCGATGCCGCCGACCAGGGCGAGCTGATCGCCGATCTTGAGTTCGTCGACGGCCCGCAGGAAGGCCCCGAGGACCGTGCCGTCGCCGCAACCGGGGCAGAAGATCATCGGCAGGGCTTCCTGCCGGAGGTACTTTTCAGCGATTTCGTTCACCGTGCGTTACCCCCCTTGACGGCGTCCATGATGGCGCCCTCGACCTCCTCCGGGGTGTGGAGGGCACCACCGAGCCGCGGCAGGCTGATGACTTCCGCGCGGCCGCCGGCCGACCGCCGGACCTCGAGGACGAGCTTACCGATGTTCATCTCCGGGACGATCAGCGTCCGGGCGCGCCCGGCCAGCTCGGCCACGACCTTCTCGGGGAACGGCCAGATGACCCGGAGGCGTAGGGCGCCAGCCTTGACGCCCTTCTCTCGCGCGCTCTGGACGGCCTCCAGCGCCGGACGGGCCGTGCTGCCGAAACAGACCACGGCGACCTCGGCGTCGTCGAGGTCGACCCGTTCGACGTCGGTGATCCGGTCGATGTTCTTACGGACCTTGTCGTTGAGCCGCTGGACGAGCGCCGCGCTCTTGTTGACGTCGTCGCCGGCGCGGATCCCGCGCTCGTCGTGGTGCTGACCTTCAACCAGCAGGCGGTAGCCGTCGTTGAAGGCCGGCATGCCGGGGAGAAGCCCGTCGGGACCGGCGGCGTATGGCCGGTAGCCTTCCTTGGGCGGGGCCACGCGTTCCCGGACCTCGATCGGTCCGCCCATGACGACGCGCTCGCGGGTGTGCCCGACAATCTCGTCGGACAGGAGGTAGACCGGCACCCGGAACTCCTCGGCCAGGTTGAAGGCCTTGATCGTCAGGTCGTAGGCTTCCTGGGCCGACGACGGGACGAGGGCGATGATCTCGTAGTCACCGTGCCCGCCGTACCGGGCCTGGTAGATGTCCTGCTGCGAGGAGATGGTCGGCTGGCCGGTGGCCGGGCCGCCGCGCATGACGTTGATGACCACGCACGGAGTCTCGGTCTCGGCGGCGTAACCCACGCCTTCCTGCATCAGGCTGATGCCCGGGCCGGACGAGGCGGTGCAGGCCTTGGCGCCGCCCCAGGAGGCCCCGATGACCGCGTTGATGCTGGCGATCTCGTCCTCCATCTGGAGGAACGTCCCGCCCACCGGCGGCAGGCGCCTGGACATCAGCTCGGCGATCTCGGAAGCCGGGGTGATTGGGTAGCCGGCGAAGAAGCGGCAACCCGCGGCGATGGCTCCCTCGACGCTGGCTTCGTTCCCCTGGATGATGCGGACCTTGCGTCCGTCTTCGCTCATGTCTCTTCCTCCCTTGCGGATGGAATCAGCTATCTTGGATGGAACGGAACTGCGGATCTCAGAACAAACCGAGCCACCGCCACCAAGTGAGGGCGGCGACGATGAACACGGCCCAGGCCATCAGACCGATCGGGAAGGCCGTCTTGGCCTGTTCGGCCACGGTGTAGTGACCGGCGCCATAGATGATGATGTTCGGCATCGTGTTGAACGGGAAGAACAGCGCGTAAGGCATCAGAAAGGCCATCGGCAGGGCGAAGCTGGTGATGTCCCAACCCTGCGTGCGGGCAAAGCTGACGACCACCGGCATGAGCACCGCCGCCGTGGCCGTGCTGGTCGAGAAGATGACGTGGGCAAAGATGGCGAAGCCCATGGTCAGCACGACGGCCCCGACGAAGCCTAACGAGGCCAGGTGCAGATTGGTCAGGAGCCGCTGCATCAGCCAGTCCACAGCCTTCGAGGAATTGAGGGCGTCGGCCAGGGTCAGCGCCCCGCCGAAGTAGACGAACAAGTCCCAGGGCATCTTCTCCTGGAAGTCGCGCCAGTCGAGGACCCCGATGCCGGGGGCCATGGCCACGAAGGCCGCGACGAACCCGATCATGCTGGCGTTGAAGTGGTGCAGGAAGTCGGTCGCCCACAGGGCCACGGTCAGGCCGAAGTACAGAAGGGCCTTCTTCTCGGCCGCCGACAGCGGCCCCATCTTGGCCAGTTCGGCGCGGGGGTAGCCGGGGTCGACCCGGAGGTCCTTCTCGAACGGGAAGGCCCGGACAAGGTAGACGTAGGTCAGCAGGAGGATGATGACGTTGACCGGGAGGGCCAGGGCCGCCCAGTAACCCCAGGACAGCTTGGCCGACATGCCGGCGGCCGCGGCGATGATGGCGATGGAGATGGGACCCGGCGCAGCGCCGGTCAGGAAGGCCGAGGCGGTGATGTTCGAGGCGAAGGTGGTGGCAAGGGTGATGACCTTGCCGAAGTTGCTCTTGCCGGGCTTGACCCCATAGGCCTCGTTGATGCCCTCGACGATGGGCAGCATGGCCGCGGCGCGGGCCGTGTTGGCCGGGGTCAGCGGGGCCAGGGCCAGGTTGGCGGCCATCGTCGCCAGCACCGTCCCGCCCGGCTTGCCGCCGAGCTTGCTGAGGAGCCAGAGGGCGATACGGCGGGCCAGCCCGGTCTTCATCACGCTGATGGAGATGACGAAGCTCGTGGCCATGAACCACAGCCCGACGTTAGAGAAGCCGCTGACGGCGAAGGACGGCGTGCGGATGAGGGCGCCGGCCTTGGTCGCTCCGGTCGGGTTGCCGACCACGAAGTAGAGGAGCGCACTGAGGGCGATGGCGCTGACCGCGAAGTTGATCGAGGTGGTGATCCAGGCGACGACCATGCCGGCGGTGATGGCCAGCATCTTGTGCTGGGCCACGGTTATCCCGTCACCCAGGGGCAGGAGCCAGACAAGAACGCCGATAAGCACGGCGAACCAGGTGCCGTGCTTCTTCGCGACGCGGTCGTACCACCCGTTACCGTTCATGGTGTCACCTCCTGACTTGGTGGGTCTTGCGGCCGGGGGGGTCGTCGGTCGGGGTGAGGTGCGGTATCCGCACGCTTTGTGCGCATTATGCACACTATAATCTACAATTCGATGCGCTTGTTGCGGCTCCTGTCGAGGCGCAAAAAAAATTACCTGGCTTGCCTACCAGGGCTCTGACAGGGCCGGGAACAGGATCTCGGCGGTCCTGGGGAGTCCTCCGTCTTTGAGCTTGCTCTTCGGACTTGCGGGGCGGCGGGCTTGCTCTTCGGGCTTACAGGGTCCCGTGGTAACCGAGGGCCCGGGAGATCTGGCGGGCCGTGGCGATGACCTTGGCCCCGAGGGCCGGGACGTCGACCTTGCGGAACCTCTGAGCGCCCCCGGAGGCGCTGAGGGCAGCGACGATGTGCCCGCTGTGATCGCGGATGGGCGCGCCCACGCAGTACACGCCCTCGTTGTGCTCGCCCCTGTCGACGGCGTAGCCTTGCGCGCGGACCGTTGACAGCTCGCGGACGAGCTTGTCCACCGAGTCGATGGTCGCCGGGGTATACCGCCTCAACTCACCTGAGCCATAGAGGCGGATGACCTGCCCCCCGTCGAGGCCGGTGAGCATGGCCTTGCCGACGGCGGTAGCATAGGCCGGGGCCCGGCGGCCGATGTGGAACTGGCTGCCGGCCGGCTGCCCGCAGTCGACGCGGTCGAGGAAGACCACCTCGCCCTCGCCCATCACCGCCAGGTGGGCGTCAAAGCCCGTCGCCTCGACCAGGTCGAGGAGGTGCGGGCGGGCCACCTGCCGGATGTCAATCCGGTTGACCACGCTGTTGGCCAGGTTGACGATGCGGAAGGTCAGACGGTAGTGGTCGTTGGCCGGGTTACGGCTGACCCACCCGGACTGGACCAGGCTCTGCAGGAACCGGTAGGCCGTGCTGCGGTGCCAGCGGAGGGCTTCGGCCAGTTCGGTGACCGACAGGTCGTCCCTGGCCTCGGCCAGCATCTCGACGATTCGCAAGGCCTTGGCCACCGAGGCCACCGAGCTCTTGATGGTGCTGGGCCCCTTGGCTTCGAGCTCCGTCCTGGCGCGGCCGCGAGCGCGGCCACGAGGATTCGGGGGTTCAGCTTGTCCGGCCGGTCTGACCATGCCGAGTTCCTCCTCTTACGAAGGGCCATGCGAAGGGCGGCCTCCGATGAAACGAATCCGCACCGCTTATTCACAGGATGAGGCATTATGTGCGGGATGTGGACAACTACAACATAATCCCGCCGGTTATGCTTGTCAAGCCGAGAGGTCGTGGAATCGCGGTCAAAATGTGGCAATGCTGATGGAGCCGCCCGGGTCGGGCGGTCACCCGACATGTGGCCCGGCGCACGGCTCGGTCGCCCGCTGTGGGGCGCGACGCGCACCCTCCGAAAACGCAAATCGAACCTCGCTTCCGGTCAAGACGGGGGCGGCTCGACGGGCTTATCCTCAGGTTGGCGGTGTCCGCCCCGGTCGGGGCGCCGCGAACCCGC
>JAJZPE010000243.1 GCA_021811325.1 Bacillota bacterium
GCGCGGGATCATCTGGTTGTCCGGCGTCTGGGTCATCAACGAGTCAAACACCATGCCGTTCACGTCGGCCCCGCCCTGCTCGGTGACGAAGGCCGGGTCAAAGGTCTTGGGGCCGTATGGGGACCCGAAGACCAGAGTGTTCGCATTCTTTTTCTTGCCACAGCCCGCGACGGTCACGCTCAGGCCGAGGAGCATGACGACGACAAGGCCCAGTGCAAATAACCGCTGCTTTCGCAGACCAGCCATAAAAGTGCCTCCTCCTTCTTTGGGTCCGCTTCCCTCATGTTGGCGATGGACCCCTTGTGTTTGAGCCGCCCTGATCGAGCTTGGACCTAAGCCCCCCAACTGCGTTTACTCCTGTGTACCTCTCCCCCCGCCGCGCCCACACTCGGCCGCGGCCACCCGCCTCCCTCCTCTTCGCGTCCCGCGTACATCCAGGGCGTGCAGCTTTTCGAAATCGAGGTAGCGGCGGCTGGTGGCGATGACCCCGGCCACCGTCTCCTCGACCTCATCCGGATACTTTTGGTTGATCGCCCTCAAGAGGGCGCTGACGATGAACGAAAAGCCGATGGGCGATAGCTCAAGGGCCGTCCCTGTGGTCGAAGCCACCAGCACCAGGTCGGAGAGGGCGACGATCGGGGCGGACCAGCTGTCGACGAGGCCGATGACCTTGCCCCCGACCCGCCGTACGTCCTCGGCGACGAATGACACTATCCTGTCGTAGTTCGCCTGGCTGACCACGATGGCCAGCCCGTTGGGACCAAGGCCGTACAGGGCCTGGGGGATGTCCGGCGCCTGCCAAAGCATGACCGGGGCCTTCCGGATCTGGGTCAGGTAATAGTGGAGAAGGCTCGCCGTGGGCTGAGAGGCGCGGGATCCCATCACCGCCACCCAGTCGGCCTCCATTACCAGGCCGGCCGCCCGCTGGTAGGAACTCAGGTCGTTGAATCGGAAGGTCCGGGCCAGGTTCTCCAGTTCGTTCCGATAAACCTCGGCCAGAAGGCTCCCCGGGTCGGCCCCGCGGTTTCGTTCCACGTTGACCTGCATCGAACGCCACAGCCGCTGGCGGAGGACGTCTTGAAGGGCCTTTTGGAACTCGCCGTATCCGTGGAAGTTGAGGTTGGTGGCCAGGCGTACGGCCACCGGTTCGCTGTAACCGGCTCGCCGGCCCAGTTCGCGGGCGGAGATGAAAGCGGCTTCCTCGACATGCTCCATGACATACCGGGCCAGACTCTGCTTGGCCGGGCTGAGGTCTGGCATCGCCGAACGGATCCGGGACAACACCTCATAATCCAGTGAGACGTCCGCTCCCGTTCGGCCCTTTTTCCGTTCGGCCATCTCTCATCCCCCTCGCCGTCAACCACGGTTGGTCGCCGGCGGAAAGTATATCACCTGAGGGTGCGCAGCAAGTTTACTTGCTGCATCTGCACCCTTTGGCAAGTTATGCGTTCGTATTCGCCGCTCTTTTGGATTTTCCTCCTTGCCGGCAGACTATTGTCGGGAGAACCGCCTCCATTTTCTGACCAGGCCGTGCGGTCCGTGGGAAACCCACATGAATGAGGAAAAACGGCCCCAGTCGGGGCCGTCCCTCGACCAGGGGCCGTTGTTGGACTTCAGGCGATTCAAGACCTGCGGATTCGCACGTCCATCCGTCCACAAGCGGGCGCTCAGCCGCCCGGACGGCCTTCCCTCGCCCGGCGGGTCAGCGCGGGCACCAGTTGTCTGAGGTCGCCGACGATACCGTAGTCGGCCCGGCCGAAGATGGGAGCGTCTGGGTCGCTGTTGATGGCGATGACCGTCGTCGCCTCACCCACCCCGACCAGATGCTGCAGGTCACCCGAGATGCCGATGGAAACGAGGGCGACCGAGTCGATCCGCTTGCCGCTCTGGCCGATCATAGCCTCGGCCGGGGCCCAACCCTCGTCGACCGCCGGCCGGGTGGCCCCAAGGGCCGCCCCCACGGACGCGGCGAAGCCGGCGATGAGTTGCCAGCCCTCGGCGTCACCGGCCCCCATGCCGCCGGCCACCACCAGTCGGGCTACCTCCAGGCCACTTGGCTCGCCCACTCCTTCCGACCCGGCGACAGCCAACGGCTCGTCGCTCCTCGCCGCCGGGGGCTCGACCCGGATGACCTCCGGGTGGCCGGCGGCCCGAGCCGGGGCGGTCGCCCCGGCCACTCCCGCTCCCGGCGCCAGCAAGATGAGCTGTGGCCGGCGGCCCGGGCAAGCGATGGCCGCCAGGCCACCGAAGGCCGGCACCAAATAGAGCCATTCTCCGCCGGACCACTCCACCGCCCGGCAGTGGGACACGACGCCCCCACCCAGAACGGCGGCCAAGCCGGCAGCCGTGTCCAGCGCCATTTGGCCGTCCGGGAAAAGGACGGCTTCGACCTCCTCCCTCGCTTCAGGCCGCGAAAGCATGGCGGCGGCCGCCCGACGCCCGAGAAGAGCGTTGCCCAGCGGCCCACCCTGGCCGGCTTCCCCATTCAACGGGCAGTGGTAGACGCGGTCGGGGGCCGCGCCTCCGGAGGCCTCCAGGGCCCTCCCCAGGGTCTCCCCGCCCTGACCGAAGACCCAGGCGCCCAGC
>JAJZPE010000244.1 GCA_021811325.1 Bacillota bacterium
ATGGTTGAAGTCGGAAAGGATGGTGCTTCAATGTCCGCAACATGGCAGCGTTCGCTGAAGAAGGCCGTCGTGCCCCGCCTCCTCCCGGCCCTGCTGCTCCTGACCCTGATCCCCTCGACCGCGACGACCGGCGCCCTGCCCGCGGGCGCGGTGGTTCCGCAGGCGGCTGCTTCCGGTGAGAAGCCCCTCGAAGAGGCGGTCCGCGCGGTCAAGGCCGGCTTCAACATCCCCCCGGAGCTCAGCCGGTTCACATCAAGCTACAACTCCTGGGGCAACCGGCCGGCCTGGGCCCTGACCTGGGAAGGCACCGGCGCGTCGAGCGGCCGGATCTACGCCGAGGTCGACGCCACCACGGAAGACATTCTCAGCTTCAATGTGTGGCCCTCCCAGCCCAAGCCCGGCCCGAGGCTCCCGAGCATCTCGCTGGCCGTGGCTGAGCAGGCCGCCGGCGCCCTGGTCGACAAGCTCCTCGCCGATCGGGTCAAGGACCTTCGGTTGGTCCCGGGCGACGATCAGCTGGTCCCGCTCAACTCCTACGGCCCCGTGGTCTACAACGTCCGCTGGCAGCGGTACCTCAACGGGACACCGGTCGGCGGCGACGGCGTGACCGTGGGCGTCAGCGCCGACGACGGCAACATCCTGAGCTACCGGCTCCAGTGGAGCCGGGCGGCCTACCCCGCGGCCACCGGGGCCGTCGGCCCGAGCAAAGCCCGCGAAGCCTTCGACCAAACCGGCATGTTCGAACTGCAGTACTTCATGCCCGGGCCGTTCTTCCCGATGGCGGCCGGGAAGAAGCCCGAGGTCCTCCTGGTCTACAACCTGGCCCACCCGTCCGGCGGGGTCATCGATGCCTTCACCGGTGAGCCGGCGGTCCTTCAGAGCGACATGTGGTACGGAAGCGGCGGGGCCGACGGCATGGGCGGGGGGATGGCGTCGAGAACCGCCAACCTGGTCGCCGCTGAGCCCACCCCCCTGACCCCCGAGGAGCTGGCCGAGATCGAGAAGACGGCCAAGCTCATCAGCCGTGACGAGGCCATCGCCGTCGTCCGGAAATGGGTCGATATCCCGGCCAGCCTGACCCTCCGCGGCTACAGCCTATCCGCCCACTGGCTTTATCCAAACATCCGGATGTGGAACCTCAACTGGAACAGCGATACATACGAGCCCGGCCAGGTGAATTACCTGAGCGCGCAGATCGACGCGGTCACCGGCGAGCTGATGGGCTTCGATCTTGGGGCCCCGACCGATCCCGGCGCGGCGGCCGTCCTCGACCGGGAAGAGGCCCGAAAGCTGGCCGAGGACTTCCTGGACCGAATCCAGCCGGACAAGATGAAGCAGACCCGGTTGGTCGCCGACCGGCCCCAGCCGCTGACGCCCACGAAGCAGGAGGCCAAACCGCGCGCCCAGTACTTCACCTATCGGCGGCTGGTCGACGGCATCCCTTTCCCCGCCAATAGCCTGACGGTCAACGTCGACACGGTGACGAAGCAGATCACCCACTTCGGGCTGAACTGGGCCGACTATGAATTCCCGAAAGCGGCCGGCGTTTTGACCCCGGCCCAGGCGGTTGAGGCTTTCCTGGCCGCCCGTCCCCTGACCCTCACCTACCTTCGGGTCATACAGCGCAACGGCGAGGGCGAGGGGCGCCTGGTCTACGAGCCCATCGCCACCCCGGCCACGCCGTCTTCGACGATGCTGGACGCCAGGACGGGAGAACCCCTCGACGGCCGCGGGCGCCCGCTCGCCGGGCAGCCCCGGGCCCGCAGGTTCACCGACATCGCCGGTAACTTCGCCGAGTACGAGATCGGCCTGCTCGGCCGGGCCGGCCTGTTCGGCGAATACGGCCAGTCGTTCCGGCCGGCCGAGAAGATAAGCGCGGTCTCGCTCCTCCGGGCCATGCTCATGGCCAAGGACGGACTGCAGCAGTCGGAACTTAGTGACGACGAGGTCCTGGCCCAGGCTAAGCAGCGCGGCTGGGTCACCGGCGACCTGGCTCCCACGGCCCTGGTCACCCGCGAGATGCTGGCCAAGCTGATGGTCCGCCTCCTCGGCCTCGACCAGGCCGCACGGGTCGAGGGGATCTACCGCGTGCCCTACAGTGACGCCTCGAGCATCGCCCCCACATCCTTCGGTTACGTGGCCATCGCCTGGGGTCTCGGGGTGGTCACCGGCGACGGCCGGACCTTCGCCGGGAATCAGCCGGTGACTCGGGCCGAAGCCGCGGCGGCCCTGGTGCGGACGATTCGGGCCGTTCCATGAAGTCTCAGCCGGGACCCGCCAAGGTCCGTCCATTCGTCGGCCCGAGCGTCGCCTCGCGCCGGAAGCCCCGTGGGGTCGTCCCGGTGCTCTTCTTGAAGACGCGGTAGAAGTGCGACAGGTTGTCGTACCCGACTTCGAAGCAAACGGCGATGATCTCCTTGTCGGTCGTCTCCAGGAGGTGCTTGGCCTGGGCGACCCGCACCTCCGTCAGGTACTGGATGATGGTCCGCCCGGTCAGCCGCTTGAAACGCTCGCCGAGCTGGCGGGGGCTCAGCCGGGCCAGCCGGGCCATGGCCTCGACCTTGAGCGGCTCGTAATAGCGAGTC
>JAJZPE010000245.1 GCA_021811325.1 Bacillota bacterium
CGCCCCTCACCGTCCCGAGCCTCGGCCTGCGGCGCGACCTGACCCTGGGGGACAACGTCATCACCTTCACCCCCACGCGCCAGGGGGACCTGGTCTTCACCTGCTGGATGGGGATGGTGCGGGGGGTGTTCAGGGTCAAGAGCTAGGGATGGGGGCGGTGGAGCGCTCCGGAGATGCCGCGAACCGAATTGGCATACAGAAAGCGGGGCCTCCGTGAGGGGCCCCGCTTGTTTTCGTGCCCTCTGCCCTAGTTCAGCGCCCGGCGGAGCCGCTCGCGGTCCGCGGCCGGCAGCTTGTCAAGTTCGCTCAAGAGCCCGCCGACCAGGGCCCCGGCCAGCTCCGGACGGGCCAGCGCGAAGTGGACCAGGGTGGCCACGTAACCCGACTTGTCGCCGACATCGAAGCGGCGGCTGGAGAAGCGCGAGGCGTAGATGGGACGGTCGCCCTTCATCGCCTTGAGGGCGTCGGTGAGCTGGATCTCGCCGCCGGCCCCGGGCTTGGTCCGCTCGAGATAGTCGAAGATGGCCGGCTCGAGGACGTAGCGCCCGACGATGGCCATCCGCGACGGGGCCTTGGCCCGGTCGGGTTTCTCGACGAGATCGCGGACCCGGAAGACGGCCGGCTCGCCGGGGAACAACCCGCGCCCGGCCGAGGCGGCGGCACTCCCCTGAGGCGCTCCGGATGCGGCGACCTCCCTGAGGGCTCCTTCCTGCAGGGCCGGCGCCCGCTCGACGTCGACGATGCCGTAGCGGCCGACCTCGGCCTCGGCCACCTCCTGGATGCCGAGGATGGAGTGGCCGATGGCCTCGAAGCGCCGGACCAGCTCGCCCAGGCACTGGGGTTCGCCCGCGTGGCCCTCGAAGACCTCGTCGCCGAGGAGGAGGGCGAAGGGCTCGTCGCCGACGTGCTGGCGGGCCCTCAGGACGGCGTGCCCCAGCCCAAGCGGCTCCTTCTGGCGGATGAAGTGGATGTCGGCCATGGCGGCGATGGACTCGACCTGCTCGGCCAGCTTGCGGTGGCCCTTGCGCCGGAGGACGTCCTCCAGCTCGTAGGACTTGTCGAAGTGGTCCTCGATGGGCCGCTTGCCGCGGCCGGTGATGATGAGGATGTCCTCGATGCCGGCCTTGACGGCCTCCTCGACGACCAGCTGGATCACCGGGACGTCGATGAGCGGCAGCATCTCCTTGGCCATGGCTTTCGTGGCCGGGAGGAAGCGCGTGCCCAGACCGGCGGCGGGGATGACGGCTTTGCGGACTTTCATGGGGGATGCACCTCGCACTTAGATGCCTTCGTAGCGACGTGGAGCCACCAGGATTCACCGCGGCGCGGGCGTCAGTCCTTGCCGCCCCGATGCCCGGCGCTGACCTCGATGGCCGGCAGGGTCAATTCCTCCGCGAGCTTGTTGGCGAGGGCCAGCGACCGAGGAGTACCGGCGTCCGTCCACCATCCCTTGAGGACGTCGTAATAGAGGGCCCCTTTGGCGAGATAGGCGTTGTTGACATCGGTGATTTCCAGCTCCCCGCGGGCCGACGGTTCCAGCGTCCTGATGATTGAGAAGACCTTCGGGTCGTACATGTAGATACCGGTCACGGCGAACCTCGACCGCGGCTGCTTCGGCTTCTCCTCGATGCTGAAGATGCGGTCCCCGACCACCTCGGCGACGCCGAAGCGCTCGGGGTCCGGGACCTCTTTCAGCAACACCCGGGCCCCTCGCCCCTGCCGCGCGAACCGCTCGACATAAGGGGCAACGGAGTCTTCGAAGATGTTGTCCCCCAAGATGACCATGCAGAGGTCATTGCCCACGAACCCCTCGGCCAGGGAGAGGGCCTGAGCAATGCCGCCGGCCTCGTCCTGGACCCGGAACGTGAACTCCAGTCCCAACTGGTGCCCGCTGCCAAGGGTCCCGACAACCGAGCCCATGTGCTCGGTGCCGGTGACGACGAGCATCTCCCGGATTCCGGCTTCGGCGAGCTTGGAGACGGGGTGATAGATCATGGGGTAGCGGCCGACCGGGAGAAGGTGCTTGTTGGTGACTTTGGTCAGCGGGAACAGACGGGAGCCGGTACCGCCGGCAAGAATCACGCCTTTCACGGGCCCACCTCCAGGGCAGAGTCAGTGCATCTTGGTCGACCAGTCAAAGCCGATGCCCGGGTCGTCATGGGGGATGCGCTTCTCGTCCGGGTCGGCCGGGTTGTACGACTCGGTGGTGAAGTAGACAATCAGGGCCGGCTTCTTACCCAAAGTGCGATACCCGTGGGCCACGCCCTTGGGGATCAAGAGGACGATGGGGTTGTCCTCGCCCATGTAGAAGACCTCGGTCCGGCCCCTGGTGGGCGACTGTCGGCGCAGGTCGTGCAGGACCACCTGGGCGTTCCCGACCGGAAAGAACCAGAGGTCGTCCTGCTTCTCGTGATAGTGGAAGGCCTTAATGACACCGGGGTAGGTCTTGGCCATGGACGCCTGCCCGAACCGCTCGAGGAGCCGCTCGTCGTCGCGGACGACCTCCTCGAAGAAGCCGCGGTCGTCGGCGTGGCGCACAAGCTTCTTGACCT
>JAJZPE010000058.1 GCA_021811325.1 Bacillota bacterium
ATCTGACCATGTCCAAGGCCTTTTCGTTGGCCGGGGCCAGGCTCGGCTTCGCCATCGCCGCGCCGGATGTGGCCCGGCGGCTGGAGGACGCGCGGATGCCCTTCAATATCAACTCCCTAACCGCGGCCATCGCCGAGGAGGTCCTGAGAGACCCGGTCCATGTCCGGGAGGTGACGGCCAGGGTCGTCGCCGGCCGGCGGCGGCTGGCCGAGGGCCTCGCGGCCATTCCTGGAGTGGCCCCCCACCCGTCCTTGACCAACTTCGTCCTGGCCCGGACGGACCCACCCGCCGACGAGGTCTTCGAGGCCATGAAAGCCCGGGGCGTCCTCATCCGTCACTACCCCAGGCGCAAGGACCTGTCCCACCACATCCGGGTCGCCGTCGGCGCGCCGGACGAGATCGACCGGTGCCTACGGGCCCTGGCCGAGACCATGGAGGTGCTGAGATGAGTGGATCCAGACGGGCGCCGAAGAGCGCCGCGCGACGCGGGGAGTGCGAACGGGTGACCGGTGAGACCGCCGTCCGAGTGGCCGTCGACCTGGACCGGCCCGACGCCGTCAGGCTCGAGACCCCCATCCCCTTCCTCACCCACATGCTCGACCAGGTGGCCAGGCACGGTCGGCTGGGGCTGGAGGTGTCGGCCGCCTACACCGGCCAGCCCCTCGCCCACCATCTGGCCGAGGACGTCGGCATCGCCCTGGGGCTGGCCTTCGACCGCGCCCTCGGCGGGCGCGTGGGGGTCAACCGCTTCGGCTGGGCCCTGGCCCCGATGGACGAGTCCCTGGCCGAGGCGGCCGTGGACCTGTCGGGCCGTGGCGGTTTCTACGGCGAGGTGGCGTTCGCCGGTCCCCTGGCCGACGGCTATGAGGCGGCCAACGGCCCCGAGTTCCTCCGGGCCCTGGCCGTCAACGCCCGCCTGACCCTCCACCTCGACCTGAAGCGGGGCGGCAACCCCCATCACGAGCTCGAGGCCTGTCATAAGGCCGTGGCCCTGGCCCTTCGCCAGGCGGCTGCTTTACCTAGTGAAAGCGGAGGCGCCCGGAGGGCCCGCGGCGTCCCGTCGACCAAGGGGGTCCTGTGAGATGGGCGCCAGGCGCCGGGAACCGGTCGACATCGCCATCGTCGACTACGGCCGCGGCAACCTCCGCAGCGTCCAGGCGGCCCTTTCGCGGGCCGGGGCAAGGCCCTTCCTGACCGCCGACCCGGCGGCCATAGCCGGCGCGGCCGGGGTCATCCTGCCCGGCGTCGGGTCGTTCCACGACGCCGTCACCTCCCTGGCCGGCCGAGGGTTTGTCGACGCCCTGGTGACGTACGCCGCGGGCGGGCGACCCCTCCTTGGCCTGTGCCTTGGGATGCAGCTCCTCTTCGAGACGGCCGACGAGGGCGGGTCGTGCAGCGGCCTGGGGCTTTTCAGGGGCCACGTGGCCAGGCTCGAGGGGACGCCCCGCCTTCCCCACATCGGCTGGAACCTGGTCCAGCGGCGACGTCCGAGCGCCCTCCTCGACGGGGAGGCCGGCCACTTCTTCTTCGTCCACTCGTATGCGGCCCGTGGCGTCGACGACGCCTACTTGACGGCGACGACCGATTACGGCGTGACCATCCCCGCCGTCGTCGAGAATGGGAACATCATGGGCACCCAGTTCCACCCCGAGCGCAGCGGGGGCGCCGGCCTCGTCCTGTTCGAACGGTTCCTGGAGGTGGTTAGGCGATGCTCGTGATCCCGGCCGTCGACCTGCGGGGCGGACGGGCGGTCCGCCTATTGCGCGGAGACTACGCCGCCGAGACGGTCTACGCCGACGACCCGGCGGCCGTGGCCGTGGCCTTCACCGACCAGGGCGCGCAGGTCCTCCACGTGGTCGACCTCGACGGGGCGCGGAGCGGCCGGCCGCTTAACTTGGCGGCCTTCGGGCGGATCGCTGCGGCTGTCAAGCAAGCTGCCGTCCAGTTCGGCGGCGGCCTCCGCGATGACGGCGCCGTGGCCGCGGCCTTCGCGGCCGGGGCAGCCCGGGTTGTCCTGGGCAGCGCGGCCGTCGCCCGCCCCGAATGGGTCGAGGACGTGGCCCGCCGCCACCCTGGCGCGGTCCTGGTCAGCCTCGACGCCAGGGGCGGCAGGTTGGCCGTCAACGGCTGGCGCGAGGGCACTCAGGCCGATGCGCTGGAGGTCGCCCGCAGCCTCATGGACCGCGGCCTGCACCGGTTCATCTATACCGACATCGACCGCGACGGTACCGGGGACGGCCCCGACCTGCGCGGGGTCGAGGCCCTGGCCGCCCTGGGGTGCTCGGTCATCGCCTCCGGGGGCGTCGGGAGCCTGGCCGACCTACGGCGCCTGGCGGGGGCGGGAGCGCGGGCGGCGATCGTCGGCCGGGCCATCTACGAAGGGCGGGTCGATCTGAGGGCGGCCGTCGACGCCGTGAGGGGAGCCGCTTCGGGAGCCGCCGCGGGAGGTGTGGTTGATGTTGTGTAAGCGGATAATCCCCTGCCTCGACCTGAAGGGCGGGCGCGTCGTCAAGGGGACCCGGTTCAAGGACCTGCGCGACGCCGGCGACCCGGCCGAGCAGGCCGCCTTCTACAGCGCCGAGGGGGCCGACGAGCTGGTCTGCCTGGACATCGCGGCCAGCCGCGAGGGGCGTGGGCCGACCCTGCGGGCCATCGAGCGAATCGCCGAGAACGTCTTCATCCCGCTCACGGCCGGGGGCGGCATTTCCACCGTCGAGGACGTCCGGGCGACCCTCCTGGCCGGGGCCGACCGGGTCTCTCTCAACACGCAGGCCGTCCTCAACCCCGGGCTCATCGCGGCCACGGCCGAGCAGTTCGGGGCGCAGTGCGTCGTCGTGGCCATCGACTTCCGGGCTGAACCTGGCATCGATGGCCCATGCGCACACGGGCAGATGTCGGACCGGCGGGCGTCAGGCCGCTGGCGGGTCTACACCCACGGTGGCACCGTGCCGACTGAGCTTTCGCTGGTCGACTGGGCCCGGCAGGCGGTCGAACTCGGCGCGGGCGAACTCCTCCTCACCAGCATGGACCGGGATGGCACGGTCGGCGGCTACGACCTCCAGGCCACGGCGGCCGTGGCCGAGGCGGTCACCGTCCCGGTCATCGCCTCGGGTGGCGCGGGGAGCCCTGAGCACATCGCCGCTGCGCTGACCGAAGGCCGGGCCGACGCAGCCCTGGCGGCATCGGTCTTTCACTACAGAAAGTGGCGGATCGCCGACCTCAAGGATTTCCTGCGACAGAGAGGGGTGCCCGTGCGATGAAGAGCGCCAAAAGGCCGCCGGTCCCGCGGTTGACGGGACCGGCGACGGAAGGCCTCAATGGTGGAAACGAGGACGCGCGCGACCTGTGGCGGCACCTGACCCCCGGCCCCGGCGGGCTTGTCCCGGCCATCATCCAAGACCACCGGAGCGGGCAGGTGTTGATGCTCGGATACCAGGACCGCCAAGCCTTCGAGAACAGCCTGACCTCGGGCGACGTCTGGTTCTACAGCCGCAGCCGCCGGGAGCTGTGGCACAAAGGGGCGACGTCAGGCCACTACCTCCGGATGAGAGCCCGGCCCCGCCTGGACTGCGACGGGGATGCCCTGCTGTACCTGGTCGAGCCGGCCGGCCCGGCCTGCCACACCGGCGAAGGCAGTTGCTTCTTCAGGGTCATGGGGCCGGACGGGCCGGAACCAGTCGCCGCCCCGGGTCCGGAGCCGACCCGCGAACCGGGCCCGGACCTGGACCGAGTCCCGACCCGGCTGGCCGAAATCATCGCCCAGCGGCACGCGGCGACCTCCCCGGAGGAGTCCTACACAGCCCGGCTCTTCGCCGCCGGGCTCGACAAGATCCTCAAGAAGCTCGGCGAGGAGGCCACCGAGGTGGTCCTGGCGGCCAAGAACGGCGACCGGGCCAACCTCGTCTGGGAACTGGCCGACCTGTATTACCACGCGGCCGTGGTCATGGAACAGGTGGGCGTGACGAGGGAGGACGTCCTGAGGGAGTTGGCCCGGAGGTTGCCGGCGGGCGGCGGGTCGACCAAGGCTATACCGAAGAGCAGGTGATCCTGACCTCATTCGCGCATCGTCTCCGGGCTTTGGTCGCCTTGACGTCTGCTCTGGAAGGAAGGAATGACGTCCTCCCGGACGTTGGCTCCTTGGACCTGAGATCCAACTCCTGCAGGACGGGTCCCCCGTGGGCTGACCTGGCCCGGAGGACTGCCGACTCGCACGGCGAATATACGCTTACGCACCCCGTAGGCGCGATACAGCACGTCAAGACCGGGACCCGTCAGACACCGGGCGCGGGTGAATGGAGAGATAGTCCCTGATGGTCATTCTGCATGGAGCGTTCTTCCGCGGGAGGCTGTTGGTCTGGGGGGAGGCAAGCGAACCGGGCGACGGTCGGCGGCCGCGGGGTGGCCGCGCTGGTCGCGGTGGTCACGCTGGAACGCGGAGGGCCCCCCATGTTCCGCCTCTTCCGCATGACCTTGGACCCGAAGGCATTCGCTCGGCGTTCGAAGCGGCCGGCCTGGGCCGGACCTTCGACGGGCACGCCGGGAAGGCCGTGCTCTGGCTGCCCACGGCCGACGGGCTCCCGGCGACGTCGAGCCCGATGATCTCCGGCGGCGCGGCGACCGAGCCTCCGGCGGAAATGACCCTGGCCCCCTGGGTGGTGACCGCGGTCCCGCTGTCGGCGGCGGAATCAGTGCAGTTCCTCTCGGCCTGCGCCAACCGGCAGACCCTGGCGCCCGGACTGGTGGTTGGTCAAGACCTGAGCTTCTGGGTCGCCGCCATGCGTTTCGCCGGGGGGTTGGTGGCCCGGGGACTCTTTCTTCCCTCTTTGAGGAAGGCGGATAGGCGAGGCTACCAGGCCCGCTGGGAACCGGTCATCGGCGGCCAGGACCGGCAGAGGCTCCACGTCCTGGCCGCGGCCATGCCGGCAGTAGCGCGGGCCATCGGGGACCTCGACAACGCGCCACCGGCCGAGGCCGTCACCACGGTGCTCTCCGACTTCACCGCAGAGGTCGTGGACCATCTGGTCCGCTCGGCCGCCGCGCCACCCCAGGAAGCCGCCCCGGCCCGGCGACAGAGAAGACACCGCGCGGACGAACCCGGCAGCCTCCATGACCGGTGGACGGCGGCCTTGCGGTCGCCGGACGGAACCATGGAGGGGGAAACGGCGGAACTGGAGGCCTTCCACGTCCAGGTCCGCGAGTGGCACCGCCCCGTGGCCCTCGCCCTGGCTTCCCCCTTCCGGCTGGTGTTCCGACTGGAAGAGCCGCCGGACGGCCGCGAAGAGGCGGGCAGGCGGGGGCGCTCGCGCCAGGTCCCGGCGGGAGGATGGACGGTCCGCTATCTGCTGCAGGCGGTGGGCGACCCAAGCCTCCTGGTGCCGGCCGAGCGGGCCTGGAACCCCGCGGGCCCGTGGGCGGGGGCGTTCCGTCGCGCCCGTTTCAACCCGGCCGAGTATCTGCTGGTGGCCCTGGGCCAGGCGGCCAGGCTCTGCCCACACGTCGAGAAGAGCCTCAGGTCGTCCGCCCCCGGCGGTTTCGAACTGGATGCCGCTGGGGCCTATGAGTTCCTGAGTCAAACGGCCCCGGCCATGGAACTGGCCGGCTTCGGAGTGATGCTGCCGGCCTGGTGGACCGGGAAAGCGACGAAGCTGCGACTGGCGGCCCGGGCGCACGTGCGGAGCCCGAAGTTGCAGGCGGAGGGCCGGCTTGGCCTGGCGTCGGTCGTCGAGTTCGACTGGGAAGTGGCCCTCGGCGAAGAACGCGTCTCCCTGGCCGAGCTCAAGGCCCTGGCAGAACTGAAGGTCCCCCTGGTCAAGCTGCGCGGGCAATGGGTGCAGCTTTCCGCGGATGAGATCCGGGCGGCCCTTGAACTATGGAAGAAGAGATCCGGCTCAGCCACCTTGTCCGAGGTCGTCCGGATGGCCCTTGGCGATGAACGGACGGCCGGCGGCGTACCGGTTGAGGGACTGGAGGCCACCGGATGGGTGGCCGATTTCCTGAAACAGCTGGAAGGTGAAGCCACCTTCGAGGAACTGACCCAGCCCAGAGGGTTCAGGGGGACGCTTCGGCCGTATCAGCTACGCGGCTACTCGTGGCTGGCCTTCCTGCGCCGGTGGGGGCTGGGAGCGTGTCTGGCCGACGACATGGGGCTCGGCAAGACCGTTCAGACCCTGGCCCTGGTCCAGCGCGACCGACAGGGGAACGGCAGGCGCCCGGTGCTCCTGGTCTGCCCGACCTCGGTCATCGGCAACTGGCAGAGGGAGGCCTCGCGCTTCACGCCCCGCCTGCCGGTGATGGTCCATCACGGGTCGGCGCGGATGAAGGACCGGGCGGCCTTCAGAGAAGCGGCCGCCCGCCAAGCCATCGTCATCTCCAGCTATGCCCTGCTCGCCCGGGACCTGGACACCCTCAGGGAAGTGCCGTGGTCGGGCATCGTCCTGGACGAAGCGCAGAACATCAAGAACCCTGAGACCGGGCAGGCCCGGGCCGCCAGGACCCTGTCGGCGGATTACCGGATCGCCCTCACCGGCACCCCGGTCGAGAACAACGTCGGTGACCTGTGGTCGATCATGGAGTTCCTCAACCCCGGTCTCCTCGGCACGCAGGCCGAGTTCAAGCGCCGTTTCTTCATCCCCATCCAGGCCGACCGCGACCCGCAGGCGGCCGGCCGCCTGAAACGCCTGACGGGTCCGTTCATTCTCCGGCGGCTCAAGACCGATCGGTCGATCATCTCGGACCTGCCCGAAAAGCTGGAAGCCAAGGTCTTCTGCCCGCTCACCCGGGAACAGGCCTCGCTTTATGAAGCCGTGGTCAAAGAGGCCATCGAGGCGCTGGAGGAGGCCGAGGGCATCGGCCGGAAAGGCCTGGTCCTGGCGACGCTCTCCAAGTTGAAACAGGTCTGCAACCACCCGGCCCAGTTCCTGGGGGACAACTCGCCCATCCCGGGGCGGTCCGGCAAGCTGACGCGACTGACCGAGATGCTCGAGGAAGCCTGGTCGGTGGGCGATCGGGCGCTGATCTTCACCCAGTTCGCCGAGATGGGAGAGATACTGCGGAGCCATTTGCAGGACACCTTCGGCCGCGAGGTCCTCTTCCTTCACGGAGGCGTTCCCAAGGGTCAGCGGGACCGGATGATCGACCGCTTTCAGAGGAGCGACGATGACGGCCCGCCCATCCTGGTGCTCACCACGAAGGCGGGCGGCACGGGGTTGAACCTGACCCGGGCCAATCACGTCTTCCTGTTCGACCGCTGGTGGAACCCGGCCGTCGAGAGCCAGGCCGCCGACCGCGCCTTCCGCATCGGCCAGACCCGCACCGTGCAGGTCCATAAGTTCGTCTGCCAGGGAACGCTGGAAGAGAGGATCGACGAGATGATCGAGGCCAAGAAGGAGGTCGCCGAGTCGGTGGTGGGAGCCGGAGAGGGTTGGCTGACCGAGCTTTCCACCAAAGAACTCCGCGGGCTCCTCGCCTTGAGCCGGGAGGCGGTGAGCGACTAGATGGCCGGAAATGACGACGATGACTTCTTCTTCCGCGACCGCTACTTCCCCCCCTCGGTGCCCAAGAAGGTCAAGGGCGGCATCAAGGCCCGCTCCGGGCGGGGCGCGTTCGGCCAGAGTTGGTGGGCCAAGCGCTGGATAGCCGTCCTGGAAGGGTTCCAGATCGGCGCCCGGCTGGGCCGCGGCAAGAGCTATGCGCGGAAGGGCCAGGTGCTGTCAATCAACGTGGAGAAGGGCGAGGTGACCGCGGAGGTTCAGGGCTCCCGGCCCAAACCTTACCGCGTCCGGATCGGGGTCAGGACGCTGACCGCCGCCCAGTGGGGGAAGGTCGCCCGAAGGTTGTCCGCCGAACCCGTTTTCGCGGCGGGACTGTTGGCCGGAGAGGTGCCGGAGGATATCGAGTCGGTCTTTCTCCGGAGCGGGGTGCCCCTGTTTCCGGAGCAGTATGCGGACCTCACGACCTCCTGTTCCTGCCCCGACTGGTCCAACCCATGCAAGCACATCGCGGCCGTGTACTACCTCCTGGGGGAGGAGTTCGACCGCGACCCGTTCCTGCTAATTAGGCTGCGCGGGATGAAGCGGGAGGAGTTCGTGGGGCTCCTCACTCAGGGTTCCGCACGGACCCAGGGCGAGCCCGAGTCGCGGGCTGAGCCGAAGCCGAGGGCTGGAAGGAGGTCGCGGGCTGGGCCGAGGTCACGTGAGGGGTCCACCAGCGAGGCGTCTCCCGCTGAGCCTTTGCCGACTGATGCGGCCTCGTTCTGGCACGGCCGTGACCTGCCTGACGGTCTTTTCGGCGAAGTCCGGACGCCGCCGGTGCCCGCGGCCACGCTCAAGCGCCTGGGCGGCTTCCCGTTCTGGCGAGGCGACGCTCCCCTGCAGGAGACGCTGGAACCCCTTTACCCGGTCGCGGCCCAGCGAGGGCTGGAGGTCTTCCTCAGGGTCAGTTTGGTCGACGGTGGAGCGGGCCATCCCCTCGATGGGAAAACAAAAAAAACCAGCAAGGATGGGCAATCTCACGGGTCAAGCGTTGCCCAAGAGCGCTGAGAGGATCACCGGCCTGATTGGTAACACGTCGCTGGGGGCGGTAGCGCCTTGGGGGGATCTTGCGTATTCCGGAGGAAGTCGACCACCTGTTCCGGAATGAAAAGGACTTTCTATATATTGGCCGAATAGGTCAGGTCAAACCATCAAGAGAAGGCCGGGGGAGTCACGATCAGCCTGAATGGAGCGGCTCGTGAATGGGTCGAAAAGACGGCCGGGTTGACCAAGCCCGACAACATCGTACTGATCGAAGGCGGCCGGGAGGAGACCGAACGATTGACTCGGCAGGCGCTGAAGACCGGGGACCTGATCGAGCTCGACCAACGGGTCCTACCGGGGTGCCATCTGCATCGCTCGGCCCTGAACGACGTGGCCCGGACCGAAGACCTGACCTTCATCTGCACCCCCAAGCGGGAGGACGCGGGACCAACCAACAACTGGATGGCTCCCGCGGATGCCTATGCCCGACTCGGGGCCATCTTCGACGGCTCGATGCGTGGACGGACCATGTACGTCGTGCCCCACCTGATGGGTCCCGCGGACTCGCCGCACAGCCGGGCCGGCATCGAGCTCACCGATAGTCTCTATGTGGCTCTCAGCATGGGCATCATGACCCGCGTCGGACGTCCGGCCCTGGACCGGATCGACGCCGCCGGCGACTTCGTCCGCGGTCTCCACTCCAAGGCCGACCTGAATCCGTCGCGTCGGTTCATCTGCCACTTCCCGGAAGAGCAGACCATCTGGAGCGTCGGCTCCGGCTACGGCGGGAACGCCCTCCTCAGCAAGAAGTGCTTCGCCCTCAGGCTCGCCGGGCCCGTGGGGCGGCGCGAAGGCTGGATGGCCGAGCACATGCTGATCATGGGCCTGGAGGACCCGGACGGCCGGGTGACCTACATGGCCGCGGCCTTCCCCAGCGCCTGCGGCAAGACCAACCTGGCCATGCTCGAGCCGCCCATGTCGCAGATGGGTTTCAGGGTCTGGACCATCGGCGACGACATCGCCTGGCTGCACGTGGGCGACGACGGCCGGCTGTGGGCGCTCAACCCTGAGGCCGGTTTCTTCGGCGTCGTCCCGGGCACGAGCCAGGCGACCAACCCCAACGCCATGCGGATGATCGGGCGGGACACCATCTTCACCAACGTCCTCGAGACACCCGAGCACACCGTCTGGTGGGAAGGCATGGGCGTCGAACCGCCCTCGCGCGGTCTCGACTGGCGGAGCCAGGAATGGAACCCAGGCAGCGGCAGTAAGGGAGCCCACCCCAACTCGCGCTTCACGGCGCCGACCAGGAACTGCCCGACCATCTCGCCCGAGTGGCAGAATCCCCGAGGCGTCCCAATCTCGGCCATCCTCTTCGGTGGCCGGCGGGCGCGGCTGGCCCCTCTTGTATATGAGGCCTTCGGCTGGGCACACGGTGTCTACATAGGGGCGGCGATGGCCTCGGAGACCACCGCCGCGGCCACGGGGCAGGTCGGCGTGGTCCGCCGGGACCCCATGGCCATGCTGCCTTTCTGCGGCTACAACATGGGCGATTACTTCGCCCACTGGCTGGAGATGGGACGGCGGATCCGGGTCAAGCCGAGAATCTTCAACGTCAACTGGTTCCGCGTCAACGCCCAAGGCGAGTACATGTGGCCGGGCTATGGTGAGAACATCAGGGTCCTCCGGTGGATCGCCGAGCGCTGCCGGGGCAAGGGCCAAGCCGTTGAGACGCCGGTGGGATTCGTCCCCGCCGAGGGGTCGATCGATTTCGACGCCCTGGACATCCCCGCTGAGACCCGGCAGGAACTGTTGGGAATAGACCCAGCCGCCTGGCTCGACGAAGCCGAGGCCGTCGAGGTCTTCCTGAGGACCTTCGACGACTGCCTGCCGACCGCCGTCTTGGCCGAGTCGGAGAAGCTCCGGCGGCGGTTGGCCAGGCAGTCGGCGCCGGCCCTCCCGGCCAGCCAGGCATGGCAGCCGACGTCGACCCGCTGAGGGTGGCGATAATGACCCGCTGCTCTCCCTCCGGAATGCCCGCGAGCGCATCGGCGATGGCCAATGTGCCGTGTCTCGGGTGGGCCCGTCGGCGGGGGCTCGGCCCGGGGCTTATTTGCCGGGCATCACGAATTCCTTGAAGTCGGTGGCCGTGGTCTTCTGATTATAGTCAAAGTGGGTGTCGGCGGGAGCCTTCGGCAGACCGACCGTGATGAAGCCGTAGCCCATGGCCTTGTGGCAGCCGTTGCAACCTTCAATGGTCTTCTGGTATTGGGTCATGAAGGCGGGCAGGTCCTTGTTTGCCACCGTGACCAGGAGCGGGTCGAGATAGCTCTGGTGGAAGCTCTTGATGGAGTCCTGTTCCTTGGGTTTGGTGACTTTGGTCCAGGTCAGAGAAGCCCTGAGGTAATGGTCAAGATAGGCGGCCAAGGCCCAGTTGCCACCCTTGGCGGCATAGTACATGTCGCTGAAACGATCACCGTACTCCCGCATGGTGATGGCGAACTTCGGGGTGGTCCCAAGAATGGAAACGTCCTTGCCGTTGAAGGGCGTGCCTTCGACGTTGCCGACCTTGTTCTCGATGGCGCCCACCCGCTGTTGCAGGTCGGCCACCTGATTCTGGTTCTGGCTGGTCCCGCACCCGGCGGCCAGAAGCGCCACGGCGAGGACAGGGATCAACAAGGCAACCCAGCGATACTTCTTCACATGGCTCTCCCCTTTTTTGGAGCGATTGTTCGGAAACCGGCCTTTCGGCAACTCGGTTCCCGAATGCCGGCTCCCTTTAAAGTATCGGGGTTTGTGCCATGTTTCGCAAAGGTACACCTGTCCCCAAGAGTAATGGGACACATGACCTCTCTTGCCAGGGTCATGTGTCCCGGTCCAAGACCACCCTGACCTCAGTGCCGTGCCCCGGCGCGGACCGGACCTCCAGTTCCGCCCCGACCTGTCCGGCTCGGGCTCTCATGTTGGCCAGCCCGCGATGAAATCCTTCGTCCGCCTTGCCGAGCAAGAAGCCGTGCCCGTCATCGCGGACGGCGAAGAGGACGCCCTTCCCCTGACGCCGCAGGCACACCTCCACCCTGGTCGCTCCGGCGTGTTGCTTCACGTTGCTCAAAGCTTCCTGAGCCACCGGCAAAAGCTGGCAGGCCACCTCCTGTGGGAGCTCGCGCAGGACCTCTGGGTCCAGGTACAGTTCTATCGCGATGCCCATCAGCCTCAGCTCCGACGCCAGCTCGTGCAAGCGGCGGTTAAAAGCGGTCGGGTCGGTCGGGCCGGTCGGGGGCAATCCAAGGATATAGGCGCGAGCGCTCCTCGTGATCCGACCCAGGGTCGACAAGATGGCGGCCAGCTCTGTCTTAGCCTTAGCGGCGTCTCCCTCGACCATTTGCCCAATCAGCTCGAGATGCAGGGAGAGGCCGTAGAGGTCCTGGAGCAAACCATCGTGCAGGTCGCGACCGATCTGTATCCTTTCCATCAAGATGGCCTGCTTCTTTTCGGCTTCTTCCAAGCGGCGCCGGGTCTCCAGGGCAAAGACTTCCATCCCTCCGATGACGGAGATGGCCACGAGAAGGCCACAGACAGCCCGGAAGACCTGCACCGGAATTCCGAGCAACCGGAAAAAGCCATCCTGGTTGATGACGGAGGCAGGGAAGAAAGGAGCCCTCGGCACAATCACTCCGGCCACCAGCGCGTAGAAGGCGAAGACCGCCGCCGCCCCCCGGAAGTCCCGCCAGACCTGCCGATAGCCCAAGTCCCGGAACTCGCGGGCTTGGGAGAAAAAACCCGCCGCCGTCAGGACCGCCCCCGGCAGGGCCATCAAGTAGCGAGCCCAGAGGTCGGCAGCCTCAAACCAAGCTTCCACGTCGTTCCGGAAGACCAGCCAGCGAACCGCGAAGAAGGAAAAGCTCCAGATAAGCATGGCTGCCACCGGCAGGCCTCTCACCAGCACCGGCAGCTTCGGCCAACGGGCGAGGGACGGCGGCAGGTAAGCGGACACCATCTGCAAGCCGAAGGCCAACAAGAAGGCAAAGGACACGGCCGTCAAAGTGGCGTGGATGACCTTCAAGGTGAAAAAAGGACCTGTGCCCAGATAGCCCACCTGGAGCGGGACGAAGACGTACCCCCACTCGGCCAGGCCGTGTAAGAGTCCGAAGCCGGCCAGTAGCCAAAGGTTCTTGGCCAGCCTTAAACGGGAGACCCCGCGCCACTGGAGGGCCACCGCCAGACCCATGACGAAAAAAGACAACCCGTAGCCAAAAAAGAGCAACGGACGGTGGACCGTGAACAGCCCGGTCACAATCAGCACCTCGCCTCTGACCAACTCACCGGCGGCCGTCGGGCCGCTTGGTGGTGGAGTACACCGCAAGCTGGACACGGTTTCTGAGGTCGAGCTTGGCCAGGACGTGACTGACGTGGTTCCGGACGGTCTTCTCGCTCAGGTACAAGCGCTCGGCGATCTGTCGATTGGTCAGTCCCTCGCCGATGAGCCTAAGGATGCCGTCCTCCCGCTCGGTCAGGGCCTCCGCGGCCCCGGCCGGGCCGGTCTGGCCATGCTCCTCCCCGAGCCAGGTCCTGAGCTGCCCAAGCACCGACCGGGTGACGACCGGGTCAAGCAGGGATTCGCCTCGATGCACCCGGACGATGGCCTGCAACAGGTTCTCGCTGCCGATGTCTTTCAGCACATAGCCGGAAGCGCCGGCCAACACCGAACCGTAGACCGCCTCCTCATCTGGGTAGGAGGTGAGCATGAGGACCTTGATCTCCGGGTTGTCGGAAAGAATCTCTCGGCAGGCCTCGGTGCCGCTGCGGTCGGGGAGGCGGACGTCCATGAGAACCACATCGGGGCTGGTCTCCCTGGCCAGGCGCACGGCCTCATCGCTATTGGCCGCCTCTCCCACCACTTCCCAGCCCGGCTGCCTCGAAAGAATGGCGCGCAGACCGACCCGGACGATCTCGTGATCGTCGACCACCAGGAGCTTCACGTTGTAGCACCTCCACCTGTCGTTGACGCGGCGCCCTCGCTCCCAAACCGTATCCCAATGCCTATCCCGTTGAATACTACCACCCAGGACGATCAATAGGGAGGTATGTCCGCGCAATGAAGAGGACCATCCAAGGGCTGGCCGTGGCGCTCACCCTCGCCATGACCCTGGGGGCGCTGGTCGCCTGCCGCAACCAAGCCGCGCCCGGCGCGACCGCCGAGTTGCCCCCGCGCATCGACGCTTTGGAGAAAAAGGTCGGTAACGTGGAGGGCACAGCCTTCAACGGAGCAGATGTTTCCATTCTGGGGGTAATCCCCAAGTTCGCGGTGACCATGCG
>JAJZPE010000246.1 GCA_021811325.1 Bacillota bacterium
CCCGCCCGGTTAGCCTGCCCCGCCTCGCCCGCCGCCCTCGACCGACCAGCCCAGGCTCTCCAGGTCGCGATAGACCCCGAACCAGCCGACGTCGCGGCTGAGGTCCTCGGGCGTTCCGGACTGGACGATGCGGCCGCCGGCCAGGATGACCACCCGGCCGGCCTCGATGACGCTCGACAGGCGGTGGGCCACGGTGATCACCGTGCGCTCCCGGCCACTGGCCTTAAGTGCCTCATAGATCAATCGTTCGGTATCGGAATCCAGGCCCGAAGTCGGCTCGTCGAGGAGGAGCACCGGCGGGTCGCAGACGATGGCCCGGGCGAGGGCGATGAGCTGGGTCTGGCCGAACGAGAGGTGGCTCCCGCCGGGCCCGAGGAAGGTGCTCATGCCCTCAGGCAGCGCGGCGACGAAGCCCCAGGCCCCCACGAGCTCGAGGGCCCGCCGCACCTGCTCCCGCGCCACCTCGAGGTCGCCGAGGGCGACGTTCTCGGCCACGGTCCCCTCGAAGAGCTGCACCGCCTGAGGAACGACGCCGATGAGCCGGCGGCGGCGATCAGCCCGGATTCGCCGCGGGTCCACGCCGTCGATGGTGATGCTCTTGTCCCAGGGCGCGTAGAGGCCGGCCATCAGGTGGAGGAGGCTCGTCTTCCCCGCCCCGGTGCGCCCGGCGATGACCAACCGCTCGCCGGGTCTGACGTCCAGGTCCAGGTGGCTCAGGACCGGTCGGCCGGGGATGTAGCCGTAGGTCAGGGCGCCGACGGTGACCCTGCCGGCGCGGGACGGGCCGGCCGAGCCGCCCGGGCGGGCCAAGCCGGTGTTCCCGAGCTGCGCGGGTGCGGGGCGGTCCTCCGGGGCGACATTGAGGACCTCGGTTATCCGCTCGACTCCGGCCATCGCCTGCTGGATGGTCTGATACTCGTCGCTGAGGTTGGTGATCGGGTTAAAGAGGCGCTGCAACAGCTGGACGAAGGCGACCAGGGTCCCGACGCTCACGCCGAGGTGGAGGAAGGTCTTCGGGTTGGCCCCGAACCAGAGCAGCAGAGCGATTGATGAGGCTCGGAGGAGGTCCATGGCCGGCGGGAATAACGAGTTGAAGGTGGCCGAACGGTTGGCCGCCCGGACAAAGTCGCGGAGGCCCGTGTTGAAACGCTCGATGAAGGCCTCCTCACGGCCAAAGGCCTTGACGATGCGCAGGCCGGCATAGGTCTCCTGAAGATGCGTGTTGAGGAAGCCCACCTGGCGCCGAACCTCGCGCTCGCTGTAGCGGATTTGGCATCGGTCCACATCGAACGGCGCGGCTTCATCGCCGGCCCTCCCTCTGGTTGTCTTCCAGCCACTGCTGGGCGCGGAAGATGCGGGCGTAGGCCCCTCCGGCGGCCATCAGTTCCTCATGCCGACCGGCTTCGGCCACGGCCCCGTCCCTGAGGACAAGGATGAGATCAGCCTCGGGGAAGGCCCCAAGGCGGTGCGAAAAGAGGACGACGGTCGCGCCGGCCAGGTCTTCGCGGAGGCGGTTCAGCATGCGCCGCTCGGTGGCCACGTCGACGGCCGAGAACGGATCGTCGAGGATGATCACCGGGGTCCGCGGGTAGACCGACCGGGCCAGGGCGATGCGCTGGCGCTGCCCGCCCGAGACCCTCACGCCCAGCTCGCCGACGAGGGTGCGGTAGCCGTCCGAGAACAGCGGCAGGTCGTCGGCAAGGGCGGCCGTGCGCACGGCGCTGGCCAGCGCGGGCGGCGGCTCGGCCCCAACGGCCAAGGACTGGAAGGAGACGTTCTCGGCGATGGTCGCTGAGAACAGGAAGCTGTCCTGGTCGAGGAGGCTGATGGTGGCCAACCGCTCTTCGCTTGTGAGGGTGCGGAGTTCGCGGCCGCCGACGGTCAGGCTGCCTTCGTAATCGTAGAGGCCGGTGAGGGCCAGGGCCAGCTCGGTCTTGCCCGACCCGACCGGGCCGGTGACGGCCACGAGGCTGCCCGCGGGGGCGGCTGAAGGTCCGCCGCTCGAGGGCAGTGTCGGTGCCCGCACGCTGTGCACTCATATCCTGATTGTAACCCTGGTCGACAGCCCCTGGCAAACGCGGGCGGCGCGCAGGGACAGGCCTACGCGGGGCCGACTCTTCTATTCTCGAAAGATTAGACATGTTGTGTAGGGGGGCCAGGGATTTGGCACGCAGGATGACTCCGGAGGACATCCTCTCGACGAAGTGGGTCAGCGACCCGCAGCTCTCACGGCGGACAGGTACGTGACCGACATTCGGCTAACGAGGACAGATGAGGCCGCCGGTGCGGGTGGCGATTACAGAGATCCGGCGAGAAAGCCCATGGCTTTAGTCGTGGGATGAATCGCCTGCCCGTTTGACCCGAACCCTTGTTCGTGCTAAAATGGATCCAATCCCACCTCGGCAGGGCTGCCTATGTGCGCCGCCGCATGTCCATCCTGAGGCGCCGGATGGGGCGGGCAAAAGCTCTGCGCGCCATCAAGCGCATGAAGGACAAGGAGCAGAGGTGGATGGGCAACCTGG
>JAJZPE010000059.1 GCA_021811325.1 Bacillota bacterium
TTCACCCTGACCAGGTTCCTGGTCCTCGTCCGCCCACACAAGATGAACGCCGGCCTGGCGGCCACCATCGGCGCCGGGCTGACGCTCATTTCCGGGGCCGTCGGGCTGTCCGAGGCCGGCGCCGTCCGGCGCCTGACCTGGAGCCACACGCTGGCCATCCGGGGGATGGCCCTTTCCGGGGAGGCCCAGAATGTGCCACGGGAGACCCATACAAGCTGGCTTGGACAGCGGCCCGAAACAATCCCAGACCGCGGCTGAAGAGGGGCTTCAGGCTAAAGAAAAGTACCCCTCCGGCCGATAATCTGTGTGAAATGGACCGGCGGCCGCCGCGCGGGCCGCCGGCGCACGACAAAGGGGTGTGAGGGGACGGTGTTCAGTTCCGAAGACCGCGAACTGATCAAACGCATCGTCCGCCTGGCTTCGGTCATGCTGGCGGCCTCAGGGGCGGCCGGCCTGCTCAGCGCCTACGTGCCGGATCGGCAGGCAGGGATCAACTTCGCCGGTATGTGGGGCGTACTGCTGGGGGCCATCGCCCTGTGGGCGGCCATTGTCTTCAACCCCTGGGTCCACTTCAGGCCGGTCTACCTCATCCCGTCGACCGTGCTCGGACTGGGGCTCATCGCCCTGGGCCAGTACCTGGTGGCCGGTGACCGCGGGACCTTCATCTCCCTCGTCTATCTGGTCCTCGTCCTCGGGGCGGCCTTCTATTCCCCGCGCGAGACCCTGCTCCTGTCAATCTTCACGGCCCTGCTGACCGGCCTGCCCATCATCTACGACTACCACCCCGACTTTGTCCGGCACTGGATGGTCCAGGTCCCGGTGATGATCGGCGTCGGCTATTTCAGCTCCGTGGTCATGCACGAGCTCAAACGCTCCCGCCGCGAGCGGGGCGAGCTGGCAGCCATCGCCGAGGCGGCCCGCGTCTCGACCTCCCTCGACCTCGCCGCCACCCTCCAGGCCACGGCCGAGCAGCTCGGCCAGGTCCTGGAGTCCGATGCCTGTCTCGTCTACATGCTCGAGGACGACCTCCTACACGTCCGGGCAGCCACCTTCAACCCGGCGGTCTTCCCGGAGGCGGTCGCCGAGCGGGTCCGCTCGCACCCCGCCCGCGTGGGCCAGGGCCTCACCGGCTGGGTGGCGGAGCACGGCGAACCCATCGTCACCGGGGACGCCGAGCGCGACCCGCGGGCCGGCCACGTCCCGGGCACCTCCTACGACACCCTGTCCTACGTCCTCATGCCGCTCACGGTCGAGGACCGGATCATCGGCATCATCAGCACCATCAAACAGGGGAAGGACCAGTACGAGCGGGACATCGTGAACATCGTCTCCATCTTCGCCGATCAGGCCGCCGTGGCCATCGAGAACGCGCGGCTCTACGAGGAGACCCGTGAGCTGGCCGCCACCGACAGCCTGACCGGCCTGAAGAACTGGCGTCACCTCAGCGACCGGCTCGACAAGGAACTCCACCGGGCGGCCACCGAAGGCGGCGAGGTCTCCCTGGTGATGATGGACTGCGACCAGTTCAAGGCGGTCAACGACCGTCTCGGTCACCTCAACGGGGACAGGCTCCTCCGCGAATGCGGCCGGTGCATCGAGGGCCTCCTCCCCGAAGGGCGGGTCCTGGGCCGTTACGCCGGGGACGAGTTCATCATCCTTCTGCCCGAGACGGGCCCGACTGAGGCCGCCCGCCTGGCCGAACTGGTCCGGTCGACCGTTTCCGAGACCGAGTTCCTGCTCGAAGGGGTCGCCGTGCGGATGACCATCAGCCTGGGCGTGGCGACCTACCCGCGCGACGGGCGGGACGCCGAGGCCCTCCTCAAGGCCGCCGACGACGCCATGTACCACTCCAAGACCACCGGTGGGAACTACGTCTCGAGCGCCGCCGGGGCCGCCTGAGCCACCGAGCCTGAGGGGGAGGAAGCCGCGGAACGAAGGCCGCCGGCAAGACCTGAGAGAGAACGCCAGCCCCCTGCGAGGCTGGCGTTTCTGTGCCTGTGGCCGACGGGGCGGCCGTCCGTCAACTACCCCCGGTCCGGCCACCCACCAGATGGCCGCCCGCCCGCCGGCGGGCGCTCCCGTGCCCGCAGTGATGGCAATCGGGCGGCGACAGCCGCTCGAGGCAGCGCGGGCAGACCAACGTCAGGGGGCCATCGATGGGCAGGCCGCAACGGGGGCACGTCCGGGGCTGAACCAAGCAGGCGCAGCCGGCGGTGGGCCCGCCGGGCGGCCGAGGTTCAGGCCTGGTTCCGGCGGGCGCAACCGGGGGGCGTCCAAGGGATTTCGACGGAAATCTGAAGCGGGCCAGCGGTCACACCCCCAAGCCGGCCAGCCGGAGGGCCATGGAAACCAGCCCCCCGAGGCCGAAAGCCAACGCCCAGCTGGCGAACCAGAGCACCGACGCTTCGCGCGCGCCCCGTTCCTTGTAGATCACGGTCACTGAGGCGATGCAGGGGACGAACAGAGTGATGGTCACCGCCGCCACCACCTTCTGGACGGGGGCCAGGGACAGGCCGTAGAGCCCGGCCGCTCCGAAGTCCCTTCGGATGATGCCCATGATGAAGGCGTCCGCGGCCTGCTTGGGCAGGTGCAACCAGCCCACCGTCAACGGGGCGAAGAACGCCTCGATGCGCGGCAGGGCATTGGTGACTTGGAGAAGACCGATGAAGAGGGCGCCGTAGAAGAAGAGCGGGCCGGCCTCCTGGATGAACATGAGGGACTTGCCCCAAGTCTTGGCGAGCACGTTGTCCAACCGCGGGAGGCGGAGGGGAGGAAGGTCGATCAAGAGGTCCGTGGACCGTCCCGGCAAGAGCCGGTCGAGGACCGCCCCCACGATTCCGAAGACAATGAACATGATCACGGCATACAGGATGAAAATCGCCAGACCGGTCCCCGCCAACAACCCGGCGATCACCCCGATCTGCGCCGAACAGGGAATGGCCAGGCCGAGAAGGGCCACGGCGATGGTCCGTTCCCTCGCGGAACCCAGAAGACGCGTCGTGATAGTGGCCATCGTCACACAGCCAAAACCGAGGATCAACGGGATGACCGCTCGCCCGTTGAGACCGAGCCGGACCAGGACTCGGTCGGCCAAGGTCGCCACGCGGGGAAGGTAGCCCGTGTCCTCCATGACCGACATGGCCAAGTAGAAGGCCGCAACCAGTGGGAGCAGCAACCCGACGAGGTAGGTGACGGTCATGGTCAGGACGCCGAACTCACCGGTCAGGATGGTCGCCAGGGGAGACGCCGCCGGTACCACCGCCCCAACCAGGCGACGCACGAAGGGCTCATAGTACCCTCGCATGACGGTCTTCTCGGTGAAGTTCACCACGACTTGCGCGGTGAGCACCCCGATCAGGTAGTACAGGGCTCCGAGGACCAGGCCCAGGATGGGCAGACCGATCAAGGGGCGAACGGTCAACCGGGCCAGGAGGGCGGCCAACGAGGACCGCGCCGACACCTCGCTCCTGACCTGACCGACCAGCTCGGTCACGCGCTCGCGCCGCCGGCGGTAGAGCCCGTCGCGAAGCCCCTGGGGGGCCAGGCCGTGCCTGGCGGAGATCACCGGGTCGTCTTCGAGAACGAGGAGGGCCTCGCTACGCGGGATGCCGCGGTCGATGAGCGGCGACAGCTCCCTTTCGAGGTCCGGGTCGGCCCGTCCTGGGCGGGCCTGTTCAAGCGACTCCTTCAGCTCGTCCAGCCCTTTGCCCGTGACGGCGACGGTGGGGATCACCGGGACCCCCAGCAGTTCACTGAGCTTACGGTGGTCGATCCGCTCGCCCAGACGCTCCGCCTCATCCGTCATGTTGAGGGCGACGATGACCCGCTTGCCCAGGTCGATCAATTGCAGGGTCAGGAAGAGGTCGCGGTCGAGGTGAGTCGCGTCAACCACGTTGACCGCGAGGCCGGCCTGGAGGATGACATCGCGGGCCACCCTCTCCTCGTCGTTGAACGAGGAGACCCCGTAGACCCCAGGCGTGTCGACGACCGCGTAGTCGCCGAAACGGCCGGTGGCGACATCGACCGTCGTCCCGGGGTAGTTGGAGACATCAACGTACATCCCCGTGAGGGCGTTGAAGAAGACCGACTTGCCGGTGTTCGGGTTCCCGGCCAGGACCACCTGGCGGGATCCGTCGTCCGTCGCCGGACAGTGGTCGCCGTGATGTCCGTGATGTCCGTGATGTCCGTGACGCCCCTGATGCCCGTGATGGCCGTGGTGTGCCGTCATCGCCCGGTCCCCCCCGGCGCCCCTTCGAGAGGCTGAACGGTGATGCGGCGGGCCAGCCTGCGGCCCACGGCCAGGTGGAAGGTGCCCTTACGGACGACGACCGGTCCGCCCGGCAGCACTTCGGCGCACTGAACAGCCTCTCCCTCCCCGAGTCCGAAGCGGATTATCTGTGCTCTTACGTCGCCATCTGGAAGCTCCCGAATGGCGGCCCACTGTCCCTTAGGAACCTGATCCAGAGTCACCGGGTCACATCCTTATTGAGAAGAAGTCTCAATTACATTCTACCTTTCATCCCCTCATATGTCAAGCGAAGAAACCGCCAGAAAGCCTGCCGGCCGGGCAGTGCCGCGCGACGTCAGCCTGGAACGCCGAGACGAACAGAGGGCAGCCGGGTCATCCCGACTGCCCTCTGGGAGCGGTTTTCCTTCGCCGTCAACCGGTGTTGTCTTAGACCAACCTCAGCCGGCGCCGTCGCGCCGGTGGGTGTGGGCGGGGCTTGGCCGTCCGGCCCGCACCCGCGCCGGCCTCTCCGGCGGGCCCTTCGATGACCCGCAACGGCCGGTCGCATTCCGGCGAACCGGTCAGGTCCTTCCGACAATACGGGCAGGTCCAGTGGTCATAGACGGTGGCCGCCGAGTAGGAGTATCCGCCGCAGTAGTAGCACTTCTTCCAGGGCAAGGGCCCTCGCCTCCGAGTCAGAGTGGTCACCGCCATCATAGTACGCTGCCCCGTCCGGGATTTGCCGAAAACTGTAATCGACCGTCAGGCAAAAACCGACCTGAACAGGAATCGTGGACTCGCGGGCCGTATTATCAAGGCAGGGCCGGGACACCGCCCAGGCCCAAGGAGGCCAGCCGATGGCCGAGTTCGTCCACCTCCACCAGCACACCGAATACAGCCTTCTCGACGGCGCCTCGCGGATCTCCGTCTTGCCGGAGACGGCGCGGGCCCACGGCTCGCCGGCGATGGCCATCACCGACCACGGCGTGATGTATGGCGTCATCGACTTCTACAAGGCGCTGAAGGCCGCCGACGTCAAGCCGATCATCGGCTGCGAGGTCTACGTGGCCCAGCGGACCATGGCCGACAAGCAGCCGCACGTCGACGACTCGCCCTACCACCTCGTCCTCTTGGCCGAAGACCAGGAGGGCTACCGGAACCTGATGCGCGTCGTTTCCGCCGGGCACCTCGACGGCTTCTACTACAAGCCGCGGGTCGACCGGGACTTCCTGGCCGCCCACTCCAAGGGGCTCATCGCCCTGTCCGCCTGCCTGGCCGGTGAATTGCCCCGGCTCATCCTCGACGGCAAGACCGACGAGGCCCGTCGCGTGGCCGGGCTCTACGCCGATATCTTCGGCCCCGGCCACTTCTACCTGGAGCTTCAGGACCACTTCCTCGAAGAGGAGCGCCGGGTGACGGCCGAACTGGTCAAGATGGCCCGCGACCTGAACCTCCCGCTGGTGGCCACGAACGACGCCCATTACATCAGCCGCGAGGACGCCCGGGCCCACGAGGTCCTCTTGTGCATCCAGACGGCGACCAACATCGACGATCCAAACCGCCTGCGTTTCCCGAACGACGAGTTCTACCTGAAGAGCCCGGCCGAGATGGCCCAGCTCTTCCCGGACCACCCCGGGGCCCTCGCCAACACCCTGGCCATCGCCGAACGCTGCAACGTCGAGTTCAGCTTCGGCAAGGTCAAGTTGCCCGTCTTCCAGGTGCCGGCGGGGGAGACCCTCGAGTCGCATCTCCGGAAGAAATCCGAGGAAGGGCTGGTCCGGCGCTACGGCGCGGTCGGGCCGGACGGCCAAGGCCCAGGCGCGGAGCACCGCGAGCGCCTCGACTACGAGCTGTCGGTGATCAACCGGATGGGCTATGCCGGCTACTTCCTGACCGTCGCCGACTTCGTCAACCACGCCAGGTCCCAGGGCATCCCGGTCGGCCCCGGCCGCGGCTCGGCCGCCGGCAGCCTGGTCTCCTACGTCCTCGGCATCACCGGCATCGACCCCATCCGCCACGGCCTCCTCTTCGACCGCTTTCTGAACCCCGAGCGGGTCGACATGCCGGATATCGACATCGACTTCTGCGACCGGCGGCGCGACCGGGTCATCGACTACGTCGTCGACCGGAACGGCGCCGACCGCGTGGCCCAGATCATCACCTTTGGGACCCTCGGGGCCAAGGCCGCCGTGCGCGACGTGGGGCGGGCTCTCAACCTGACGTACGCCGAGGTCGACAAGATTGCCAAGATGATCCCCTTCTCCCTGGGGATGACCATCGACCGGGCCCTCGAGCTGAACCCCGACCTTAAGGACCTCTACGACGCCGGCGGCCCGGTCGGCGACGTCCTCGACCTCGCCCGCGCGGTCGAGGGTCTGCCGCGCCACGCCTCCGTCCACGCCGCCGGGGTGGTCATCTCCCCGGAGCCCTTGGTCGACCAGGTGCCCCTGCAGCGCACGCCGGACGGCCAGGTCATCACCCAGTTCGACATGAACCACCTGGCCCAGCTCGGCCTGCTGAAGATGGACTTCCTCGGGCTCCGGAACCTCTCGGTCATCGATGACGCCCTGACGGCCATCGAGAAGAACCACGGCCTGCGCCTAGACCTCGACGCCCTGCCCCTCGACGACCCGGAGGTCTACAAGATGCTGGCGGCCGGCGACACGGTCGGCGTCTTCCAGGTCGAGAGTTCGGGCATGACCGACCTCCTGAAACGGATGAAGGCCGAGCGCTTCGAGGACCTGGTGGCGGCCATCGCCCTCTTCCGCCCCGGCCCGATGCAGATGATCGACCTCTACCTCAACCGCCGCGGCCGCCGCGAGAAGATCGACTATATCCACCCGGCCATCGAGCCCATCCTCAAGGAGACTTACGGGGTCATGGTCTACCAGGAGCAGGTGATGAAGGTCGCCAGCGTCTTGGCCGGCTTCACCCTGGCCCAGGGCGACCTCCTTCGGCGGGCCATGGGCAAGAAGAAGCCTGAGGTCCTCGAGGCCATGCGCAAGCAGTTCATGGAGGGCTGCGAGAAGAACGGCCTTTCGGCCGAGACGGCCATCCGCGTCTACGACCTCATCTACAGCTTCGCCGGGTACGGCTTCAACAAGTCGCACACCGCCCCTTACGCCCTCATCGCCTACCAGACCGCCTGGCTCAAGGTCCACCACCCGGGCGAGTACATGGCCGCCCTTCTGTCGAGCGTCGGCGCGGGCAGCCCGAAAATGGCCGACTACACCGCCGAGTGCGAGCGGCTCGGGATCGAAATCCTGCCGCCCGACGTCAACGCCGGCGGGCCGAGCTTCGAGGTCGACCGGGCCGGGAAGAGCATCCGTTTCGGCCTGCGGGCGGTCAAGAACGTCGGCGAGGGGGCGGCCGAGAACATCGTCAAGACGCGCCAGGAGAGCGGCCCCTTCGTCTCCCTCCGCGACTTCTGCGAGCGGGTGGACAGCCGGGTCATCAACAAGCGGGTCGTCGAGAGCCTCATCAAGGCCGGGGCCTTCGGCGGCCTGGGCGCGCGGCGCTCACAGCTGATGGCCTCCCTGGACGAGGCGGTCGAGACAGCCCAGGAGGTCCAGCGGCGGCGCCAGGAAGGGCAGCTCTCGTTCTTCGACCTCGAGACCGACCTCGGCGAGAAGCCCGACGAGCCCGGGCCCGCGGGCGCGGGTGTGAGCGCGGGCGCGGCGGCGGGCGTGTCGTCCTTCGCCCGGCACGGGGACATCCTGCCCGACCTCGATGAGTTCCCCGGCCCGACCCTCCTGGCCATGGAGAAGGAGGTCATCGGGCTCTACCTCTCCGGGCACCCGCTGGCCCAGCACGAGGCCGAACTCCGGCAGCGGGCCACGGTTACCAGCACCAAGTTGGCCGAGCTCCCCGAGGGGAGCCCGGTGGTGATGGGCGGCCTGGTCGCCGGCACCCGCCGGGTGACCACGCGCAAGGGCGAGCAGATGCTCTTCCTGACCCTCGAAGACCTGACCGGGACGGTCGAGGTGGTCGTCTTCCCACGCGTCTTCCGCGAGGGGCGGGAGCTCTTCGAGCGTGACCGGGCCATCCTGGTCACCGGGCGGACCAACTCGGTCGAGTCATCGGCCCGTTTCCGCGGGCGACGGGGCGTCCAAGCCGCGCCGCCCCCGGACGAGGGCGTGGCCGGCGTCCTGCCGGCCGACGAGGACGAAGCGGCCGTCGCCCGCGACGCCGACGAGAGCGCGCCCGAGATAAAGATAATCGCCGAGAGTGTGGTCGCCCTGGGCAACACCGAGGCCCCGGCGACCAGGGAGAGCGCGAAGACCCTTTACGTCCGCCTGAACGGCGAGGACCCGGCCAAAGCGCCAGAGGACCTCCTCGACCTCAAGACGCGTCAGCTCCTCCAGGCCCACCGGGGAAACTGCGCCCTCATTCTCTACGTCGCTCCCGAGGGCGGCGAGGCGGTTGGGCGTGATTCGGGCTTCCGGGTCGACGGCGGCGAGGAACTGGTGGAAGAGCTCAGGAAGCGCTTCGGTCCGGACAATGTCCGGTTCGGTAAGTCCCAACGACGCTAGACCCCGCGGCCGGCCGGTCCCCTCGCGGGGTCCGGCCGGCCTTCGTTGATCATTGTAACGGCAGTTGCTGCTTGTTCATCCGGTCCGAGCCCGGTTTGGTCACGTTGCCGCTGCCCTTCTGGCTCCCGCCGGAACCTCCGGAGGCCGAGCCACCGGTGGTGGAGCCGCCCGAACCCGTGCCGCCCGGGCCGGCGCCCGCGGCCAGCCGCGCCGAGTCCTCGAACTCCTTGACCTGCGCGGCCAGGGTGCTCAGGGTCCTGCTCTGGAACAGGGCGGCCTGCGATTGGGCCAGGGCCGACAGCGCCTGCTGCAGCGACCGCGCGACCTGGGCGTCGGTCATCGCCATCTGCTCGCCCACCTTGGCCTGGAGCTGTTCCACGAGATGCAGGAAGGACGAGGGTTCGCTCTTCAGCGAGGGGACGCCCTCCTGGAGTTGCTGCGAGACCTGGTCGACGAGGGCGAAGATCTGGTCCATCCGCTGGGCGTCGCCGACCTTCTCCGAGGCCAGGGTCAACGCCCCCTGCAGTTCTTGCTCCATGGCCATCTGTTCCGAGCGCGTGCCGGTGCGAATCGTCGCCACCATCTGCTGCAACCGCTCGAACTCGCTGCGCGGGGTGCCCGATGGCGCCTTCGCGCTTTCCCTTATCTGCTCGATGACCAACCCTTCGGGTGGCCCCTGGCCAGCCGATTTCTTGCTCTGCTCCGGGCCGAAGTCTTTGGACACGCGTGCCACCTCCACGATTATCGTGTTGACGGCCTTAGTATGGCCCGCGGCAACCGTCACCCGGCGGAAAAGAAGGAATTCCGGAGGGCCAGGGCGAACGAACCCGCAAAACCCTCAGTGCATTGGGCCCCGCGCGAACCGAAAAAGAGGAAAACACGGTGGCGCCGCGAAGGAATACCCGACGCTCGCCCGGTCAAACACTAGCTAAGCTTGCTGACAACCGGCCAAGGCCGACACGTCGAAGGGGCAATCCTAAGGAGGGCCTGAGCAAGCGTGTGGACCGTGGTTTACATCGCCCCGAACATGGCCATCGCGGAGATGCTCAAGGAAATCCTCAGCAAGGAAGGCGTCCTGGTGATGTTGCGCTCCCTCGGGGTCCCGCACCTCGGGGCTTCGGGTTCGGTCGAGGTGCTGGTCCCGGAAGGCGAGGTCGAAGAGGCCCACGACATCCTGTTCAGCATCCTCGGCCGGTAGGCCGCGGGCGGGCGGGTACGCACAGAGAAAGGCCGTCGGTGGGCGTCGCCAAGGCGTCTGCTTTTTTGTTGTCCAGCCTACGAAAGCGGAGGGGTGAGGGATTGCACCGCACCAAGATCATCGCCACGCTGGGCCCGGCGAGCCAGGACCCGGGCGTCCTGACCGGGATGGTCCGGGCCGGGCTGAACGTTGTCCGGTTGAACCTGGCCCATGGAAACCACGACGAGCATGGCTCCAGGCTCGAGGCGGCGAGGCGGGCGGCTGATGCCGCCGGCGTGCGCCTGGGCTGTATCGCCGACATCGCCGGTCCCGAGATACGGACCACCGGCCTGCCCGCGGGCGGGCTCGACATCGCCGCGGGGCATGAGGTCGTCTTCGCCCCCGCCGCCGACGGCGCGGCCGCATCGCAGCCGGGCGGCGAGGCCGCAGACGCCCGCCAGGCGGTCCCCATCGACTATCCCGGCCTGGCCGGCGACGTGCGCCCGGGGCAGCGCGTCCTGATGGACGACGGCAACCTCGTCCTCGAGGTCGCCGCCATCGAGGGGCGGCGCGTGGTCGCGCGGGTCATCGCCGGCGGGCGCCTGCTCGCCGGGAAGAAGCTCATCCTCCCGGGGGCCGACCTGAAGCTGCCGGCCCTCAACGAGAAGGACTTGGCGGCCATCGCCTTCGCCGCCAAGGCCGGCGTGGACTACATCGCCGCCTCCTTCGTCCGCCGCCCCGAGGACATCGCCGCCATCAAGCGGGCCATCGCCGACGCCGGCGGCGACCAGCAGGTCATCGCCAAGATAGAGAACGCCGGCGGGCTCGCCAACCTCGACGCCATCCTCGAGGTCAGCGACGGCCTGATGGTGGCCCGCGGTGACCTCGGCGTGGAGATCCCCGCCGAGGAGGTCCCGCTCCTGCAGAAGTCGATGATCAACCAGGCCCGGACGGCCGGGAAGCCCGTCATCACGGCCACGCAGATGCTTGAGTCGATGGTCGAGCGGCCCGTGCCCACCCGGGCCGAGGCCAGCGATGTGGCCAACGCCATCCTCGACGGCACCGACGCGGTGATGCTGTCGGCCGAGACGGCCATCGGCAAGCACCCGATGGAGGCCGTGGCGACCATGGCCCGCATCGCCGAGCGGGCCGAGACGGCCATCGACCACCGGGCGTTCCTGGAGAAGACGATCGCCGGCGACGGCGGGACGACCGACGCCATCAGCCGCGCCACCTGCGTCGTGGCCGACCGCCTGGGGGCCGCGGCCATCCTCACGGCGACGACCTCCGGAAGTACCGCCCGGGCCATCGCCCGCTTCCGCCCGGCCCACCCGGTCATCGCCGCCACCCCCAACGAGCGCGTGGCTCGGCGCCTCGAGCTGGTCTGGGGGGTCCAGTCGGTGATCATCCCGCCCATCTCGAACACCGACGCCATGGTGACCGCCGCCGTCGACCGCTCCGTGGCCGCCGGTCTGCTCAAGAAGGGCCAAGTCGTAGTCATCACCGCCGGCGTCCCCGTCGGCGTGCCCGGCTCGACCAACCTCCTCAAGGTGCATACGGTCGGCGAGCGGGTCTGAGCCGCCTCGCCCGGCCGGCGTGGCGCCGCGCCGCACGCCCGTTCCCACAAATCAACCCCCGCGGCTCTGGGGAAGACTAGGCCGCGGGGGTGATTGTCTCATGCTCTTCTACATCAACCCGGCCTGGGCCTGGATCGGTCTGGCCGTCGTGGTCTGGGTCGCGGCGCTGATCCTCGTCCCGCCTCGCCGCTTCGGGGGGCTGCTGCCCATCGGCATCATCGCCGGTTTCTTCCTGGCCCTGGTCATCCAGTATATCGCCATCGACCTGCTCAACCTGTGGCGCTTCAACCTGACCTTTGCCGGGCCGAGCGTCTACCGGGTGCCACTGATGCTGCTCCTGGCCTATATCCCCGAAGTCATCCTGTTCATCCACTTCTTCCCGGTCAACAACGTCTCGCGGGTCTTTTACATCTTCCTCTTCGCCCTGGCCAACACCCTCGTCGAGTGGGGCTTCGTCGGCGCCGGCCTCCGCTTCTACGTCCACTGGAACGTTCTTTTCACCTTCGCCCTGGCGGTCATCCTCCACCTGGTCGTTCTCTGGCTCTACGTGGCCGCCGGGGGAAGGGAGAAGCTGGCCGGCGGGAGGGCGTGACCTGCCTTTCACCGGCCCATCGCGTGCCGGCCCATCGCGTGCCGGCCCATCGCGTGCCGGCCTAGCGCGTGCCGGCCCAGCGCACGCCGACCGTGTCCCTCTCGCGGCCCGGTCCCGGGCCGCCCCTTCCAGTCGGAAGGAAAACCACGGGCTCTCCCGAATCCCAAGACCCGGAGGTGAACCGGGTGAGCATCGAACCCGAACCATACCGCATCAAGGTCATCGAGCCGATCAAGAAGACCAGCCCCGAGGAGCGCCGCCGGGTCATCAAAGAGGCCGGCTACAACCTCTTCGCCGTGCCGTCGGAGGACGTCTTCATCGACCTCCTCACCGACAGCGGGACCTCGGCCATGTCCGACCGGCAGTGGGCCGGCCTGATGGTCGGCGACGAGGCTTACGCCGGCAGCCGCAACTTCTTCAGCCTGCGCGACGCGGTCAAGAAGGTCATGGGCTTCCCTTATGTCATCCCGACCCACCAGGGGCGGGCGGCCGAGCACGTCCTCTTCTCCACGCTGGTCAAGCCGGGCCAGGTCGTCCCGAACAACATGCACTTCGACACGACCAAGGCCCACGTCGAGCACCGCGGGGCCAGGGCCGTCAACCTGGCCATCGACGCGGTCTACGACCCGGTCTCCCACAATCCGTTCAAGGGCGACATGGACCTCGATAAGCTCGATGCTTTCCTGAAGACCAAGGTCGGCCCGGACGGCACGGCCAAGGCCGAGGTGCCGATGGTGATGGTCACCGTCACCTGCAACAGCGGGGGCGGCCAGCCCGTGTCCCTGGCCAACCTCCGCGGCGTCCGCCAGGTGGCCGACAGGTACGGCGTCCTGGTTTTCATCGACGCGGCCCGCTTCGCCGAGAACGCCTTCTTCATCAAGGAGCGCGAGCCCGGCCAGCAGGGCCGGTCCATCGCCGACATCGTCCTGGAGATGTTCAGTCACGCCGACGGCTGCACGATGAGCGCGAAGAAGGACGCCCTGGTCAACATCGGCGGCTTCATCGCCATGCGCTCGGAGGAGCTGTACCGGCTGGCCACCGTCTGGGCCGTCCTCTTCGAGGGCTTCATCACCTACGGCGGCCTGGCCGGCCGCGACCTCGAGGCGATGGCCCGCGGCCTGGAGGAGGTCCTCGACGAGGACTACCTCCGCGACCGCGTCGGGCAGGTGCGCTACCTCGGCCAGAGGCTCCTCGACGCCGGCGTCCCGATTATCGAGCCCATCGGCGGGCACGCCGTCTACCTCGACGCCAAGCGGTTCCTGCCGCACCTCCCCCAGGAACGGTTCCCGGCCCAGGCCCTGACGGTCGAGCTCTATGTGGAAGGCGGCGTCCGCGGCGTGGAGATTGGCACGGTCCTCGAAGGCCGCCACCCGGCCACGGGCGAGAACATCTATCCGGCCCTGGAGATGGTCCGCCTGGCCATCCCGCGCCGGGTGTATACCAGCCGGCACATGGACTATGTGGCCGAGGTGGTCAAACGGGTCCACGCCCGTCGCGAATCCGTGCGCGGCCTGAGGTTCACCTACGAGCCCCCCGTCCTCAGGCACTTCACGGCCCGGTTCGAACCGGCGTAGGTTGGCCCCATAGGTCGAGGACGACGGGCACCGGGGCCTATTTCCCTGATCCCGGCGACC
>JAJZPE010000247.1 GCA_021811325.1 Bacillota bacterium
ACGGGCCGCGGCGTCGGGCCCGCGGCGCCGGGTGCGGCGCGGCGCCTGGTGGCCAAGGGCACGGCCTCCTCAGTGCCCGTGACCGCGGCGCCGCTCGTTATCCTTGCCGTAGGTCCCGTAGCCGCCGTATCCGTAACGGCGGTACTCCGGCTGGCCGGACATGTTGTTCAGGACGACGCCCAGGACGCGGGCGTGGACTGTCTCCAGGGCCTGTTTGGCGCGGCGAGCCAGGTCCCGGGTGGTGTGGCCGGCGCCGAGGACGAGCAGGTACCCGTCAACTATCCTGGCGAGGGTGGCGGCGTCGCTGACCAACCCGATCGGGGGCGTGTCGATGACAATCATGTCGGCCCGCGACCGGAGGTCGGCCAGGAGTTCGCCCATCTTCGGCGACAGGAGGAGGTCCGACGGGCTGGGCGGGAGCTGACCGGAGGGCATGACCCGCAGGCCGGGGACCCACGTGTTGTGCAAGGCCAGCTCCGGGGCCGTCTGGCCGAGGAGCACGTCGGACAGGCCCGGCTGCGTCCCGGTGGCCAGGAGGCGGTGGATGACCGGGCAACGCAGGTCGGCGTCGACCAGGATACAGGTCTTCCCGGCCTGGGCGATGGAAATGGCCAGGTTACTGGCGGTGGTCGACTTGCCTTCGCGCGCCCCGGCCCCGGTCACGGCGACGATGGCGACCGGGTCCGAAAGGCCCAGGAACTGCAGGTTCGTCCGGAGGGCCCGGAAGGCCTCGGAGGCCGGCGCGGTCGGGTTCGTGTAGCTGACGATCTTGCCTTTGGCCACTGGTTTTTACCCCTCTCGGGAGAGCGGTGGGAGCCCATGGTGTAGTCTTCTGTTCAGGTTATCGGCGAAAAGGCCTAGTAAATTAAGTCATCTGGCTACCCTTTGCAGCCACGATGGGGAACGGCCGGAATGTTCGACGGCGGAGGGTTTCGAGCGGCCCGGGGCGAAAACCATGCACATGGGTTCAACGGCACGACGGTCAAAGCCGGCCAACCGCAAGAGCGGGGCCGGCCTCCCGGGCTCGATCTTCAGGGAATACGACATTCGCGGCGTCGTCGGCGAGGAACTCGACGAGGACGTCGCGGCGGCGGTCGCCACGGCCTACGCGGCCCAGCTACGGGCGCGGGGGCAACGGGACGTGGTCGTCGGGCGGGACAACCGGCGGTCGTCGCCGGCCCTGGCCGGCGCGGTCATCGAGGCGCTGGGCCGGGCCGGGTGCCGGGTCACGGACATCGGCACGGTCATCACCCCGGTCTTTTATTTCGCCCGCGTCCACTACGGCCTCGAGGGCGGCGTGATGGTCACGGCGAGCCACAACCCGCCCCACTTCAACGGCTTCAAGCTGGCCTCCGGCTTCGGGACGATGTACGGCGAAGAGATTCAGGAGCTGCGGCGGGCGGCCGAAGGGCCGGCCCAGGTGGCCGCGGCGGGCCGGGTGGCCGCGGGCCGCCGAGCGGCGCGGGGTGGCCCGCGGCGGGCGGGCGTCACCCGGCGGCGGCCGAACGGCGCCTATGCCCGCGACCTGATGGGGCGGCTCAAGCTCGGGCCCCGGCGGCTGAAGGTGGCCGTCGACTGCGGCAACGGGACGGCCGGGTACATCGCCCCGGCGCTCTTCGAGCGGCTGGGCTGCGAGGTCGTCCCCCTTTACTGCGACCCGGACCCCAGCTTCCCGAACCACCACCCGGACCCGGTCCAGCCGGCCAACCTGCGCGACCTCATCGCCACCGTCCGCCGGGAGCAGGCCGACCTGGGCGTGGCCTTCGACGGCGACGGCGACCGCTTGGGCGTCGTCGATGAGCGCGGGAACATCCTCTGGGGCGACGTCATCATGGTCCTCTTCTGGCGCGAGGTCCTGGCCAGTCACCCCGGGGCCGAGGCCCTCATCGAGGTTAAGTGCTCGCAGGCCCTCTTTGAAGAGGTCGAGCGGCTCGGCGGCCGCCCCAGCTTCTACCGCACCGGCCACTCCCTGATCAAGGCGAGGATGCGGGAAATCGGCGCCCCCTTCGCCGGAGAGATGTCCGGGCACATGTTCTTCGCCGACGAGTATTACGGCTACGACGACGCCCTCTACGCCACCGGGCGGCTCCTGCGAATCCTCTCCAACAGCGACCGAACCCTGTCGGAGCTGGTGTCGGACGTCCCCCACTACCATTCGTCCCCCGAGACGCGGGTCGACTGCCCGGACGAGGACAAGTTCCGCGTGGTCGAAGAACTGAGGGAGCGTTTCCGCCGGCGCTACCCGGTCATCGACGTGGATGGGGCCCGCGTCCTCTTCCCGGAGGGTTGGGGGCTCGTCCGGGCCTCCAACACGCAGCCGGCCCTGGTCTTGCGGTGCGAGGCCAGGACGCCGGAGGCCCTCAGGGAAATCGCCGGCGCCCTGGCCGAGGAACTGGCCAGGTTCCCGAGCGCCGCCCCGGTGCGGTGGGAGATCTAGGGTGCTTACGGTCGAGGCTGATCTCAGGTGGTGCTGCCTGTGTGGATCGCCTGGGCCTTTTTCGG
>JAJZPE010000248.1 GCA_021811325.1 Bacillota bacterium
CGCGGCCATCCTGGCGGTCCTCGATGTCATCCTCTTCCGCCTGGCCACCGGGCTATTCCGGCGGGAGCAGATCCTTACCCGCTGGTGAGGTCCCGCGCTGGGGCAGACCCGCGCGGCAGAATCGGAACCAGGACGAGAAGAAGCCGGAGGGTCCTCCGGCTTTTGTCATCATCCACCGCCGCGGTCACCGCGGACGTCCGCGCCTCATAGACTGAAGGAAAAGGGTGCCAAGAAAGGGGGATCAGCCATGGAACAGGTGACCCTTGGGGGTAACGCGTGGATCTACCCCCGGTTGGAGTTCGTCCCGGTCAGCGCCACCTTCGGCCTCGACGTGACCTTCGACGCCACCGTCGACCTGCACCTCGGACCCGGGACCATGACCATCGGGACAGACACTTACGACCTGACGTTCGACGAAGGAGACCTGCGGGTTGAACGCTCGGAGTTCGCCGACCCGTTTGAGCCGTTCGTCATCGTCTCCCTCACCGCCACCCGGGTCGTCACGGCCACCCTCAAGACCGGCGACGAGTTCTTCGCCGACGGGACCGGCGTGTTCTCGTGGGAGCGGTTCGAAGTCCGGTCGGGGGACTTCTTCGCCGTCTTCATCTCCAAGCGGATGAACCTCCGTCTCGTGAACCTGGGTCAGCTCTATAACGTGGACCTGCTCTCCTTCGACCCGCCGGACGCGGCCGAGAGGATTCAGAAGGCCTCGGCCGACAAGCCGGCGCTTCAGCTCCACCTGCAGCGGATGAGCCGCCGGCCCGGGTGGGTGGGGCCGTTTTCCTCCCCGGCCCGCTCGTGACGGCGTCGCTCGAGGGGTAGACGTCCCCCTCAGCGCTTCCCGCTCTTCATCACCTTGCGCATCTCCGCCCGTAGGTCGTTGGAGATGGTCCCGAAGACGAACTGGTAGATGTTCTTGCCCGTGCGGACCTTGCCCATCGAGCCCAGCGCCTTGAGCTGCGGCTCGTTTATTTTGGCCTCGTCCTTGACGACCACCCTCAGGCGGGTCAGACAGGTGTCCACGCTCTCCAGGTTGCCGAGACCGCCGAGGGCGGCGATGACGCCACGGGCCCGCTCGGGCAAGGGCGATTTGGCGGTGATGGGTGCGGGAGCCCCGCCGGACGAGAGAGCCTCCTGGGCCACGGCCGGCGCTTCCACGACGGTCGCCCCCATCGCCTGCTGCCTCCCCGGCCCGCTGATGATGGCGTCGAGCATCTGGGCCGTGCCCTCGTCGAGGCCCTCCTCCTCCATCCGGCCCGGGGTGATGAGGTTGAACTTGCGGATGAGGAAGCGGAACGTGAAGTAGTAGAGGGCGCCGAAGAAGACGCCCAGCGGGATGAGCAGAATCACGTTCTGGCCGCGGTAGAAGTTGATGATGTACTCGAAGGCGCCGGACGACGTGGAGAAGCCGGCCCGGATGTTCAGGAGGTAGCTGAGCGCGAAGGACAGGCCGGTGAAGAGTACGTTGACCACGTACAGGACCGGCGCGGTGAAGACGAAGGTGAATTCGACCGGCTCGGTCAGGCCGGTGATGAAGCTGGTCAGGGCGGCCGTCAGGAGGAGGCCCTTGATCGCCCGGCGCTGCCTGTCGCCGATGGCCTCGTGGTACATGGCCAGGCAGGCGGCCGGGAAGGCGAACATCATGATGGGATACGAGCCGCCCATGAAGTAGCCGGCCGTCGGGTCACCGGCGAAGAAGCGCGGCAGGTCGCCGTGGACGCCGTTGTAAGTCCCCTGGAGCAGCAGGACCACTCCGTTGAGGAAGTGATGCATGCCCGTGGGGATGAGGGCCCGCTCGAGGGCGCCGTAGACGGTCACGCCCCACACCCCGGACCTGGCCATCCAGTCGCCGAGGTCGGTCAGGGCGGCCGAGACCGGCGGGAAGACCCAGCCCAGGAGGAGGCCGAAGACCACGCTGGCCAGCGAGGTGATGATGGGCACGAAGCGCTGCCCACCGAAGAAGGCGAGGTAGTCCGGGAAGCGGATGTCGTGGTAGCGGGCAAAGAAGTAGGCCGAGAGGAGCCCGGCGATGAGGCCGGCCAGGATGCCCAGGTTCCACTCGGGGACCATCGAGCGGCCGATGCCGGCCATGATCACGTAGCCGACACCGGCCGACAGCCCGGCGATGCCCTCCCCGTCGGCCAGCCCCACGGCGATGCCGATGCCGAAGATGAGGCCGAGGTTGTCGAAGAGGGCCTGGCCCGAAGCCGTTAGGGCGTTGGCGATGACGGGGACGGGGATGACCGCCCCCAGGGCGTAGAGCAAGGCCGCGGCCGGCAGGACGGCGATGGGCGTCAGCGCCGCCGTGGCGAACTTCTGGAGCCCGCGTCGCATGGTTCCTCCCCCTTTGGTGAAGCGAGGTCCACCGGTCGATGGGGCCCCCGAGCTAGCGCCGGAACGCCGGCAGGAACTCCCTGTGTGCTTCCAGGTATTCTTCGAGGATTTTCTCGGCCACCGCCAGAGATGGGACCAACGGGTGGATGGACAGGGCCCAGATCGGA
>JAJZPE010000060.1 GCA_021811325.1 Bacillota bacterium
CGGCGACTGATCCGGCCCGGACGGCCTCGCCCACGCCGGCTCCAACCCCGACCCCGACCCCGACCCCGTCCCCGTCGTCCGAGCCCTCCACGACGACCGGAAGTCAGGCCGAGGCAGCCCCCGACCTGACGGCCATGGTCTGGCCGGTCACCGGTACGGTGACCACGCCCTACGGTTGGGCGTACTCCAAGACCATGCAAGACTGGCGGTTGCACCAGGCCGTCGACCTTAAGGCCGATGACGGCGCGCCGGTCAGGGCGGCCCTTTCGGGTACGGTGGTCTCCGCCGGAAAGGATCCGAACCTGGGCTACCTGGTCATCCTCGACCACGGGGGCGGCGTCCGGACCGCCTACGGCGGCCTGAAAGGGGCCGAGGTGAACCCCGGCGACCGCCTGGAACAGGGTGATTACCTTGGCAAGGTGGGTACTTCCGCCCTGGCGGAGAGCGCCGACGGGCCGCACCTGCACTTCGCCCTGACCGTCAAGGACAACCCGACCGACCCCCGGAACTATCTGAAGTAAGCCGACCTGGCCCGCCCCCAAGAGCCGGCTCGGTCCAACCGGGCCGGCTCGGCTCGTCCAGCCGCCCCGCCAACGACCATGGAAGGCCGTCACATCGCCTGTCCCGGACGCCCCCGGGAAGGCATGTTTTTTTGCCCTCCTCATAGACATGAAGCGATGACAGCGACAAAGACCATCGCGAGGGGGGCCGGCCGGTGAAGGACTATATCTGGAAAAGGGTCCTGGAGGTGGCCAACTACATCGTCAGGAGCAACGACACGGTCCGCGAGACGGCTAAGGTCTTCGGGGTGTCGAAAAGCACGGTCCACAAGGACATGACCGAGAGGCTGGCTCGGATCAACCCCGAGTTGGCCGCGCGGGTCAAGTCCGTGCTCGACAGGAACAAGGCGGAGAGGCACCTCCGGGGAGGCGAAGCGACCCGGAAGAAGTACCTCAGCCAAGAAAATATGGTCTACTAGAGAGGAAATTTGGCAAATATTAACGAACTATAGGGCCAGTGAAACGGCCCTTTTTTCTTTGCTGTTACGAAACTGGAGGGCGAACGGCATTGAATCTCGGCATGGATATCGGCATCGACCTGGGTACGGCGACGTCCCTGGTCTACGTCAAAGGCAAGGGAATCGTCCTGCGTGAACCATCAGTGGTGGCCATCGAGACGGAGACGCGGAAGATCGTGGCCATCGGCGAAGAGGCCCGGAGGATGCTCGGGCGAACGCCCGGCAACATTATGGCCATCAGGCCTCTGCGCGATGGGGTCATCGCCGACTACGACATCACTGAAGCGATGCTCCGCTATTTCATCACCCGGGTCTGCGGCCAGCGGGTCCTGTTCCGGCCGCGGATCATGGTCTGCATCCCTTCCGGCGTGACGACCGTCGAACGCCGCGCCGTCCTCGAGGCGACGATGCAGGCGGGGGCTTCCAAGGCCTACACCATCGAAGAGCCCCTGGCGGCGGCCCTCGGCGCGGGGCTGGACATCACCCAGCCCTCCGGGAACATGGTCGTCGACATCGGCGGCGGCACGACCGACATCGCCATCTTGTCCCTCAACGGCATCGTCCTCTCGGCTTCGGTCAGGGTCGGTGGGGACAAGTTCGACGAGGCCATCGTCCGCTATGTCAAGCGGGCCTACAACCTGCTCATCGGGGAGCGCACGGCGGAGGAACTCAAGATCGCCATCGGCACGGCCTTCCCGCAGGAGCGCAAGGGGACCTACGAGATCCGCGGGCGCGACCTCGTGGCCGGCCTGCCGAAAACCGTCTCGATCAGCGCCTCGGAGACCTACGAGGCCATGTACGAGCCGATCATGGCCGTCATCGACGCGATCAAGGGGATGCTCGACAAGTGCCCGCCCGAGCTGGCTGGGGACATTGTCGAGAAGGGCCTGATGATGACCGGCGGCGGGTCGCTCCTGCACGGGCTGGACATCCTCATCAGCCGGGAGACCGGCGTCCCCGTCCACCTGGCCGACGACCCGATGTCCTGCGTGGCCCTTGGCACGGGCCTGGCGCTCGAGAACTTCGACCTCCTCCACGACCAGGTGGTCATGGTCAAGCGGGGGAAGAGCAACCGCTAGAGGAGGGGACGCGCTTGGCCGAGAAGGTCATCGAGAACGACGAGATTCAGCGCTACTTGCCGCACCGTTATCCCTTCCTGCTCGTCGACCGCGTCCTGGAGATTGAGGACGACGGCTCGTGGGTGGTCGGGCTGAAGAACGTGTCGGCCAACGAGCCATACTTCCAGGGTCACTTCCCGGGTAGCCCGGTGATGCCGGGCGTGCTCATCGTCGAGGCCATGGCCCAGGTCGGCGCGGTGGCCCTCCTGCGGCAGCCGGAGAACCAGGGCAAGCTCGCCCTCTTCGCCGGCATCGACAAGGCCCGCTTTCGCCAGATGGTCCTGCCCGGCGACCAGCTCCGCATCGAGGTCAAGGTCCTGGCCAGGCGCGGCCGCATCGGTCGCAGCGAGGGCAAGGCCTACGTCGGGGACAAACTGGCCGCTGAAGCCGAGTTGCTCTTCGCCGTGACCGACGCGGGCTGACGCGGCCGCGCCGCCCGACAGACCGCCATGGTATGAGCGTTGACACTGGGGGGGTCTTGTGATAGCATGAATACCGGTCTGAACTGAATAGAGAAGCCACTCTTATGAAGAGAAGGACGAGGGACCGGCCTGATGACTCCTCGGCAACCGGCGTCGCGCAGGCGGCGCAGTGGTGCCAAATCCGGCAGAAGTGGTTTAGTGGCCCGGGCTTCCGGGACCATTCAGCCCAGTTCTGAGAGATGAGAGGTTTAGTGAACCCTATCCTCTTCACGACTGGAAGAGGTTTTTTTGTGCCCGCGTGGGGCCGCCCCATTGGCGGGCGGCCGACGGAGGTGAGCGGTGCTGAGCTTCGAACCCATGGCCAGGCCGACGGGGATTGGCAGCCTCCCCTTCGCCGACCCCGACGAGGCCTGTCGTTTCGTCCAAGAACGCCTGCCGGACATCCCGTTCTGGCCGCAGCTGCCCAGGCGCGGCCCGCGCGAGAACATGTACCTGCAGTTCTCGCCCGGCCTGCCCGGGTTGGTCGAGGAAGGCCCGGACCTCGTCTTCGACCGTCCGCCGGACTACGACGACCGCCTCGCCCATCTCTACCAGCGATACCTTGACGGGGACGCCGACTGGCCGCTTGACCGCGACCACGCCGCCGGCTTCTACGCGATGACCGAAAGGCACGCCGCCGGGCTGCGGCGCGCTCTGGCCATCAAGGGGCAGGTCACCGGGCCGGTGAGCTACGGGCTGACGGTGACCGGGCGCGACAAGCGACTCCTGCTCTATGACGAGGTCGCCTTCGACGCCGTCGTCAAGGGGCTGGCCCTGCAGGCCCGCTGGCAGGAGGGCGCCCTGCGGCGCTTCAACCCGACGACCATCATCTTTCTCGATGAGCCGTCCATGGCCGCCTTCGGCTCGGCATACTACAACCTGGACCGCGGCCGCGTCATCGGCGCCATCCGTGAGGTCACGGCCGGCCTGACCGGCCTGACCGGCGTGCACTGCTGCGGCAACACCGACTGGCCGGTGCTCATCGACGCGGGCCTCGACGTGCTGTCGTTCGACGCCTACTACTACGCCAGGAATCTCTCCCTGTACCCCGAGGCCGTCGCCGCCTTCCTGGCCCGCGGGGGCGTGCTGGCCTGGGGCATCGTTCCCACGGACACGTCCGACGCGGTCAAAGAGGACGTCCCTTCCTTGGTCGCCCGCCTCGAGGAGGCCCTCGGCTGGTTCGCCGAAAAGGGCCTCGACAAGGGGCTCGTGCTGCGCCAGAGCCTGATTACCCCGTCCTGCGGGCTCGGGTCGTGGCCCGAGGCGACCGCCCGTCACGTCTTCGACCTCGTTCGCGGGGTCTCGGCGGAGATCCGCCGGCGTTACGGTTTGGACCACTGATCGCCAGAGGAGGAGAAAAGCATGTTAGGCGCCCGTCAGACCAGCAACGACCAGTTCTTCTTCACCTCGGAGTCGGTGACCGAAGGCCACCCGGACAAGATGGCCGACCAGATCTCCGACGCCATCCTCGACGCCATCTACGCCAAGGACCCGAGGGCCCGCGTGGCCTGCGAAACACTGGTGACGACGGGCCTGGCTCTGGTCGCCGGGGAGATTACCACCGACTGCTACGTGGACATGCGGGCGGTGGTCCGGGAGACCGTTCGCGAGATCGGTTACACCCGGGCCAAATACGGGTTTGACGGCGACACCTGCGCGGTCATCCTGTCTATCAACGAGCAATCCCCGGACATCGCCCTGGGCGTCAACCGTTCCCTCGAGGCCAAGGTCGGCGAGAACGATGGCGACGCCGACGAGCACCTCGGCGCCGGCGACCAGGGGATGATGTTCGGTTATGCCTGCACGGAGACCCCCGAGCTGATGCCGATGCCCATCACCCTCGCCCACAAGCTGGCCAAGCGTCTGGCTGAGGTGCGCAAGACGCGGGTCATCCCCTATCTCCGGCCGGACGGCAAGACCCAGGTGACGGTGGAATACCGCAACGGCCGACCGGCCCGCGTCGACTCGGTCGTCGTGGCCTGCCAGCACAAGCCGGAGGTCGACTGGGACACCATCCGGGCCGACGTCATCGAGAAGGTCGTCAAAGAGGTCATCCCGGCCGGCCTCATCGACGAGCAGACGAGGTTCCTGGTCAACCCGACCGGACGGTTCGTCATCGGCGGCCCGGCCGGCGACACCGGCCTCACCGGGCGGAAGATCATCGTCGACACCTACGGCGGTTACGCCCGCCACGGCGGCGGCGCCTTCTCCGGCAAGGACCCCACGAAGGTCGACCGCTCGGGCTCTTACGCCGCGCGGTATGTGGCCAAGAACATCGTCACCGCCGGCCTGGCCGATCACTGTGAAGTCCAGCTGGCCTACGCCATCGGCGTCGAGTACCCGCTTTCGGTGACCATCGACACTTTCGGCACGGGCAAGGTGACCGACACCCGCCTGGCCGAACTCGTCCGCGAGTTCTTCGACCTGCGGCCGGGCGGCATCATCCGGCTGCTTGACCTGCGGCGCCCGATCTACCAGCAGACCGCGGCATACGGCCACTTCGGCCGGAGCGACCTCGACCTGCCCTGGGAGAAGACTGACAAGGCGGCCGCGTTGCGCAAGGCGGCGGGCCTGCGGGGCGGGGTGCCGTCGTTCCCGGAAACGGAGGCGGCAGCCGGCAGGGAGTGACGGTGAGGTCCGCCAGGGAGTGACGGTGACGCCCGTCCCCTCTCGCCTCCGGGGACGGCGGCATATAATATCCCGCATTCTCTGGCTCCGGAGGTGCGGGCTCGTGCTCGACGTCTCCCAAGTCATCGTCCTCATCCTGGCCCTCTGTGGCCTGGTCGCCCTGGCCGGGGCGGCGGTCCGCGCCCTCTCGCCCAGGCGTCGTCCCCGTGGGTTCCGCCCGTTCCTGAGCCTCCTCATCTTGGTCAAGAACGGCGAAGCGACGATCGAAGGGGTCATCCGTAACCTCGTCGGCCTGCCGTACCTGAACCATTGGGGCCTGGTCAACTATGACGTGGTCGTGGTCGACGAGCATTCGGCCGACCTGACCCCGCAGATCGTCGAGCGGCTCGCCCGGCGGTACGGGAACATCAAGCTCGCCCGAGCCGGGCCGGGGGCCGGTCGCGGCGCGGCCATCGAGGCCGGCCTGCGGCTCTGCCGGGGCCACGCGGTCATGGTCCTCGACACGACCGGCGATTACGATAACCGCGAACTTCTGAGGACGGTCTACTACCTCATCAACCCGCGCGAAGGGCACGTGGTCCCATCCCGCCCACGGGTCCTCGGTCTCCGGTAGGGAACCCTTTCCGGCCCATCGAATAGATGGACATGACCACCCTCGAGGGGACCGTCGAGAAGATCAACTACACAAATGAGGAGACCCTGTACACCGTGGCCCGCCTGGCCCAGCCGGGTGGCGGGTCCACGGTTACTTTTGTCGGTAGCTTCGCCCGGTTGAACGTGGGCGAGCGGGTCCGCCTGACCGGGGACTGGGTGGTCCACCCCGAGTACGGGCGGCAACTGCAGGTCGACACCTACGAGGTCCTGCCGCCGACGACGGTCAAGGGCATCGAGCGCTACCTGGGGGCGGGGCTGATCAAGGGGGTCGGCCCGGCCACGGCCAGGCGGCTGGTGGAGGCCTTCGGCCAGGACACCCTGCGGGTCATCGAGGAGCGACCGGAACGACTGCGCGAGGTGGAGGGCATCGGCCAGGTCAAGGCCGAGCGCATCGCGGCCTCCCTGGCCGAGCAGCGCGACCTCAAGGAGGTCATGGTCTTCCTCCAGGGGTACGAGGTCAGCTCGGGCTTCGCGCTGCGCCTTTACCGCCGGTATGGCCGGCGGACCGTCGAGGTCATCAGGGACAATCCGTACCGGTTGGCCGACGAGGTCTTCGGGGTTGGCTTCAAGACCGCCGACCGCATCGCCCGTAAGCTCGGCATGGCCCCGGGCGACCCGCGCCGGCTCGACGCCGGCCTGCGCTACGCCCTGGCCGAGGCGACCGGCGAGGGCCACGTCTACCTGCCGGCCGAACTGCTCTGGCGGCGGGCCGCCGAGCTTCTCGAGGCCCCCGAACCCGAGTTGAAGGCATCTCTGGGACGCCTCGTCTCCGGCGGCGAGGTGACCATCGAGGGTCAGGACGTCTTCCTGACGTCCCTCTATCGGGCCGAGGTCGGCCTGGCCGAGCGGCTGCGCCTGCTGGACCAGGCGGCGTCGTTGCCGCTGGCGGCCGGCGACCGCATCGCCGGGGAGATCGCGGCCAGCCTCGCCCAGGGCGGGCCGGCCCTCGGGGACGAGCAGCAGCGGGCGGTGGCCATGGCCCTCTCGTCCGGAGTGACGGTCATCACCGGCGGTCCGGGGACCGGCAAGACGACGGTCATCAACACCGTCCTGAACCTCTTCCGGCGGTTCGACCAGCGGGTGGTCCTCTGCGCGCCGACGGGCCGCGCGGCCAAGCGGATGACTGAGGCCACCGGCCGCCAGGCCAGCACCGTCCACCGGGCCCTGGAGTACCGTTACGCTCCGGGGCAGGGGCTGTCCTTCGCCCGCGGCGAGGACAACCCCCTGGAGGCCGACGCCGTGGTCGTCGACGAGGCGTCGATGCTCGACCTGTCGCTCTGCCACCACCTGGCGCGGGCGGTCCGGCCGGGGGCGCGACTGATCCTCGTCGGCGACGTCGACCAGTTGCCGGCGGTCGGGCCGGGTAACGTCCTGCGCGACATCATCGCCGCCGGGGTCTTCGCCACGGCCCGCCTGACCCACATCTACCGCCAGGCCGGGGAGAGCCTCATCGTCCTCAACGCCCACCGCATCAACCGCGGCGAGCCGCCGGAACTGAACCGCCGGGACGGCGATTTCTTCTTCATCGAAGAGGAAGACCCGGAGAAGATAAGGGCGGAGATGGTCCAACTGGTGACGCGACGGCTGGCCGACTTCCGCGGTCTCGACCCGGTCCGCGACATCCAGGTCCTCAGCCCGATGCACCGGACCCCGGTCGGGGTCGAGGTGCTCAACCGGGAGCTGCAGGAGCGCCTCAACCCGGGGCGGGCTGCCGCCGGGCCGGCCGGCGCCGAGCGAGGAGGGGCCGAGCGGACCGGGCCCGCCGGGCGTTTCCGTCCGGGGGACAAGGTCATGCAGGTCCGCAACGACTATCAGAAGGGCGTCTTCAACGGGGACATCGGCTGGGTCGTCGCCATCGACGACGAGGAGGGCGAGGTCACCGTGTCCTTCCCCGAGTCGGACGTGGAACGCCAGGTCATCTACGACCGCGGCGAACTGGACGAACTGACCCTGGCCTACGCCATCTCCGTCCACAAGAGCCAGGGCAGCGAGTACCGGGCCGTGGTCATGCCCCTGACCACTCAGCACTACGTGATGCTCCAGCGCAACCTGCTCTACACGGCCATCACCCGGGCCCGCGAGCTGGTCGTCCTGGTCGGTACGCGGAAGGCCATGTCCGTCGCCATCCACAACGACCAGCTCCAGCGGCGCTTTACCAGGCTGAAGGAGAGGCTGGCGCCGTGAGGGCCGGCGAAGTCCTTGCCGCCCTGGCCGACCTGGTCTACCCGGCGGCCCGTGAATGCCTCTGTTGCGGGCGTCCGGCCGACGGGCCCGGCCGCCCGCTGTGTCCCGCCTGCCTGGCCGACCTCGCCCGGAGCGGCCCGCTGGTGGCCGGGGAGGGACCGTTCCCGGGACGCACCGTGGCCGTAGGGCCTTACGAGGGGTCCCTGCGGGAGGCCGTGCACCGCTTGAAGTTCTCGGGTTGGACCTTCCTCGGCCCGTTCCTCGGAGGACTCCTGGCCGAAGCCACCGGGCGGGCCGGCCTGTGGGGCGCCGACCTGGTCGTGCCGGTGCCGCTCCACCCGCGGCGCCTCGCCGAGCGGGGGTTCAACCAGTCGGCGTTGCTTGGCGCGACCGTTGCGAGGGCCTTCGGCGCCCGCCTCGAGCCGCGCCTGCTGAGCCGCACGAGGGCCACCCGGAGCCAGGTCGAACTGGGCCCGGAAGAGCGCGGACGCAACGTCCGCGGGGCCTTCCGCGTCCGCTGCCCCGGCCGGGTCACCGGGGCCAGAGTGCTCCTTGTCGATGACGTCCTGACCACGGGGGCGACCGCGGGCGAGTGCGCCCGGGCCCTGATCGACGCCGGGGCCGCCGCGGTGGACCTGGCGGTGCTGGCCGTGGCCGGTGGAGGTTGAGCCGTTTGCATCTGAAGACGAAGGACAAGCGCTGGCGGGTGCTCGTCACCCGCCGCATCCCGCGGGCCGGTCTGGCCCTGCTCGAACCGGACTGCGACTATCACGTGCTGGCCGAAGAGGGGCTGCCCTCCCACGAGGACGTGGTCCGCGCGGCCGTAGGCGTCGACGGGATAATCTCGCTCCTCACCGAGCGGATTGACGCCGCGGTCATGGACGCGGCCCCCGGCCTCAAGGTCATCGCCAACTACGCCGTGGGGTTCGACCACGTCGACCTGGCCGAGGCTCGGCGGCGCGGGGTCCTGGTGACCAACACGCCCGGCGTGCTCACCGAGACCACCGCCGACTTCGCCTGGGCCCTCATCCTGGCCGCCGCCCGGCGGGTCGTCGAGGGTGACGAGGAGGTCAGGGCCGGGCGCTGGCGCACCTGGGAACCCGAAGGGCTGCTGGGCGTCGACATCCACCACGCGGTCCTGGGGGTTGTCGGCTACGGGCGGATCGGGCAGGCCGTCGCCAGGCGCGGCGCGGGCTTTGGGATGCGCGTCATCTTCCACGACCCGGGGGAGCAAGAATCGGTGCCGCTCGACGACCTCCTGCGCCAGGCCGACATCATCAGCCTGCACGTCCCGTTGACGCCGGCGACGCGCCACTTCATTGACCGTGAACGGCTCCGCCTCTGCAAGCCCACGGCCGTCCTGGTGAACACCTCGCGGGGGGGCGTCGTCGACCAGGACGCGCTGGCCGAGGCCCTGGCCGCCGGGACCATCTTCAGCGCCGGCCTCGACGTCTTCGAGAGTGAGCCGCTGTCGCCAGACCACCCATTGTGCCGCCTCAAGAACGTCGTCCTGGCCCCGCACATCGCCAGCGCCAGCCGGGCCACCCGCGACCGGATGGCCGTCATGGCGGCCACCAACCTGCTGGCGGCCTTGCGCGGCGAGACCCCGCCGAACCTCGTCGTCCGGCCGTGAGTCGGGCGGCGACCCTCGCGAGCCCCGGGCCACGGGTCGCCGCCGGTCGACACCGGTCCCCGACGGCCGCCGCCACCTTCCGACGCAAACCTACAGTCCACAGACTATCCCCATGCCGAAATCGCGATTTGACGCCTTATCAACAAGGTTATCCACAGTATCCACATGCCCGGCAATCCACAGAGCCCGGTTATCCACAGGACGACCGCGCCGATTCGCCCGGGACTCGACAAGCCTTCGGCGGACCTCGACAGAACAGCCTGGAAGAGCCCGCTGGGTTTGACTTTTAGGGGGACGCGTGCTATAGTGTCTTTGTGGCGCGAACGGGAATAGCCACAGCGACAATGCATTGGGAGGAATGTTAGGGAATGCTCGGCAAGGTCAAGTGGTTCAACGCTGAGAAGGGGTACGGCTTCATCGAGCGCGAGGACGGCGGCGGAGACGTGTTCGTCCACTTCTCGGCTATCCAGATGGAAGGCTTCAAGACCCTCACCGAGGGCGAGAAGGTCGAGTTCGAAATCGTCGAAGGCGCCCGTGGGCCGCAGGCGGCCAACGTAGTGAAGGTCCAGTAGTCGGCAACAAACCGATCGACCAAGCTCCGGACATGTTCCGGAGCTTTTTAACGTCCCTCCCGGCCTGCCTCTGCCGGGCAACCCGGGCGGAAAGGCCGCTGATGCAGTCGCGGAAGGATTTTCCGGACCCCAGGGGAATACTAGTCATTAGAGTGGAACGAGAGGGGGATTTCCGACCGGATGCAAATCGCCCTGAGGGGGAAGAACCTCCAGATCACCCAGTCGCTGCGTGAGTACGTCGAAAAGAAGGTCGGCAAGATCGAGAAGTACTTCGACAACCTGACTTCCGCGCAGGTGACTCTGGGGGTCGAGAAGGACCGCCGCATCGTCGAAGTAACCATTCCCGTGAACGGCATCATCTTGCGCGGCGAGGAAGCCACGGGCGACATGTACTCCTCCATCGACCTGGTCATGGATAAGCTCGAAAAGCAGGTCGAGAAGTACCGGACCCAGATCTACCGCAGGTTCCGGCGGGAAGGCGCCAAACCGCCATCCACCGAGGAGAGACCGGCCGCGGAGACCGACGAACCGTTCAGAGTCGTCAAGACCAAGCGCTTCCCGATCAAGCCGATGGCCGTGGACGAGGCGATCATGCAGATGAACCTGGTCGGTCACGACTTCTTCGTCTTCGCCAACGCGGAGACGGAGAAGGTCAATGTGATCTACCGCCGCCACGACGGCGACTATGGGCTGATCGAGCCCGAGTTCTGAGTCGCGGAGCGGCTTCGGCTGAAATGAAAGCCGGCGCGGGGATGTCCCCCGCACCGGCTTGTTTTCTAACCAGGCTTTGGATGATATAGTATAATCGCGCAGTCAACCCGAGTCCGACGAGAGAGGGCGGCTGAGACCTTAATGGAAGAGAAGGTCAGCGTGGTCATATTCGAGGGTGGGTCGGCCCATACGGCGCTCGAGGAAGACGTGACCGCGGTCAGGAAGGCCGTCGTCCTCGACAACATCGAGAAGATCACCGGGACCCCGGAGATCGATGAGGTCATCCTGTGCACGAACTACCCCGACCTGGCCGACGCGGCCCGCGGCCTGGGCGCGGCGGTCGACTTCAGCGACGGGCCGTTCCATTTCGGCCGTCGCCTGCTCCAGACCATCCAGGCGCGGGGCTTGACGAACGTCTTCTACATGGGCGGCCCGGCGGCCCCCCTCATTCGCCAGAAGGACCTCGCCTGGGTGGCTGCCAGGCTGCGGGAAGAGAAGAACATCGTCGTCCTGAACAACGTCCAGTCGCCCGACATGGTCGGCTTCACGCCGGCCTCGGCCCTGGGCGGAGTGCCCCTTCCGGCCAACGACAACGAGCTGGGCTACGTCCTCCGGGAGGCCGCCGGACTGCGCCGCCTGCTCATACCCAACTCGGCCTGGATCAACTTCGACCTCGACACTCCCACCGACCTGGCCCTTCTGTCCATGCAGGCGACCGTCGGGCGCCGCACCGCCGAGGCCCTCAAGCGGTTCGCCTTCGACCTGGACAAGCTGGTCAAGCTGCGGGAACTCTTCGAGGTCATCGGGGCGGAGGTCGCCCTGATCGGCCGCGTCGGCCCACCTGTCTGGGCTTTTCTCAACATGAACTTCATGTGCCGCTTCCGGGTCTTCTCCGAGGAGCGGGGGATGAAGGCCCTCGGACGGCAGGAGCGGGGTGAGGTCGTCTCCCTGGTCGGGCACCTCATCGACCGCGAGGGGCCCCGGGAATTCTTCCGCTACCTGGGTTCTTTCTGCCAGGCGGTGGTCTTCGACAGCCGGGTCCTCTTCGCCCACTGGAAGAAGGACGTCTCCGACTGGGACCGCTTCCAGTCCGACCTCGGCCGCTACGACCTGGTCAAGGACCCGCAGGTCAGGGAGTTCACCCAGGCCGCTGTCGAAGCGTCGGTGCCCGTCATCCTTGGCGGTCATGCCCTGGTCTCCGGGGGTTTGTGGATCCTTGCGGAGAACGTCCTGGCCACCGAAGGGCGCCAAGCGCGTCGAATTATGCGCTTTTAGGGCGGAAAACAATTGCCACTTCATAATAAAACTGGTAACTTCTAGCCATATGTGCAGGAGAAGCCCCTGGGAAGTCGAAATCACAAAAGAAGTCATAACCAGGAAAAGGATTTCCTGTCTTCGAGGAGCCCCTTATGAGCAGGGACGAGTTCAATGGGACCCAGCGGGATCGGATCAAAGAATACGAGCGCCTGATCAGCCAGATCCGGGACGTCATCTCCGCCCGGGTCATCGCCGATGCCCAGGGGAACATCGAAGAGATCCACGTCCTGGCCGGGTCCGGGCGCGGCCCGAAGCAGATCGTCCGGGATGTCGAATCGGCCTTCATAACCCAGTTCGGGCTGGCCGTCGACCATAAGAAGATAAGCATCGCCCAGGTCCAGGACCAGGGCGAGGTCCCCCTCGAGCAGTCGCGGGTCAAGCTTGGCGCGGTCAGCTTCAGCGCCACCGGCTCCCGCGCCGACTGCCATGTCCAGCTCGAGCTGTCGGGCGACGTCTACGAGGGCAGCGCCAACGGCGCCAACTCGGCGGCCGGGCGGCTCCGGCTGGTGGCTCTGGCCACCGTGGGTGCGGTCGAGCAGTACTTCAAGAGCACCCCGATGTTCTCGGTCGATGTGGTCAACCCGGTACAGGTCGGCGAGAGGCGGGCGGTCAATGTCGTCCTTACCCTCATCGCCGGCGCCGGCGAGGAGACCTTCCTGGGCTCCTCCCTGGTCAAGGACGACGAGCGCGAAGCCGTCGCCCGGGCGACCCTCGATGCGATAAACCGCAAGATCTCTGTCTTGGTCAAGAAATCCTGAAAAACCGATGCGGGAGGACGGTGCTTTGACCGGTCTTAGTTCTCACTTTGAGCCAGGGATGGGCTGCAAACCAGTTTAGCAATGAACCGACGGCTCTGCCGTGAATCACCTTGAGCGGAGCGGTTGCCTGCCCCAATAGCGAAGGGGGTAGAGTTAACCGTCACGGAGGTACCGAACTACACATGGCCCGGCTCTTCAAGATT
>JAJZPE010000061.1 GCA_021811325.1 Bacillota bacterium
GCGGCCGCAGGCGCCGCCGGGCCCACAGGAGCTTGGTCAGCGGGCGATAGGTCTGGCTGTCGACGAGAGTCCCGTCGACGTCGACGAGAGAGACGCGCATCGGTTGGACCTCCAATGAAGCGGTTTGTGAGACTACTTGGCCGAGTCTCCGCCGCCCATACTTCTCCGCCAAGACGTCGGGCTCCTCCGGCGGTCAGGGGTAAGCCAGGGCGGGAACCAGGATGGTCCCCGCCCTCAGTATACCTCAAGCCAGGAGCCACCTGTCTCACAGCCGGCCCGCCAGGGCCTGCACCTCGTCGGCCTCGAGTTCGGCTGCGTCGAGATAGGGCGGCAGGTCGAGCAACCTCAGGAGCCCACCGAAGTACCGGTCGGAATCATCCGGGTCGAAGGCCAGATCCCGGACGAACCAGATCCGCCGGCCGAAGAAGACGGTCTTCCTCGGGCGCCGCGGCCCCTCCGCCCCGGCAAGCCGGAAGTTCAGGTCCCCCCGGCCCGCGAGATACTCGGCGACGGGTTTGTTCCAGATGGTCCCGGCCAGGTTGATGTAGAAGGCCAGGCTCCTCTTCGGCGTGTAGACGGCCAGGTTTCGCTGGTCGCCCAGCGCACAGCCCTTGCTGTCGAGGAGGTAGGCCAGCAACTCGTCCATCGCCCGCTGCAGCGGGACCGCCAACTGCTCGAGCTCGGCCCGGCACGCCGGGTTGAGCCTGACCCCGAGGGCCTGCAGTTTTGGTAGGCTCCGCATGGGGTGTGCCTCCCCCCCTCGTTCACCGGCCGCCCCGGGGCCGCCACCGGGCCGCCCGCCCCCGGCGGGCTCCTACCCCGCCACGAACAGGTCCCCGGCCACCCGCTTCAGCATCTCCGGCCCCCGCACTTCAGTCTCGTAAAGTGGGACGATCGCCCGGACGTCGGTGAAGGTGTCGAAGATCTGGTCCAGGTAGCCCTTCTGCATGTCGATCCGGTTGAGGACGAACTGGGACAGCTCGCCCGGGCCCGCGCCGCTCACGCCGGCGGCCATCCCCGTGTCCAGCCGGATGACCCCGTTGACGATGACCCCGCCAACCGGGATGCCAAAGTCGCGGAACCAGCCGATGAACCGCCGGATGACGGCGATGGGCAGGGCCTCGGGCAGGGTGACGAAGAAGAAGGCCGTCTTCTCCTCATCCGTCAGTAGCTTCTTGGCCTCGCCGATGCGCTCCTGGAACGACAGCAGGTAGTCGAGGAGCGGGTCCTTCTCCTGTTTCTTGCGGAAGGACAAGGACAGGCGCACGGCCTGGGCCTCCTTGCGGCTGTCGAGCATCTTCCCGACCCACAGGGTGTAGACCTTGGACATGCCCAGAAGCCGGCGGGCGTTGGCCGTCGGCGCGGTATCGAAGACGTAGACGTCGTACTTGTTCTCGAACATGATGTTGACCATGTTCTCGAACATGGCCGACTCCTCGAAGGCCGGGTTCATTGTGGCCGTCTCGACGAAGGCGTCGGCCTGCGTGGGAATGTCGGCGAACTTCAGGAACCACTTTATCTTCTCGGCGATGTCCCGCTTGGACTTCTCGATGGTCTCGGTGGTGTCGATCTCGTAGGCCCAGAGGTTGGGCACCCCGTTGACCGGGGTCTCGGTCCCGAAGACGTTCTGGGCCAGGAGGCTCGACAGGCTGTGGACCGGGTTGGTCGAGGCGAGGAGCGTCCGGCGGCCCTGCGAGGCTAGCCACAGCGCGGCCGCCCCGGCCATGACCGTCTTCCCCACCCCGCCCTTGCCGCCGAAGAAGATGTACTTCAGGTCGGGCTTCAGTTTGAGAAAGTCACCCATCGGCTGGAGGTGTTCAGCGGCAGAGACGCTCACTGGCCGTCACCCCCTGTCGCTCCGGCGGTCTGGGCCCCCGTCGCGGCGCCGGTCGCGGCCCCGGCTCCGGCGGCCGCCTCGTCCTCGAACATCCGCTCGGCCATCCGCTCGATCATCCGCAGGCCGCGGATGTCGCTCTCGAACTCGGGCACCCGGCTCAAGACCCTCCCACCGAACTGGACGTCGATCTTGGCCAGGTAGTCCTTTTGCATGGCGATCCGGTTCCGGAGGTATTCGGGGATGTTCTGCTGCAGGAGCTCGGGCGGCACCACACGGTTGACGATATAGCCACGGATGGGCACGGCGAACTTGGAGAACAGCTCGGCCGCCTTGACCGTGTCGAGGATGATCATCTCCTCTGGGGTCAGGACGAAGAAGAAGGCCGTCTTCTCTGAGTCCGTCAGGACCCCGGAGGACTTGTTGATGCGGTCCTTGATGTACAGGAGTTCGCCGAGGATCTTGTCCTCGTCGGTGGTCTTTTGGCGGCGGACCGCCGCGACCACCTGGTCGTACTCCTTCATCTGCTCGCGGAGCTTGGTGATCTTGTCGATCCAGGCGTCGTAGACCGAGGCCATCGACAGGTAGTAGAGGGCGTGGCCGAGCGGCACCAGGTCATAGATGTAATAGTCGTAGCCGCCCTTGACGACGATGTTGACCACCTCGTCGAAGATGGCCGACTCCTCCATGGCCGGCTCGGCCGAGGCGGCCTGGATGTAGTTCTCGATCTCGTCGGGAATGGTCTCGAGGCCGTACATGTCGAGGATCTTCTTCTTGACCTCTTCCTGGTAGGCCTTGATCCGGCGGTCGGCGTCAATCTCGCAGGCATAGAGGTTGTCCATGATCTTGACCTCGCCCTGCCCGAAGATGTTGCGCTCGAAGATGTCGGACAGCGAGGCCTGCGGGTCGACCGAGAAGACGAGGACCTTGTAGCCCTTCTGGGCCAGGTGGAAAGCGGTCGCCGCGGAGAAGGTCGTCTTGCCGAGGCCGCCCTTACCGCCGTACATGATGTATCGTACGTCCGGGTATTCCCGGAAGAAGCTGGCGAGTGACGTGGGTTTCACCCCCCTAGTGGACTGTGCGCGCCGCCTGGGTGGACGCGGCCGTGGCGGGAAGCTCGGCGCGGTAAGCCGCGCCGGGCTGGGCCGCGGGGCGCGGTGAAGCTAGAACAGAGCGTCGGTGATGTCCTTCTCGCGGAGCATGCGCCGCTTCCAGGTGGCGATCTGAGGCACGACGTACGGGAGGAGACGCAGCGAATAGTAGGGCGGCAGGATCGGCACGCCGAGCAGGTCGCCCATGGTTATCAGGATGAACAGGTGTTCCATGCTGGACCGGGTCTTCAGGGCATAGCGGGTCATGTCGTGCGCGGCCATCCCGTAGACGAACTCGCGGACGACGCTGCCGGCCGTCTGGCGTCCCTCGGCCTCGCCCGCCTCAGCTTTTCCCGCTTCGCCCTTGGCGCCCTTCCCTTTTCCCCAGAATAGCAAGGGTCCTCCCTCCTTCAAAGGACAGGGGTGGGGCCGGCCCTGCGGTTCATAAGTCGCGTTTTCCGCCAATGGGCCTCTAAGTCGGCCAGGACTGACCGCGGACCGGCCCCAAGCCGTTCAATATGTTGGTCGTCGAGCAAGCCGGCGCGTCCCGGGGTCAGTCGTCGCCCGGGGCGGCCTGGGCCGCGGGCGCCTTGGGCAGCTGGGTCTCGCCGCGGACCTTGAAGTACATCTTCAACCCGTCGTAGATGAGGATGAGCGCGGCGACCATCAGGAAGATGGCGATGGCCGCAGCCACCGCGTTCCCGCCGACGGCCAGGCCGACGGTCTGCCCCGCGGCCGGCTTCAGCGTGCCGGCCTGGAGCTTGCCGACATTGAGAATGAGGCTGCGCGCGGTCAGAGCCAGAGCGCTGATGGTCGTGATGAACATGAAGAGGGCCGGCCACATGGTCCAGGCGTGGTTCTTCTTCTGCGAAGCCAGCCAGATGGAGGCCATGAGGAGGGCCAACGACGCCATGAGCTGGTTGGACCCGCCGAAGAGGGTCCAGATGTAGGACCAGGTGTTGGTGTAGATGAGGCCGAAGACGATCAGGCAGGTGACGACGGCCCCGACGTGCTGGTTGCGGAACGCGGGCACGGCGTCGCCGGCGAGTTCGGCCGTGGCGATGCGGGCGAACCGCACGACCAACTGCATGACGGTGATGGCAAGAATGACGAACATGGCTCCGGCGAAGACCGTCCCGAAGGACTCGGGGATGCCGATGAAGCCGAAGAACTTGGCCATGCCGACGGAGAAGACCGTCGCCGGGCCACCCTTGAGGGCCGCCTTGTAGGCGTCGAAGTTGCTGAAGGCCGCGCCGGCGATGATCAGGGCGATGGTCGCCAGGACCATTTCGAGGAACATCGAGCCGCCGGCGACGTAGCGGGTGTCGGCCTCGTTCTGGAGCTGCCTGGCCGTGCCGGAGCTGGAGACGAGGCTATGCCACCCGGAGACGGCGCCGCAGGCGATGGTCACGAAGAGGATCGGCCACAGGGGCCCGGCCCCGATGGTGTAGGTGGTGAAGGCCGGGGCGGTGAAGTTCGGCTGGCCGACCACGATGCCGATGATCGCCCCGAGCATGCCGAGGAAGACGAGGTAGAACGAGATGTAGTTGATGGGCTGGGTGTAACTCCAGATGGGCAGGACCGCCCCCAGATAACTGAAAAGCAGCGCGAAGACCACCCAGACCAGTTTCGAGGCCGGGATGGGAACCACGCTGCCGAGCCAGATGGCGAACAGGGCCAGGAGAACCATGACCGCGGTGGTCACGAGGATATCGATCTTCTTCTTGTAAATCATCCAGCCTGATAGCATACCGACGGCCATCAGGGCGATGATCGCCAAGGGGACGCTGGGGAGTTTGGCCATCATCGAGGCGACCATGTCGCCGAAGGCCGCGACGATGAGGATCAGGTAAAAGTAGATGAAGGCCAAGAGAGTCAAACGCCCGCGCGGCGAGATCAGCCGGTAGCTCAAGGCCCCGAAGCTCTGACCGTCGTTGCGCAGGCCGACAATGGCGCTGACATAGTCCTGAACCCAACCGATGAAGAACGTCCCAAAGACAATCCACAGCAAGCCGGGCAGCCAGCCCCACTGCATGGCGACGATAGGGCCGGTGACCGGGCCGAGGGCGGCGATCGACTTGAACTGGTAGCCGAAGAGGACGTGCTTACCGGTCGGCATGAAATCGACGCCGTCCATGTACATCTTGGCCGGGGTCGCCTTTTTGGGGTCCACTTTGATGATTTTTTCATCGACGTAGCGGGCGTAGACGTAGTACCCGATGATTGCTGCGACGACCGCCAGACCAAGAGCGAGAACTGAACTCACAGTTCCCCCTCCTTCTGGGTGAAACAACTGGGTCGCGAAGTCGCGTTTCGGGAACGTCGTTGGACAACGCGCTAGCCGATTTGTCTTTTGAAGACTTATCTCCCGGGCTTGAGAGCCCTGGTTCACCCGGGGTGCTCGGCGGCGACCGCCTCCCCTCGTCTAATCTCTATCCTCCCGGCCCGGCCCAGTGAACGGACGGTTCAATGTTTTTGCGCGGGCGGATGGTGGCGGGTGGATGGATGAAGCGCCGGGCGCGGAGCTAGTACGGGGTCGAAGCCTGTGGCAAAGGGGTTCGACGGAAAAGCGGGTCTTCCTGCCGTAGACAGGAACACCCGCCCATTTCCCCCAGGATTCCCTGCTTCAGGAAGCTGGCCGCCGGCGGCCGCGCCCCCTATCGGGGCTGGACTCCCGCTTTGCGGTCCCCATCCTTGGCGTGAGTGTACTTGATGACCTCAACGTCATGGATGGTGATCAGGCCTTCGCTGACCATCTCGCTGAGGCGTGGCAGGACCCGGTCGATGTACTCCTGCGAGTCGACGGCCACGACAACCACCGGCAAGTCCTCCGACAGCCTGAGGACGTTGGCCGTATGGATACGGCTGTTGGCCCCGAAGCCCTCGACGCCCCGCATGACGGTGGCCCCCGCCAAGCCCTCGGCCTTGAGCATCTCGACGATGGCATGGTGCAGGGGACGCCCTTTGTACTGGTCGCTCTCGCCGATGTAGACTCGCAATTCCCGTCCTGGACCGGTAATCTTCACCCTCAGACACCTCCGGGAAGGCTACAGCAGGCGCGCGGCGCCGACGCCCAAGAGCGCGCCCATGAGGCCGAGGACGACGTTTAGAGCAAGGTTCCCGAGGCCGAGCCAGAGGCTCCCCTCCTGAAGCAGCCGCACCGACTCGTAACTCAGGGCCGAGAAGGTGGTGAACCCGCCGATGACCCCCGTGACCAGGAAGAGCCGGCCCTCCGTAGCCATCGTCGACCCCTCCACTCCGTAGGTCATGATGAACCCGATGAGGAAGCTCCCACTGACGTTGACGGTGGCCGTCCCCCAGGGAAAACCAGAGTCGGACAGCCGTTGGGCCACCCCGGTCACCCCGTACCGCGCGGCGGCCCCCAGGGCGCCCCCCGCGGCCACAAACATAAGTCGTTTCAGCCCCATCATCCAACTCGCTCCTCGGAGAAGGTCTCAATCGTCTCCTGTTCATTCAACACCCGGCCGGCTCCTCCCCGTCACCGAATAGCCCTTGAACTCCCCGGCCAGGACGGCCATGAGCAGCGTGGCGGTGTAACGGCCGCCCCGGAAGTTCTCGTCGCGAAGGCGACCCTCGCGCACGAAGCCGAGCTTTTCGTAGATCCGGATGGCCCGCTCGTTGTCCTCGTGGACGAGGAGCTGGACGCGGTGGAAGTTCATGTCCTCGAACAGGAAGCGCAGCAGCGTCCGTAAGGCGTCGGAGCCGTAGCCATGGCCCCAGTCGGCCGGGTCGAAGAGGGCGATGACCAGCTCGGCTTGGCGGTTGCGGTGGTGGATGCGGTCCAGACTGACCTCGCCGACCACCCGCCCTTTCTTGTCGCAGATGGCGAAGATCTTGCCTTCCTCGCTCGCGTTGAGGCGTTCAAGCCACACCTCGGCTTGGCGCTCGGTGAACGGGAAGTGCGGCCCGAGGTGCCACATGACCTCCTCGGCGTTGAGCCCTTTGATCAGCACAGGCAAATCGGCTTTCTCGAGCGGGCGGAGGTAGGTCAATTTACCCTTAATCATCTTATGGAATCTGAGGCCCCTTTGCCGGATATTGAAACCAGGCTCCTGAGGCACGCCAAGCACCGTCGGGCCCATCGAGGATTACCCGCCCTTCGCGCGTTGCCCAAGGCCACTCTTATAGAGATATCCGATCTTTGCCTGGTACAGATACCACATCCCGGAGAAAACGGAAGGCATCTCGGAAGTTTCACTGATAGTTTACGATGGAAGCTAGGAAGTCCCTTCCTACCCAGAAAAAAACGTTCCAACGCCGGATGCCATCGGCAGCCGCCCGGGCCTACTTGGCCACACCCGGAAGATAAAAAACCGACTCGTTCAAGTGAACGAGTCGGTCCCTGTGCCGAAGGTGGGATTTGAACCCACACAGGCATACGCCTACGGCGCCCTGAACACCGCGTGTCTGCCAGTTCCACCACTTCGGCGGTTTGTTTCGCGTGACTTATTATACTACGAAGGTCGGCGAAATGCAAAACGTAATAACTGAGGCCCTTCCATCAAACCCGCGTTGTCGTTGAGGCCTCTGCGGTCTTTGGGGTGACATCCGCCGGCCCTGGCCGTCAACCGCTCAAGAACCGGCCCTTTTTCGGGCAAGAGCCTTTTTCGCAGTTCCATGAGCCCCTTCCATTCTTGTGTCTTCGTCTTGTCGCCAGAGCCTCGACGGTGAAACGCACGCCGCCGTCGGGTTGAAGACAACATGCCGCAGAAGCAATGATAGCATATTTAGATGCGGCCTTCAACGGCAGGAGATTGTGGGCCGGCCGTGTAATTCACTCTTAGATTGAGTCTTGCGTCACAAAGATGGTGGTGTCGGCGAAGTGCCGGAGAGGACTGGCTCGGGTCCATTGGCCAGGTACGCGGTCGCCATCGCGCTGCTTCCCGGCGCCTTTGCCGCCATTTGGGCGGCAGCGGGCAGCTTCCAGCTGGCGGCCGTATGGGTGATTGGTCTGTCGACGGGTTTTGCCGTGCAACGTTCACGGTTTTGTTTCGTCGGCGCTTTTCAGGACGCCTACCTTTTCGGCCTCAACCGCCTCGCCTCGGCCGTAGTCGCTCTGACTGCGCTGGCCAGCGTTGGTTTCGCCGTGGTCCAGTCGGTCCGCGGAGGGGTGGCCTCGGCTGACCTCATGGCCGCCTTGCCGCCGGGCAACATCTTCCCGGTGGGGCTGCATACGGCCGTTGGGGGCCTGCTCTTTGGGCTGGGGATGGCGCTGGCTGGGAGCTGCGCCCTGACCACCCTGACCCGGATCGGCGAGGGCGCCGCGGTCGGCCTCTTCGCCTTGGGCGGCCTGGTCCTTGGGGGCGCCGCCGGCCGCCGATTGACCGCCTGGTGGACGGCCCACGTGGGAGCCGGTGCCGTCGTCCACCTGCCCACCGCGGTCGGTTGGCCGCTGGCTCTGGTCATCCAGGGAACGGTCCTGGGAGCCGCCCTGTACTGGTTGAACCGTGGCCGCGTCGGCGATTCGGACCTTCGAATCGATGAATCGCGAGGGGACTGAGCATGCCTGAGTACCGCCTGGACACCGTCGGCGACGTCTGCCCGGTGCCCCTGCTGAGAGTGCAAAAAGAAGCCCGCCGCCTGGGTCCCGGCGACCTGCTGGTCGTGGACATCGGCCAGCCGAGGACGGTCCGGAACATCCTCGACTGGGCGGCCAAGAACGGTTACGCGACCGAGGTCGCGCCGGAGGCCCACGGAACGTGGCGCCTCGGGTTGCGGCTGGGGGGCACGGGCGTAGCCATGGACGTGGGCAAGGCCGGGCGATGAGGCGCCGATCCTTTTCGAAGGGATGGAGTTATCTCGCCGGGGCGGTGGCCCTGGCCGCGGCCGAGGTGGCCTTCCTGGTGACCTTCAACTCGGCCATCGGCCTGACCGCGCCGCTGGCGGGCATGGCCCCGACGTGGACCAGGGGCCTGCCCGGCGGGGCGCGATGGGCCAACGCCGGGCTGCTCTTCGATGCGGCCATCGTCGCCGGGGCTTTCCTCGCCGCCTTCCTGGCCGGCGAGTTCCGCCCACGGCTCCGCGTCTACCGGCCGCGGGTCCTGGCTCTCGCCCTCCTGGGTGGTCTGCTCATGGGTATCGGCGCGCGTCTGGCCCCGGGCTGCAACGTCGGCGGGGTCATCGGCGGCGTCGCTTCCTTCTCCCTGCAGGGATGGGTGGAAGCGGCCTTCGTCATCGCCGGCGCCTACCTCGGTACGCGCTTCCTGGCCGGCCGGGGCTGAAATTGGCGGTGAAAGTCGGCGGCGCGCCTAGCAGTAGGCCGAGCGGCTCAGAAAGTTCATGAACTGGCGGACCGAGCGGCTGTGCTGCTTGTCCTCCCGATAGATGAGATGGATGTCCATCTTCATGTCAAGGCCCTCGATGCTGAGGGCCTTTAACAATCCCCGCCGGACGTCCCGCTGCACGGCCAGGACGGGCAGGATGGCCAGGCCGAAGCCGGACTCGACGGCCGACTTGATGGCGTCGGTCGTCCCCATCTCGGCCATCACCGGGAGCTTGGCGAACTCGATGCCGACGAGGCTCAGGCAGCCCTCGATGGCCTCGCGAAGGCCCGAACCACGCTCGGGAGCCAGGATTCCCTGGCCGGCCAGTTCGCCCGGGGAGACGCTTTCCCGTCCAGGCCAGGTCCCGGGCGCGGTCACGGCCACCAGCCGCTCGGCCTGCATCGGCACGGCCTTCAGCCCGGCGATTTCCACCGGGCCCTCGATCACCCCGAGGTCGAGGGCGTTCTCGAGGACTTTCTTCTGCACCGCCTGGGTCGGTTCGATCTCCAGCCGCAGGGCGCATTGGGGATGCTTCTGCTTGAAGGCCCAGAGGGTGCAGGGCAAGGCATAGTTGCCCACGGTGGGGCTGGCCCCGATGACGACCTCGCTGTCCGCTTCGAGCGCGTTGACCTCGCGCTCCATGGACTTGACGAGGTCGCCTATCTTTTCGGCGTAATCGAAGACCACCAGACCGGCCCGGGTCAGTTCGACGCCGTGGCTATGCCGGTCGAAGAGGCGAACGCCCAGGCGGCGCTCCACCGACGCGACCTGGGCGCTCACCGCCGGCTGCGACAGGTGCAGAAGCTTGGCGGCCTTGGAAAAGTTCCTCACCTTGGCCACGGTGACGAAAGCGGAGAGCTGTTCGAGCTGCACGTGAGCCAACCTCCTGGGAAAGACGGTCTCGACAAGGAGAAGAGCTTCGCCCTCGAGGCTCCCTTTCCTGTCCTTTCGGGCCCCGACCATAAGGATTTCCTATGGCTCATCACAATCTCAAATGCCTGCTACGCAGGGTTTCCGAGGGCCGGCGACTAAATCTGTGCGCGATGGCACAATTACACAATATTCCACACAAAAAGGGGGAGAAACTTGCAAAAAGGTGGGCCCCAGACGAAACTGGAACTCATCCTGCTCTTCGTGGTCATCGCCCTGACCGTGGCGGCCATGGCGACCGGGACCGCGGGCTGCGGCCGCAGCTACTCCTGCGTCGACTGCCACACCGACCGGGAACGGCTGATGGCCGACCTCAAGGCCGACCCGATCAAGGCCCCGCCCAAGTCGACCGAGCAGTCCGGCGAGGGCTGAGGCGGATCGCTGCCTCCGTTGGAGGCGCAGGACAAGGTCCTCGTGGCCAAGGCCTTCTCCGACAGCCGACACGGCGAAGCCAAGTGCACGCAGTGCCATGGCGGCACCGAGCCGGCCGGAACGCGGGCCGATGCCCACCGTCACATGACCGCGAACCCCGCCAAGGTGCCCCTGGCCACGGGCGGGGATGGGAAGAACGTCTGCTCATCTTGCCACTCGGGGATAACCAAGGCCTTCGCCGGCTCCCTGCACCGGACCACCGCGCCCGTCTCCGACCCGCGCGTGGCCGTCGTGCTGGCCCGAGCCAGGGCCGAGGACCTGGCGACGCTCAAGCCGGCCCTCGAGAACCACTGCTCGGCCTGCCACATCACGAGCTGCGGCGACTGTCACATTAGCCGCCCTGAGTGGAGCGGCGGCGGCTTCGTCGATGGACACAAACTCCAAAAGGCCCCGAACTCCATCTCCAACTGCACGGCCTGCCACGGCAGCCGCATCGAGAAAGAGATGATGGCCGAAGCGCCCGAGACCGTCGAGCCGCGCCCGAAGCCGGATGTTCACTGGTCGCCCAAGGGGATGCAGTGCGTCGCCTGCCACAAGGAGAGCGCCCTGCACGGGACCGGCCAGACGACGCCGGCCAACCGCTACGCCGACCCGCTGATGCCGAGGTGCGAGGACTGCCACGACGTGGGCAAGGACGGGGTGGCGGCCCACCGCCAGCACGGGCTGGACGGGTCGAGCCGGGTCCTCCTGCAGTGCCAGGTGTGCCACGCCCAGCCGTACAACAACTGCTACGGTTGCCACGTCGGCAAGGACGACAAGGGCTTGGCCTACTTCAAGACCGACAAGTCGGTGTTCGGCTTCAAGATCGGCCGGAACCCCGTCAAGTCCGCGGAGCGTCCATACGACTATGTGGTCGTCCGCCATGTGCCGGTGGCCCGTGACACCTTCGCTTACTACGGGCAGGACCTCCTGAAGAGCTTCGATGCCGCCCCGACCTTCAAGTACGCCACGCCGCACTCCATCGCCTTGAAGACGGCGCAGAACGCGAGCTGCGCGTCGTGCCACAACAACCCGAACCTGTTCCTACAGGAGAAGGACGTGGCCCCGGACGAGCGGGCGGCCAACCAGGACGTCATCGTCAAGCGCCTGCCCTTCAACATGGGCCGCTGATTCATCCCGATTCACACTAGACGAGGAGGGTAACCATGAATCGCCGAACGCTCCGGCCCACCGCCCTGGTCCTGGCCCTGGCCGTGACGTTGGTCACGGTCCTGGCCGGTTGCTCCCGCGGCCCCAGCGAGTTCGACCAGATCGCCGCCGCGGCCGACCAGTACCTCAGCGCTGGCCGGGCTCCGACCATCTCGGCCGAAGACGTCCAGAACAAGATCGTCCTAGGCAAGGACCCCAGCTACTTCCTGCTCAGCGTGAGGAAGCCCGAGGACGACGCCAAGGGGCACGTCCCCGGGGCCATCACCATCCCCTGGACCCAGATTTACAAGCCCGAGAACCTGGCCAAGCTGCCCAAGAACAAGAAGATCGTGGTCATCTGCTACACCGGCCACACCGCCAGCCAGGTGACCATGCTCCTGAACCTCCTGGGTTACGAGGCCTACGCGATGAAGTTCGGTATGTCCGCCTGGACCGATAACAAGGACATCCTCGGAATGGCCGTGCCATCGCTTAACCCCGGCAACTACCCGATGGACACCAAGGTCGACAACGGCAAGCCGGACAACACCCTGCCGGTGCTGAAGACCGGGAAGAAGGACCTGAGCTCGATCATCCTCGCCCGGGCCGAGGCCTACCTGACGGCCGGCAAGCCGGCGACCATCGCCGCCGAGGAAGTCTACAACAAGGCGATCATGGGCAAAGACCCGTCCTACTTCGTCCTCAGCGTCCGCAGCAACGCGCACGACGCCAAGGGCCACGTCCCCGGGGCCATCACCATCCCCTTCAAGGAGATAGCCAAGCCTGAGAACCTCAAGAAGCTCCCGACCGGCAAGAAGATCGTCGTCGTCTGCTACACCGGCCACACCGCCAGCCAGACCGCGATGCTCCTGCAACTACTCGGCTACGACGCCTACGCGATGAAGTTCGGCATGTCCGGTTGGACCGATAACAAGGACGTCCTCGCGGTCAAGCCCTATGACGGGAAGCCGCTGAACTACGCGACCCAGCCGGGGCAGTGAGCCGGGCCGTGTGACTCGCCGAACGTCGGGACCGCCGAAGGCCATGAATCGCTAGCGTCCGAGGCGCCATTGGCCGACGTTCCAGAGCGCGCCGAAGGGGCCGGGGGCGGCCCCCCTGAGGCCTCGCGGGACGGCGTAATAGCTTTGCTCGCCCCAGAGGAAGACGGCCGGCGGGTCGGCCGCCAGGGCCGACTGCAGATCCCGGTAGAGCTGTTGGAGGGCGGCGGGTTCGGTGGTCCCGCCCGCCTTGACCAGGAGGCCGTCGACCCGCGTGTCGCCGTAGGCGAAGAAGTTGGCCCCACCCGTCAGGAAGCCGTCTGGCTCGGCCCCGGGGATGCGATTTGAGGCGAAGACGTCGATCACGTCCGGGTCCGGGCCAAGGACGAAGCG
>JAJZPE010000062.1 GCA_021811325.1 Bacillota bacterium
TTGTTCTGTATATCGGCCAAGCCAAGACATCTATCCGCACCAAGATCAGCCATGGGTGCACTGAGTGCTCTCCCAACATCCTGTCACAGATGGCCAAGGAGCTGCATCTGACCAATAAAGAACTCGGCCAGCTGATCGATTGTCCAATGACCCTTGACCAGTTGATTAGCGTTTTGAAGGACCGTGGACACCTGACGATGGTTGGCTGACTCCGCTTTGGCTTGGCGAACGGCGCCCCGCCTGCGGTCAGGCGGGGCGTCTTTGCAGTCCTTCTCACGTCAACCCATACGGCGGGATCCATCGCCCGTCGATGTCCGTGAATCCGTACTCCTTGGCCAGGTCACCGACGTAGAGGACCTGGCCGGTCTTCTTCATGACCTCCGGGGCGGCCCCCAGCTTCAAATCGCGGGGAACTGCCCAGGAAACAACCCGCGGCTTTCGTCCTGCCATACACAGGACGCTCCTCCTTGGAACCGCCTGGACGGAGTTATGCGTTCTGATGCGGCGGGGTGGCCACGTGCGGCTTCCGGATGCGCCGGGCGAACTCGGCGAGGTTGTCGAAGAACAGGTAGACGACGGGGATGATGAACAGGGTCAGGAAGGTCGAGGTGGTCAGGCCGCCCATGATGACCATCGACAGCGGCCGGGTCAGCTCGGTGCCCTCGCCGCTGACGAAGGCCATCGGGATGAGGGCGAGGATGGTCGTCAGGGCGGTCATGAGGATCGGCCGCAGGCGGGCCGCCGCCCCTTCGACGATCGCCTCGTCGCGGTCCTTCCCCTCCGCGCGGAGCTGGTTGATGAAATCGATCATGACGATGGCGTTGTTGACCACCACGCCGGCTAGGACGATGGCGGCGATGATGGCCGGGATGGAGAAGGTCAGGTGCCCGAAGAACAGGGCGGCCGCGACCCCGATGACGGCCATCGGCATGGTGAACATCACCGTGAACGGGTGAAGCAAGGACTCGAACTGCGAGGCCATGACCATGTAGACGAGGATGATGGCGAGGACCATGGCCAGGCCGAGGCCGGAGAAGGCCTCGCCCATCTCGCTGTATTCGCCGCTGTACTCGACCGAGTAACCGGCCGGCAGCGGCACCTGCTTGATGGCCTCCTTGACGTCGGCGATGGCCGAACTGAGGTCGCGCCCGGAAAGGCCGGCGCTGATGGTCGCCTCGCGCTGGCTGGCCTGACGCCGGATGTCGTCGGGGCCCGTCCCACGGGTCAATCCGGCGACGTCCTTGAGTTTGAACGGGCGGCCCGTGGTGGATGGGAAGAGCAGGTTGCCGACGGCCTCGACGCTGTCGCGGTCCTCCGGGCGAAGCCTGAGAACGACGTCGACGTCCTGGTCGCCGAGCCTGTAGGTGGCCACGCGCTCGCCCTGGATGGCCGACCTGACCATCGTTCCGAGGAGGAGGGCCGACTGGCCTTGGGCGGCCAGCTTGTCGCGGTCATAGGTGATGAGGACCTCCGGCCGGCCTTGGCGGAAGCTGGTGTCGACGTTGGTCAGCCCGCGGACCCCGGAGATCATCGTCGCCATCTGGCTGGTCAGGTCCTTGAGGACGTTCAGGTCGTCGCCCTTGACGATGACCTCGACCGGCTGCAGGAAGCCGCCCGCCCCGAAGAACGGGTCGGTCTGCTCGATGGCCACCGTCGCCCCGGCGAGTGGAGTGAAGTTGAATTTCTGGCGCAGGTCGGTGATGACCTGAGCCGTTGAGCGTTTCCGTTCGGCCTGGCGGACCAGCTTGACGGAGACCGAGGCGACGTCCGGGGTGCCCCCGGCGAGGCCGCCGGATATCATCGAGCCGCCCGACGAGGCGCCGATGGTCGCGGTCACCCAACGTTTCTCCGGGATGGCCGAGGCGATCTCCTCGACCTTCTTCACCGCCTGGTCGGTCTGTTCCAGGGTCGTCCCGCTGGGCATGGTGATGTTGATGGCGAACTCGCCCCGGTCCATCTTGGGGATGAACTCCCCGCCGATCTGCCTGATCCACGAGGAGGAGAGGCCGAAGGCGGCGAGGACCACAAGGACGACGGCGACCCGGTGGCGGAGGACCCAGTCCAGGGCCCCGCGATAGCCGGTGATGAGCCAGCCGTCGCGCTTGGCGGCCACCTTGTCGGTGGGCCGGAAGAGGGTCGCGGCGGCCATCGGGACGAAGGTCAGGGCCACGGCCAAGGACGTCAGCAGGGAGAAGGTGACGGTCAGGGAGAGTTCCTTGAAGAGCATGCCGGACATGCCGCCGACGAAGACGACCGGCAGGAAAACGACGACCGTGGTCAGGGTCGAGGCGGTGATGGCCATGGCCACCTGGCGCCCGCCGTTGATGGCCGCCTCGAGGGCTTTCTCACCCTCCTGCATCCGGCGGAAGATGTTCTCCAGGACGACGATGGAGTTGTCGACCAGCATCCCGATGCCCAGGGCGAGCCCGCCGAGGGTCATCAGGTTGAGGCTCAGGTGGTCGAAGTACATCAGGACGAAGGTGCCGATGACCGAGATCGGGATGGCCAGGCCGATGATGATGACGCTGCGCATGTTCCGGAGGAACAGGAAGAGGATGGCCACCGCGAGGAGGGCGCCTTGCCAGGCGTTGTCGGTCACGGTCTTGATGGCCGCGCTGATGAAGTCGGCCTGGTTCATCGTGACGACGGTGCTCGTGCCCCCGGGGAGATCGGCTTTGAGCTTGTCGAGCTGCTCCTCGACGCGCCGCGCGACCTGCACGGTGTTGGCCGTGGCCGCCTTCTGGATGACCAGGACGACGCTGTCCGAGCTATTCAGCCGCGAGAGGGTGCGCACATCGCCGGTCGTCAGGGTGACGTCGGCCACGTCGGAGAGGCGCACGGGTCGCGGGGCGCCGCCGCCCGTCGCTCCGGTCGTGCCGCTCGGCAGGGAGACGCCCGGAGGAAGGGTCACGCCCGGCGGGAGCAGCGGCGCGGAGGGCGCCGCCGTCTTGAAGCCAACGACCAGGTTCCGTAGCTCATCGAGGTTCGAGGCCTGGCCCATCGAGCGGAGCAGATAGTCGAGGCCGTTCTCCGTCACCCGGCCGCCCGGGAGGTTGATGTTCAGACCCCGGAGGGCGCCGGACACCTGAGTCCAGCTTATCCCGTTGACCAGCAACTTGGACTGGTCGACCGAGATGCGGACCTCCTGGGTCTGGCCGCCGATGACGCCGACCGAGGCGACCCCCTCGACCCGCTCAAGCTGCGGCTTCGCGGTGTCTTCGGCCACCTGGAGGAGGCCCACTGGGCCCTGGTCGCCGGTGAGGCTGACCATCATTATTGGCATCATCGACGGGTCGAACTTGACCACCATCGGGGCCGACACGTCGGAGGGTAGGTACCGCTTGATGAGGTCGACCTTCTCGCGCATGTCGAGGGTGGCGAAGTCCATGTCCGTGCCCCACTCGAACTCGACGATGACCATAGACGTCTCCTCTTTGGAGACGGAGCTGATCTGGCGGACGTTGGTCACTCGGCCGAGGGCCTCCTCGATAGGCTGGGTCACGAGGCTCTCGACTTCCTGCGGGGCGGCCCCCGGATACGTGGTAATCACGGCCGCGCCGGGGAATGACATGTTCGGGAGTAGGTCCACCGGCAGACGACCATAGGACACGAAGCCAAGGAGGACGATGACAAGCACCCCCATGACCACGGTGACCTTGCGGTTGACCGCCATTCTGACCCAGTCCAAGCGAGAGTCACCCTTTCGCCGAGTTGAAAGATGGCCGGGCGGGGCGGAGCCCCGTCGCGGCCACGATTGCCGCCCCTTGTGGGGGGCCGCTCTTGTCATCGTATCGCCCGAAACCAGGCGCTGTCAAGGATAGCTCCACTTCCGTGGCTTGACTGGGGGTTGGGAGGGGCATAGAATTTGCATTGGGAGGGATTGAACCATGACGGTGAAGGAGATCATGACCCGTTCCGTCATCAGCGTGCGCCGGGAGGACACCGTCCAGGACGTGGCCAGGCTTCTGACGGACTTCCGGATCAGCGGCCTGCCGGTGACCGATGGGCAGAACCGGGTGGTCGGCATGATCACCGAGGGCGACCTCATCCGCTTTGCCCGCAACCGGCAAATCCCTATCGTCCTCGACATGCTCGGCAACGGCGTCTACGTCAACTACGAACCTCCGACCAGCCTGGAGGAGCAGGTCGCCTCGGCCACCACCCTCAAGGTGTCCGAAGTGATGACCAGGAAAGTCACCACGGTGGCCCCGGACACGCCGGTCGAGGAAGCCGCTCAGATCATGGTGAACCGGAAGATAAAGCGCGTCCCCGTCGTCGATAACCAGGGCCAACTGGTCGGCATCGTCAGCCGGGGCGACATCGTCCGCTCGGTGATGGCCTTCTAGGGATTCAGACCACCCTGGATAGCGTTGGTACAAGACTTAGGGCCGCTCCCTGTAGCGGCCCTTCTGATAAGAGAGACCGGCCGCGCGGCGGCTGCCGGGGGCGTAATCGCCGGCCGTCGAAACCGCCCCGGCCTGAGGGCGTAATACAGGCAAAGCGGAGGGAGTTGACCGGAGATGTACTGCTCCAAGTGCGGCGCCGAGGTGACCTCGGACGCTGTCTTCTGCTGGAAGTGCGGAGCCCGGCTGGTGGCCGCCCCGGCGGCCAACCCCAGGCCGGCCGACGGCTCTCTGGCGGTCAGCCTTCGCCCGGGGCCGGCCATCGCCCGCGAAAGCCCCCACCAGCTCATGGCCTATCAGTACGAGCACTCCGACGACGCCCGGGCCACCGACCTGATCAAGGCGGCCAGCCCGGTCATCGCCGTCGTCAGGGCCCTGATCACCAGCTGGAACGAGCCCGCGATGAAGGCCCAGCTCCTTGGCAACGCGGTGAAGGTCGGGCCGGGCCAGTACCCGGAGATTCACAGCATCGCCGAGGAATGCGCGCAGATCCTCAACATCGACTTCCCAGACGTCTTTATCAAGCACAGCCCGTATTTCAACGCCATGACCTTCGGGGTCGAGAACCCTTTCGTCATCCTCCACTCGGCCCTTGTCGACGGGTTCGACCGGGAGGAACTGCACTTCATCATCGGCCATGAGATGGGCCACATCAAGAGCAAGCACGTCCTCTATCTGACCACCGCCTACATCCTGACCCACCAGGCCCTCTCCATCGGTCAGCGCTTCCTGCCCATCGGCCAGCTCCTCTCGGTGCCGGCCAGGGCCGCCCTGGAGAGCTGGCAGCGCAGCGCCGAGCTGACCGCCGACCGGGCCGGCCTCATCGCCACGCAGGACCTGCAGGTCTCCTTGATGGCCCTGGTCAAGCTGGCCGTGGGCTCCCGCGAACTGGCTTCGCGCCTGAACTTCGACGAGTACCTGCGCCAGGCGGAGCAGGCCGAGCGGCACACCCTGTCGGGTCCGGTTCAGACCTTCGAGAACCATCCAATGGTCGCCCGCCGGGTCCGCCTGCTCAGGGAGTGGCATGGCTCGCCGGCCTACCGCGCGCTGTGGCCGTCGCGGCGGGCCGAGGACGCCGTGGTTGACCCGGAAGAACGGGAGAAGGTCGCCGGGGCCGTGCTCGAACGGGCCATGACCCATGTCCGTCGCGGCTCCTCACTGGCCGGCATGTGGCTGGCCCTGGGCGGCGACACGTCCCCCATCGAACGCGCCCTGCAGGACCTGGAGACCGTGGTCGAGGAGTATGCCGACACCCAGGCCGGCCGCAGAGCCCTGCTCTATCGGGCGGCCGCTGAGATGCACCTCCGCCGGCCGTACGAGGCGCTCATCGGCTTCGAGGGCTTCGTCCAGCGCTACCCGGACGACCCGCCGGCCGCCGAGGCCCTTTTCCATGCGGCCCGCATCTATGACCAGACCCTGCACGACGCGGAACCGGCCAGGGCGAGCTACGAGCGGCTCCTCAAGGACTACCCGGGGAGCCCCTGGGCCAAGGAAGCCAAGGCGGCCCTGCGGCGCCTGGGCCGGACCGTTTGAAAGGGCCGGTGGAACGAGGCATGGACAGAACCGATGTCTTGCTCTCCAGCCCACTCCGTGAGCGAAGGGCGGTTGAGTTCCAAGAGCGAGGCCGCCGATTGGGGCTACGCCCACGTCCAGGGGGGCTGGCGGGAGGTCCTGCCTCAGGCCAAGAGCCTGCGCCTGAACCCGGCGATGGCCGACTCGGCGGCCGTCCGGAAGTGGCTCGACGCCCTGGCCGTGCCGATCAACGATGCTTGCGACGAGCTGGAGCGCGAGGCCGCCGGCTCGGTGATGCAGTAGCCGGCACATGGCGCTCTCAAGGGGCCGCTGCCTCAGGGCCGGCGAACCACCCGACCGCTCAGGACGTCGGTCCGGCGGCCGTGGTCCACGGCCACCTGCCCGTTGACGATGACCCAGTCAAGCCCAACCGGCGGGGCATAGGGGTCAAGCCCGGTGGCCTTGTCGACGATGCCGGCCGGGTCAAAGACGACGAGGTCGGCGGCGTAGCCCTCCTTGAGCCGCCCGCGGTCGGTCAGGCCGAGCTTGGCGGCCGGCCGTCCGGTGGTCTTGGCGACCATCTCCTCCAGCGGAAGGAGCTTGGCGTCCCGGGCATAGTGCCCGATGACCCGCGGGAAGGTGCCGTAGTGCCGCGGGTGGATGGGGGCGTCGTCGCCGAGAGGCGCGTCGATGGCGAAGGCGTCCGTCCCGACCATCACCAGCGGGTGCTTGAGCACCGTCCGGACGTCGGTCTCGTTCATGTGGGCGGCGATGTGGACTTTCATCTCCTCCTCGACGAGGAGGTCGGCGCAGAAGTCGAAGAGGTCCTTGCCGGCCTTCCTGGCGCCATCATCGAGGGTGCCGCCCTCCAGGTCGCGGTGCCCGGGAGCACCGATGATGAGGTAGTTGCCCCCGACCATGAACGCGCGGCCCCGTTCCTTGGCCGCGTCTTCGAGTTTCTTGCGCAGGGCGGCCCGCTTCTCCCGGTCCTTGAGGGCCGCGGTGAGCTCCTGCGGATCGTGGTCCTCCCGGTCGTGGGCGAAGGACCCGGCGAGCCTGAAGACCTGGGCGAAGGCGTACGGGTAGACGTCGGCGTTGATTCGAACGCCCTCGTCGCGGGCCTTCTCCATCATCGCCAGGGAGTCCCTGACCTTGCCGAAGTTGGCCGGGCCGATCGCTTTGTGGTGGGAGACCTCGACCTTGATGCCCGTCTCACGGCCGATCCGGACGACCTCGGCCACCGCGTCGAGGAGCCCCTCGGCTTCATTTTTGATGTGCGAGGTATATATACCGTCGTATGCCTCGATGACCTTAGCCAGCTCGATGACTTCCTCGGGGTCGGCGTTGCCGCCGGGGAGATAGGCCCGGCCGGTCGAGAAGCCGAAGGCGCCTTCGTCCATGCTCGCCTTCAGGAGGTCCTTCATGGCCGCCATCTCGCCGCGCGTCGGGGGCCGCTTCTCCCGCCCGACCACGTGGGCTCGGATGAGGCTCTGGCCGACGAGGGGAACGACGTTGACCCCGATGCCGATCCGCTCAAGGTGGCTGAGGTATTCGCCGAACGAGCGCCACCGGGCGTCGAGGCGTTTCAGGCTGTCCTCCCCGACGAGAGCCTTAAAGAGCCCCTTGACCAGCGTCTCCTGGATCTCCTGCTTCAGCGGCGCGAGCGACCAGCCGCAACTGCCGATGAGTTCGGTGGTTATCCCCTGCAGCAGCGAGCTCTCGGCCCGGTTGTGGACCGGCAGCGAGAGATCCGAGTGGGAGTGCATGTCGATGAACCCGGGGGTCACCGCCTTGCCGGTCGCGTCGAGGCTCTTCCTGGTTTCCCTGTCCTTGAGGTCACCGATGGCGGCGATGGTCCCGCCGTTCACGGCGACGTCGGCGGTCCGGCCCGGGTCGCCCGTGCCGTCGATGACCGTGCCGCCGCGGATGATGAGGTCGTACACGTGACCACTCTCCTGCTTCAATGATTGTCTTGATGTCGCGCCCGCCCGGCCCTTCGCGCTCCTCGCGGACACCCTGTCCAAGCTGCGGGTGTCCAGGCCGTGGCAAGAATGATTTTCGCCCTCAGCGGCATCCTTCCTTTCGGCTTTCGAAACAATCAACCAGGAAGCTTCGTTGCCATGGGCCAAGTGACAAGCCGGTGACTGCACCGGAGACTGGCGTAAGATGAAACGAGCCGGGGCTGCCCCGGCTCGTTTGTCGTCTTGGCTTGTCGTCCTGAGGGGTAGGCCCCCGGGACCATCGCGGTCACTCGATGTAGACCAGCTTGTGGTCGGTCCCCTCGAGCAACGGGGCCTCGACCAGCAGGTCGATGAGACCCTCGCCGTGTTTGAAGAGGTAGGGGTAGACGTTGTAGACCCGTTCCTGCAACTCGCCGTCGGGAAAGAGGCTCGCCGCGGCCCGCTTGAACTGGCGCGATGACTCGTCGGCCGCGCGGTTGCGGGCTTCCACGGCCTTCCGCTCGAACCAGGCGACCTCCTCGAGGAGGCGGTCGAGATTCTTCCGACCGAGTTCGGGTAGGGCCTTGTCGACCGGAGATAACCTCTCCAAGCAGCGCCGGTAACACTCGGCAATCTCGGCCTTGAGCCGCTCCACGGCGGCCTGCACGCCGACCGGGTCGATGGTCCGCAGGAACTCCTCGAGCCGGACCCTCGGGTCGCCCGCCAGGTCGCGCACGGATAGTCGGAACTTCTCCAGCGATCGGGCCACGTTCCGCTCGACGAGGGTGAGGTTGGCCCGCGGGTAGATGACCGGCATCTCCTGGTCGAAGAGCGGGTAGACCCCCTTGACCTGAGCCATGTAGGAGATCTCGCCGGGGCCGTCGATGGACGCCAGAACCGGCAGGAGGTTGTCCTGCCCGACCGGCCGGGTGATGACGTCGGTGCTGAGGTCCCAGGGGGCGGTCGCCGCCATGGCCAGGAGCACGCCGCGACTGAAGCGGGCCACCGGCTCGCGGCCGCGCCTGGCCACGAACTCGCGGACCTCCCCGCCCCTTTCGAGCCCGGCTTTGGCCGGCGACTCCCTGAACAAGGGCAGGCGCTGGCCCTCGACGTAGACGAAGAGATGCGTGTGGTCGCGGCTCTTCTCGACCTGGAGGGCGTGGCCGGCGGCGACGAGGCGCTCGTCGGCCTCCTCGACGGCCGCGTTGATGTCCCCCGTCGACTCGATGACCGTGCGGAAGAAGCCGGACTGCATGACCCGGAACGGCCGCCGGGTGACGTCGATGAGGACCAGCCCGTGCCGGTCGAAGAGGCGGAGCATCAAGCGGGCGAAGAAGTCGGCCAGGCTCCCGCCGGCGGCCAGGGCCTCCCGCAGGCCGGCGATGATTTGCGCCTTAAACTCGGATGGCGGGGCGGCCCTGTCGAGTTCATCAATGATGACCGCGACCTCGGGCCCCGCCGGCAGATCGCCGATGGAGACGTTCCCGCCGGCCCCCGGGGGCGGCGCCAAGCGCAGCCGCGTGGGCTCCCCGCCCGGCGGCAGGAAGTCGATGTGGTCGATTTCGGCGAAGTCGTGGTCCTCGGAGGCCACCCAGAAGACCGGGACGACCGGGGTCCCCAGTTCGGCCGCGAGCTTCCTCGCGAGTTGGATCAGGCTCAGGGCCTTGTGGACCGTGTAGAGCGGGCCGGTGAGGATGCCCGCCTGCTGCCCGCCGACGACCACGGCCGAGCCGGAGCGCTCGAGGAGCCCGATGTTCGCGAGGGTCTCCCGCCCCGCGCCGAGGCCGCGGTTGTAGTCCAGGAGGGCGGCGACCAGCTCGCGGCGGTCCTGCCGGTAGGTCTGGGGCAGCGATGCGAGGCGCTCGGCCATCGATTCGGCCGAGTACGGGTGGTAGCGATAGAACGAACCGACCCGCTCGAAGTCATGCAGGTAGCTGACGACGAGCGGGTTGGATGGATAGAGCTGTTCGCGCTCGACCCTGAGCGGCATGTGGTCCTCCTTGAGGGGGCGGTTCTGGTGGCGGTTCAGGCCAGTGTTCCTGGCAGGACGCGGACTCGGCCGGGCCCGGGGACGACTTCGCCGATGGCGACCCCGCGCACCCCGCGGGCGGCGAAGGCCGCTTCGAGGGCGGTCGCGCGGGCCGCCGGCACGGCGATGAGGAGACCGCCCGAGGTGACGGCGTCGCACAGGATGGTCCGGGTGCCGGCGGCCAGGGACGAGTCGAAGGCCACGAGGGGCCCATCGTCGAGGCCGGCCGCGCGACCGCCGTCCGGGTCGGTCAGGAACTTCAGGTTGTTCTTGGTCCCGCCGGGGACGGCGTCATGCTTGAGAAAGTCCCAGGCCTCGGTGATGACCGGGACGCGCGGGGCATAGACCAGCAAGTCGGCGCGGCTGGCTCTGGCCATCTCTGAAGCGTGGCCGGTCAGGCCGAAACCGGTGACGTCGGTGCAGGCGTCGACGCCTGCCTCGAGCATGGCCTCGGCGGCGGCCCGGTTGAGTTCGGCCATGACCTCGGTGGCCCGCCGGACGACGTCCTCGCCGGCCAGGTCGCGCTTGAGGGCCGTGGTGACGATGCCCACGCCGATGGGCTTGGTCAGGTAGAGGCGGTCGCCGGGGCGGGCCCCGGCGTTGGTCACCACCCGGTCGGGGTGGACGGTGCCGGTCACGGCCAGTCCGTACTTGGGCTCGGGGTCATCGATGGAGTGCCCGCCGGCCAGGACGACCCCGGCCTCGTTGAGCTTCTCGCTCCCGCCCTTGAGGATTTCGGCCAGGATGTCCGGCCCCAGCTTACTCGCCGGGAAGCCGACCAGGTTGAGAGCAAGGAGAGGCCTGGCCCCCATGGCATAGATGTCACTGAGGGCGTTGGCCGCGGCGATGCGGCCGAAGTCGACCGGGTCATCGACAATGGGCGTGAAGAAGTCGACCGTCTGGACCAGAGCCAGCTCGGGCCCGAGGCGGTAGACACCCGCGTCGTCCAGCGTGTTGAGGCCGACGAGGAGGTTGGGGTCCTTGACCCCAGGGGGTAGGTGGCGCAGGACCTGCGCCAGGTCCGCCGGACCAATCTTACAGCCTCAACCAGCCTTGGAGGTCATCTTGGTCAGCCTGACCTGTTCGCGTCGGTCTTCCATCCCCAGCCCTCCTTTCGCCGTGCTCCTCGGCGCGGTTGCCGGCCGCACCCGTGCGACCGCGCCCACACCCGCGGGGTCACGTCCGCGAGTAGACGTAGCACGTGTCCTTCCACTTCTTGCGGTAGACCTCGACCTGCTCGGTGCGGGTCAGCCCGCGCCCGGTCTCGACGAACTCGGCCTGGACGGCCGAACGCACCGCCTCCAGGACCAGCTCGGCCAGGTGGGAACAGCCCTGCGGCCCGCCGAGCGACCCACGGACGACGCGGCCGATGCCCGCCCCGGCGGTCTGCCCGATGAGGTCCTTGACTCTGTCCATCACGTCGGCGCAGATGGGGTAAGGCGACCGCTGCATCTCCGCCCGCGCGGCGACGATGACCTGGTCCGGCAGGCGCACCTCGAGGGTCACGTTCAGTTCGTGGAAGGTATCGATGAAGGACGCTTCGAGGACCATCCGGTCGTCGGCGACCTTCTCGGCGAAGCTGCTCACGGAACGATTGTACAGGCGCATCAAGAAGCCTCCGGGACTCGACCGAAGACCCAGCGGGCCCCGGTCTCGGTGGTTGTGAAACCGGTCAATTCGAACCCCTTGAGGAGGTCCGTTACCTCCTCGTCGCTGAAATAGCGCCACATCAGGCCGGTGAAGGGGCCCTTGATGAAGTACCACGAGCCGTCCGGCATGACCTCGTGGGGCGACGGTTCGGTGTCCGGACCGTCGAAGGACAGGAAGAAGACGCCGCCCGGCCGCAGGACCCGGCCCATCTCCTCGACGGCCTTGCGGGCGTTGTCCAACCCCAGGTGGTCCAGCAAGTTGCTGCCGACGTACCCATCGAAGCTTTCGTCGGGGAATGGGAGGGATGTCGCCGAGGCCACGGCGAAGGCGGCATCCACGCCCTCCATGTCGGCCCATCGTTTGGCCGTCTCGATGGCCCGCTCGACGATGTCGACGCCGGTCGGCGTCAGGCCGCGTTTGGCCATGTAGAGGCACCAGCGGCCCATCCCACAGCCGACGTCGAGGACCTGGGCCGCCCCGCTGGCGATCATGAAATCGGACACGTCCATGGCCTTCTGGGACATGGGCAGGTTGCGGTAGGCGTCACTCATCCCGGCGAAGAGTTTATTCCAGTAGTGCGGCTGGGCTGCTTGGCGTGGGTCGATGTCAGGGGTGATGGGGGCTCCCTCCTTCGGTCTGGGGCAGCGCAACCCGTTCGAGTCTTTCTCGGCGCCCGGATTAGCCTTGGATGGAACACCGTACAAACATGCGCTTTCGACGGCTTGGAGACGCTTTCCTCCTTTCCCCCACCTCACGTCCGGCGGGGCGGCCGGAACCGTAAAGTGAGGGTGGCCTGAGCCGCAAAAACCACGAGGCTCCCAACGCTTGGGAGCCCCTTCTCACCGCCATTGATCCGGGCCGGGGTCATTTGGACCCTGTCACCGGCCCGGCCGCCGAACCGTCACCGGGCGCGGACCCGCCGCTTGAGCCTTCCGAGGAGCAGGCCATACCCATCGGACCCCTGGGTCATGGCCCGCCGGATGCGGCTGATGGTGGCCGAACTCATCCCCGTCTTGGCCTCGATGGCCTCGTAGGTCAGCCCTCCGTCGAGCATCTGGGCCGCTTCCCAGCGCTGGGCGAGGGTCTTGAGTTCGGCCGTGGTGCACAGGTCCTCGAGGAAGCGCCGGGCTTCCTCCTTGTTGCGGAGCATCAAGACGGCCTCCACGAGGCCGTCGAGCTGACGTCCCAAACGGCGACTTCTGACCACTGACCAGTCTCCTTTCGTCGACTAAAGAGACAGTGGTGCAGGTTCGCCATGGGACGCCTTTATTCCTTGTGGGTGACGATGTTTTTTGCGGCCGGCCGCGGAGCGGCGATCCGCTCGAGGGCGGCGATGACCACCAGGGCCACGGCCCCGGCGAGGGCGGCGTACTTGACCAGCGCGGCCAAGACCACGCCGGGGTAGCGGCCCCAGGACCGACAGCGAAGGCCGAGATGAAGAGCATCGCGTTGACCAGCGGCCCGGTGACGGCCTGCGATAAGCGG
>JAJZPE010000005.1 GCA_021811325.1 Bacillota bacterium
TTCACGGATTCTTCGAGCCGCGCGGCACGGCCCCAGCGGCTGCCGCAAAACTGGCCAATAGCTGCATAGACGGTTCAAAATCCCTTTTGTTGCGCGCCCCAAGGATGTGTTAGAGTAGATTAATTGAAGTCGAGCTGTGTCGAATCCGGCCGGTCGAACGAGGGCCGGTTCGCAATGCCCCAAGTGAAGCCGAAACGCTGTTTTTGTGCGGGTTCCGGGGGGAGGGTTGGGCCATGTGCGGCGTCTACGGTTTTTCCGGTAAACCTGATAAGGAACTGCTCGACCGGATGGGGGCGGTCCTCATCCATCGCGGACCCGACGACTGCGGCTCGCTCGAGCTGCCGTCGGTCAGCCTGGGCCACCGCCGGCTGTCCATCATCGACCTCGAGACCGGCCACCAGCCGCTCGCCAATGAGGATGGCACGGTCTGGCTCGTTTTCAACGGCGAGGTCTACAATTATCGCGAGCTGCGGGCTGAACTCGTCCAGCACGGCCATGCTTTCAAGACCAACAGCGACACCGAGGTCATCATCCACGCCTACGAGGAGTATGGCCCGGAGTGCTTCGCGCGGTTCAACGGGATGTGGGCCGTGGCCATCGCCGACACGCGCCGTGGCCGGCTGGTCCTCGCCCGTGACCACTTCGGCATCAAGCCGCTCTACTACGCCCGCTCGGGCGGGCGTCTTCTCTTCGCTTCGGAGATCAAGGCCCTCCTGCAGGACCCGTCCCTGCCGGCCCGGGCCAACGACCAGATGGTCTACGAATACTTGGTCCACGGCCTGCACGACCACCGGCCGGAGACCTTCTTCGAAGGCATCTATCACCTGCCGGCGGCGACGTACATGGAGGTCGCCCTCGGCGACGCAATGGCCGACGACGCGAAAGTCGGCGACGCCGCGGCCTTCGAATCGGCCCGGCCCGTCGCCTACTGGACGCCCCGCCTCAGCGAGGACGGCTCCGGCGACCCGGACGAGTTCCGCGAGCTGTTCCGCAAGGCCGTGGAGCGGCGGCTGGTGGCCGACGTCCCGGTCGGCTCGTGCCTTTCGGGTGGTCTCGACTCGACGACCATCGTCAGCTTCATGAGCGGCCTCTTGAAGGACAAGGCCCCCGACGCGAGCTCGATGCGCGGGCAGCTGAAGACCTTCTCGGCCGTCTTCGACAACGACCCCATCGACGAGCGCGACTACATCGAGGTGGCCGTGCGGGCCACGGGCGCCGACACCACCTACATCCGGCCGCTCTCCGAGACCTTCGTCGACGAACTGCGCGACCTCATCTGGCATCAGGAGGAGCCGTTCATCAGCACGGGTCCTTACGCCCAGTGGTGCGTCCTGCGCGAGGCCCGGAAGCACGTGACGGTCGTCCTCGACGGCCAGGGCGGCGACGAGCTGCTCGCCGGCTACGTCCCCTACCAGTTCGTCTACCTGAACCAGCTCTGGAAGCGGCGGCAGTACGGACGGTTCCTGCGCGAGGCCTGGGCGGCCCGCGACGTCCTCCGGCCGCTCGTGACGCGGCGCCTCCGCGACCGCAACCAGGGCTTCCCGCTCAAGAGCCTGCTGCGGGCGGACTTTGTGAGCCGGGCCAAAGACCCGGGTTACACCCGTTCGCGCGACGACCTGAAGCGGCGCCTGTTGCAGGACCTGACCACCTACAGCCTGCCGTGCTTGCTCCGTTATGAGGACAAGAACTCGATGGCTCACTCGCTGGAGTCGCGGGTGCCCTACCTCGACCAGGAACTGGTCGAGTGGATCCTGCGCCAGCCGTCGGACGCGATCATCCGCAACGGGTGGAGCCGGTGGCTTCTGCGGCAGGGCCTGAAGGGCATCCTGCCCGAGAAGATCCGGCAGCGCCGGTGGAAGGTCGGGTTCACCACGCCCGAGTTCCGCTGGATCAGGGCCCGGCGGGTGGCCTTCCTCAGCCTCTTCAACTCGCCGACCTTCGCCGGCCGCCCGTACTGGGACGGTCCGGCGGTGGCCCGGGCGTTCCTCGACGCCAACCGCGGCCGGATCGACCAGTCCATGTTCTTCTGGCGGGCCATCAACGTCGAGTTGTGGCTCCGCGAGTTCATCGACGGGCGGGACGGCGTGGTGAGCGACGGCGCGGACGCCCGCGTCAAGGGTGCCATCCCGGGACCCAGGCACCGCGGCAGCCTGGCCGACCTGGGCGACGCCTTGGGTGTGGCCCGCACCCGCTCGGACGAGGCCGCGCGGCTGGCCGCCGCCTACCGGCCGAACCCGCCCAAGCATCTCTTGGCCGTGGCCGGGGGGCGGACTTACGCCCGTCTGCCCATCCACACCGGGGTCGTCCGCAAGGGCGACGACCTGGCGGCCTTCTTCAAGGAATCGGTCGGCGCCCACGCCAAACCCGGCGACATCATCGTCATCGCTGAGAAGCCCGTGGCCATCAGCCAGGGCCGCTCGTGGCCCATCGAGGAGGTCAAGGTCACGTGGCTGGCCCGCCTGCTGACCCAGGCGGTCACCAAAACGCCGCACGGCATCGGGGTGGGCCTCCCCCAGACGATGCAACTGGCCCTGAACGAGGACGGCGCGCCGCGCATCCTCCTGGCCACGGTGGTCTCCGCCCTCGGGCGGCTGGTCGGGCGGCGCGGCCTGTTCTACCGCATCGCCGGTCCGGCCGTGGAAGCCATCGACGGCCCCACGCCGGGCACCCTGCCTCCTTACAACCGCCAGGCCAAGCTCGGTCCGAAGGACCCCATGGGCGTGGCCGAAAAGTTGTCCGCGGCCCTCGGGCACGGCGTCGGCGTGGCCATCATCGACTCGAGCGACCTGTCGACCAAAGTCCTCGGCTGGTCCCACGGGGTCGACCCCGAACTGGTCACCTGGCTGATGCGGGACAACCCCCTCGGTCAGGGACACCAGCAGACGCCGATCGCCGTCCTGCGCCAGGTGGGCGCGCCCGACGGGCGGGTGGCCGGCACCGGCAACCGTCCAGGTGGGAATGGAAGATAAGACAGACAAGGCCCGGAGAGGCTTGAAGCCTCCCCGGGCCTTTTTGTTTCCATCAGCCGTCCAGGAATTCCCCGAGCAGCCCGCCGAGCTCACGGGCCGTCTTCTTGTTCAGCGAGTAGAAGGTCCACTTGCCCTTGGTCTCCTCGTCGACGAGGCCGCTCTCCTTGAGGACTCTCAGGTGATAAGACACTCGGGACTGCCCCAGGCCAAAGACATACTGGAACTCACAGACGCAGATGCCCGTGGTGGAAGCGTCCGCGGGGACGGATGGCGCGCAGGTGGCGCCCTCGCAGCAGGGCCGCCCGACGACCATCATCTTCAGCATGCGCAGCCGGGTCGGGTCGGACAGGGCCTTGGCCAGGAGGCTCAGGCGCTCGGCGGCCTGGTCGCCGGCGGTGGCCGTGGGTGTCGTCTTGACCATGGACAATCCCTCCATCCACAGTATAGCGTGGATGGATGCCCATCTCAAGAAATTTTGATTTGGGCCTTGTCAAATCAATCCAATTTGATATATCCTATTCTTGGATAGGATCTTCTGGGAGGTGACGAGTTTGAGCGGGGAAGTGAAGGAACACGTCCGTCGCAGATACGCGGCCGCGGCGCGGGCGGTCAGGGCGAGCGGTTGTTGTGGCGCCGAGCCCCCGGGCATCGGCGGCGAGCTGTACTCGGCGGGTGACCGGAAGGGACTGCCCGCCCAGGCGGTCCAGGCCAGCCTGGGCTGTGGCGTGCCGACGGCGATGGTCGACATCGTCCCCGGCGAGACCGTGCTTGACCTAGGCAGCGGCGGAGGCCTCGATGTGCTGCTGTCCGCGAAGCGGGTCGGGCCGAACGGCCGGGTCTATGGTCTGGACATGACCGATGAGATGCTCGCCCTGGCCCGCGAGAACCAGGCGCGCGCCGGGGCCACCAACGTCGAGTTCCTGAAGGGCGACATCGAGGCCATCCCGCTGCCGGACGCGACGGTCGACGTCATCATCAGCAACTGCGTCATCAACCTGGCGGCCGACAAGGACAAGGTCTTCCGTGAGGCCTTCCGCGTGCTGAAGCCGGGTGGCCGCTTCGCCGTGTCCGACATGGCTTTCCAGGGGGACCTGTCCCTGCTGCCGGAGAGGCTGCGGCAGTCGACCGAGGCTTGGTGCGAGTGCGTCTCCGGGGCCCTCGAGGAGCGCGACTACCTCGCCCGCCTGCGGGCGGCCGGGTTTGTCGACGCGTCCCTGGAGGTGACCCAGGTCTACGCCGGCACGACCGAGCAGAGCTGTTGCGAACCCGCGGGCGCCACCGCATCGTGCTGCGAGTCAGTCCTGCCCTCCGGCGTCCGCCTGGTGAGCGGCTTCATCCGCGGCCGGAAACCTGGCGATGGCAGGTTCAGCGTGAGGGAGGCGACCCCCGCCGACCTGCCCGCGGTGCGTCGGCTGCTGAGCGAGACCGGCCTGGCCGATGGGAAGTTCGAGGTCCAGTTCGGACCGAAGTTCGCGGTGGCGACGGCCACGGATGGCCGGGTCATCGGGGTCGCCGGGGTCGAGGTCCACGGGGACGACGGGTTGCTGCGGTCGGTGGCCACGGATGCCGCCTGGCGGGGACGCGGGGTCGGGGATGCCCTCACCCGTGACCGCCTCGCCTGGGCTCGCGGGCGCGGCTTGCGCTCGGTCTGGCTGCTGACGACCACCGCCCAGGACTACTTCCCCCGCTTCGGCTTCGCCCGCGCCGACCGGTCCGCGGCGCCGCCCGAGTTGCAGCGGTCCGAAGAGTTCGCCGGCGCCTGCCCGGCCACGGCCACGGCGATGAGGGCGCAGCTCTAGAGCCCTTGCGGAGCCCCGGGCTCACGCGCGGGGCAGCATCGCCTCGACTTCAGGGATGGCCACGCCGCACCGGTCCAGAAGCAGCTGGTAGATCCGGCCCATCTGGCCCATGGCCTGCCTCATGTTCGCCTCGGCCCCGGGGCGCATGCCGAGCTTGTCGGCCCCGTGGGTGAGCGACACGGAGACGCTGAAGAGCCGCCTCAGGCACGCGAAGACCTCGAAGAAGTCGAAGTCCGTGATGGCGTAACCGGCCTTCCGCTCATAGTCCGCGCGGACCAGCGACCAGACCTCGTCCCCGCCCATCAGCAGGGAAGTCCAGGCCAGGTCGACCCGCGGGTCCGAAAGGCCGGCCGAGGTCCAGTCGATGACGTGGGGCCGGCCATCTTGCATCAGGATGTTGTTGGCGTGGAAGTCGAGGTGGATGAGCGCGGGCGGGCGGCGCCCGACGGAGACGGCCCGGCGTTCGAGCCAATCGATGACCGGGCCGAAACCCGGCTGGCTGAAGCGCTCAGTCCAGCCCCTGAGGGGCCCGGACCAGCCCGCGTCGAGGTTGCTCAGCGCGAAGAGCGGCGCTTCGGGCTCGAAGTGGCGCGCGTCCAAGGCATGCAGGTCGGCCAGGAGTTCGGCGAACATGGTCACCAGGCCGCGCCGGGCTTCGGGGGCCGAACAAAGGAAGAGGGCGTCGGCCGTCGGGCCGTTGATCTTCTCCATGACGAAGGAGGGGCGGCCGAGACCGGAGCCGCCGGCATCGATGGCGTAGACCCGGGGCACCGGGTAGCCCAGTCGGCCGAGCTTTTCGAGGATGCGGTACTCCCTGGCGCATTTGCCCGCCGGGTCCGACTCGACCGACCCGGGGAACATCCTCAGGATGAGGTCCCGCCGCTCGCGGCCGTCCGCGGATTCGACGGTGAAGGAGTAGACTTCAGACTCCCACCCATCGGTGAGCCGGGTCAGGCCCGTGACCTGGCCGCCGCCCCCCCAGGGGAGGGCCGACCGGCAGAAGCGGGTCAGTTGGGTGGACAAAACGGTCGTCTCTGGCTCCATGCGAATCTTCATCCCCTTGCCCCGGCCACGCCAAGCCGGATCCGAATGAACCTCTATTCGACCGTCCCCGTGCGGCTGCCTCCTTTAGCGCCGAGGACGCAAGCCTCGGAGGGAACCCCGCCCAGCAAATCAAGAGACCCCGGAGTCCGGGGTCTCCGGAGTCCGGGGTCTCGCTTCGTCTCAAAGGTCATGGGGCCCCATGAGCCGTGCCTCGCACCTCGACCTTAGCACAGCTCAACGGCCGGATAGCCCACCTTGGGCTGCAGGCGCGACATGTACGGGTCGGCGTTGGTCCGGGCCTCGATGCCGCAGCCGCGGACGCTGTATTCGCGATAGAGCCGGCCTTCCGGGGACTGTTTCGCGAGGTCGGGGTACCACTCCCAGACGACCCGGCTGGCATGGGCGATGACGAAGGAGTTGTGACCCACGTCGGGCCCGGAGGGGTCCCACACCCGGAGGATTTCTCCGGTCTCGAAGCGGAGCACAAGGCACTCGTCCTCCAGGTCGACGTCGGCGATGGTCCGAGTCTCGCCGGCCGGCAGGTCCAACGTGTCCCCGAAGAAGCTGGGCCTCCCGCGCTTGATGCGGGGCAGCGATTGGCGGGCGTGGCCGGCGATGCGGCTTGCTACTGACATGGTCACACTCCTTGGTTGGTCCAAGTTTTGTCTGGTAGAGCTTCAGAGCTTGCCGTTGGTTCTACTTCCTAGGTCGAATGGAAGGGGCTGCCACTTAAGGGCAATCGTCTGACGGGATTCGGCACAATTCGACAAACCGGCCCTCGCGCCTGGCGGCCGGGCGGGCGGCGGAGCCTCCGTGGAATGGCCGGCTTCAAGCGCCGAGGCCGGGCAGATGCGGCCTCTTGGTCAGGCTGTGGGTTGCCCAGGGCGTCTTCTTCGGGTATAATCAGGGTTACAGTGAAGGGGAGTAGCTGATCCTTTGGCGGGGTCAACATGACGGCCGACAGGCCTGGCCCAGCCTGCCGTGGAAACGGCAAGCGAGACCTTTGCGCCCATGTGGGTGAATCGGTCTCGCTTTTCCTTTGCCAAACGGGCGGTTAGACCAACTGGAGGTGCTCTCAGCAGTGACCGACGTCGTAGTCCTCGTCCTCAGCTTTGGCTTTATCCTACTCGCGGCCGAGTTCTTCACCAACGCGGTCGAATGGTTGGGGAAGATCCTGCGGCTCGGCGAAGGCGCCATTGGCAGCGTTATCGCGGCGGTCGGCACGGCCATGCCCGAGACGATGATTTCGCTCCTCGCCATCCTCGCCGGTCACGGTGAGGAGGCGGCCAGGGATGTTGGGATTGGCGCCATTCTTGGCGCCCCGTTCATGCTGGCGACCCTGGCCCTTTGCCTGGTGGGTATCGCCGCCGTCAGCTTCCCGGCAGGGGGACGGCCGCGCCGGACAATGCTCATCGATTCCGAAGTCATGAAGCGAGACTTGCGCTTCTTCCTCGTCGTCTACACCGTCGCCATCGGGGCCGCGTTCATTCGTCCCCAGCCCGTGCGGATCGTCCTGGCGCTTGGGTTATGGGCGGCCTACGCCATCTACGTGGCCCAGACCTTTCGCAACGGACGCCGTCCGGCTGACGAGCCCGAGCACCTGCGGGCTCTGTACCTGTGGCGCCGCCCAGGGGGCCCGCCCACCGCAGCCGTCGTTACCCAGGTGGTTCTGGCGCTGGCCGGCATCGTCGTCGGGGCCCGCTATTTCGTCCTGGCCACCCAGGGCCTCGCTGAGGCCCTGGCCATGCCGGCCTTCGTCCTGTCGCTCCTGGTCGCGCCGGTGGCCACCGAGCTGCCGGAGAAGCTGAACAGCCTCATCTGGGTCAGCCGGGGCCAGGATACTCTGGCCCTCGGGAACATCACCGGGGCGATGGTCTTTCAGGGCTCCGTCATCCCGGCCATCGGCATCCTCCTGACGCCGTGGGTCCTCAACGGGTTCGCCCTCTTGAGCGCGGCCTTGGCCATCGGCTCGGCGCTTCTCGTCTATCTTGGCCTCCGGCGGTCGGGGACCTTGGCCCCCACCCTCCTCTTGACCGGCGGCGTCTGGTACTCGGTCTTTCTCTCGACCATCCTGGCGACTGGGTCGGGCAACGCCAGGTGGTACCTCCTGATGGTTCCTGTGGGTCTGGCCCTTTACGCCGTCGGCGCGAGGCACACGGCCAGGCACCGCGCCGTCAGTGGCGGCGAGTAGCTGCGGGCCCGTCGGTGGCCCCCGAGCCTCGGGTGGAAAAGGGGGCCGGCCCGCACCTGTAGAATGAATCGGAGGGGAACGGCCCGGCGAGGAAAGGCCGGGACCGCCGGGAGGTTATGAACGTTGAACGGATCAGACAAGACCGCGAAGAAGGAACTCTTGAGTGCCGGAGAGCGCTGGTTTGAGAAGCCGACCTCCATGCGGGAGGACCTGGCCGAGCTTTGGGGGGATTGGGGGGTCGACTCCGAGGTCGGGCGGCTGCGAGCAGTGCTGATGCGGCGCCCGGGGAAGGAGATCGAGGCGGTCGCCGACCCGGCCGGCCCGAGGTGGCTCGAGGTGATGGACCCCGAAAGGGCCCGGGCCCAACACGATGCGCTGGCCGCGATATACCGCGACAACGGGGTCGCCGTGCACTACATCGAGGAGATGCGTCCGGACCGGCCTAACGCCTTCTTTGTCCGAGACCTCGTCCTGATGACCCCCGAGGGGGCCATCCTGGCCAGGCCGGCCATGGCCGAGCGGCGGGGCGAGGAGGCCTATGCGGCGAGGGCGCTGGCGAAGCTCGGCGTTCCTATCATCAAGACGGTCTGCGGGCGGGGGACCTTCGAAGGCGCCAACGTCCTGTGGATCGACCGCCAGACCGTCTTCCTCGGGGTTGGCAACCGGACCAACGCTGAGGGCGCCCGCCAGGTTGAAGAGGAACTCCGGAATGTGGGCGTTGAAGAGGTCATCATCTTCCAGGTCCCCTTCGGGCAAGCCCACATCGACGGCATCTGCAACCTTGCTGCCCCGGATGTGGCGGTGGTCTTCCCCTGGCAGGTGCCTCACGTCGCCGCCCAGGCCCTCCTGAACCGGGGGTACCGGATCCTGGAGGTCGCCTGGCCCGAAGAAGCGAAACTGGGCATGGCCATCAACTTCGTCGCCCTCGAGCCGGGGAGGATCGTCATCCCCATGGGTTGCCCACGGACCCGCGACATGTATGAAAAAGCCGGCCTGACGGTGGTCGAGGCCGACATCAGCGAGCTCAGGAAGGGCTGGGGTTCGATCCACTGCATGACCGGGTTCCTCAAGAGGGACCCTGTCTGATGAGGGAAACCGTCAATCCGACCGGCTGAGATCAGGGGAGCCGATGCGGGCCGGCGGTGAAGGAGCGCACGGGAAGTCAGAGGGCGGCCGGATGACCCCGGCCGCCCTGAACGTCTCACTCCAGATAATCCTTCAGCTTCTTGCTCCGGCTCGGGTGCCGCAGCTTGCGCAGGGCCTTGGCTTCGATCTGCCGGATGCGCTCGCGGGTGACCTTGAAGACGTGGCCGACCTCTTCGAGGGTCCGGGCCCGGCCGTCGTCCAGCCCGAAGCGCAGCCGCAGGACATCGCGCTCGCGCGGGGTGAGGGTCGCCAGGACCTCCTCGAGCTGCTCCTTGAGGAGCATGAAGCTGGCGGCCTCGGCCGGCGCCGGGGCGTCCTCGTCTTCGATGAAGTCGCCGAGGTGGCTGTCCTCTTCCTCGCCGATGGGCGTCTCGAGGGACACCGGCTCCTGGGCGATCTTCAATATCTCGCGGACACGGTCGACGGAAATCTCCATCTCGGCCGCGATCTCCTCGGGCAACGGCTCGCGCCCGAGCTTCTGGAGGAGCTGCCGCTGGATGCGGATGAGTTTGTTGATGGTCTCGACCATGTGCACCGGGATGCGGATCGTCCGGGCCTGGTCGGCGATGGCGCGGGTGATCGCCTGGCGGATCCACCAGGTCGCGTAGGTGCTGAACTTATAGCCCTTGCGATAGTCGAACTTCTCGACCGCCTTGAGCAAGCCGAGGTTGCCCTCCTGGATGAGGTCCAGGAAGAGCATGCCGCGGCCGACGTACTTCTTGGCGATGGACACGACCAGCCGGAGGTTGGCTTCGGTCAGGCGGCGCTTGGCCTCTTGGTCCCCGGCCTCGATCCGCTTGGCCAGCTCGACCTCTTCTTCGGCGCTGAGGAGGGGCACCCGGCCGATTTCCTTGAGGTACATCCGAACGGGGTCGTCGATGGCGACCCCTTCGGGCACGTTCAAATCGACCTCTTCGGGTGCCGCGGCTTCGGCCTCGACCGCCGGTTCGGCGGTCTCATCGCGCTCGAGAGGCTCCACCGGGCTGCCCTCGGGAACCTCGCCGACGACCTCGATGCCGTCTTCCTCCAGCATTTTGTAGATGTCGTCGATCTGGTCGGGGGACAGCTCCTCGTCCTGCAGGGCATCCATGACCTCGTTATAGGTCAGGACGCCCCGCTTCTTGCCTTTGACGAGTAGCTCGCGCACCCCCGCGCTCTTAGGTTCCTGGCTCTTCATCCGGTTTCCCCTTTCGAACATCAGGCCGTTGGGCCGGCGGGGCGGCCGTGCCCGAGGCTGAACGTAATTGCTGGAGTCCCAGGTATTCCCGCAGCATGGCTTCGGGAATCGGCCGGCCTTCGCGCTCCAGGCGCCCCATTTCCGCCCGGACGCGTTCGGCCTTGGTCTTGACCGAGTCTTCGCGGATCCGCTTGAGATAGCCCTGCACCAGTTTATCAGGTTCGCCCGGCGGAGGTTCGGCCATCAGCAGTTCGGCCGCCGCCTCGGCGTGCTCTTTGTCTTGCAGACGGGCCAGGACCTGCGACGGTTCCAGGGCCGCGGTGGCCGCGGTCTCCTCGCCCAGGATGACCTTGGCCAGGGCTCGCTCGGCCTCGCCGGAGAAGTCCTCCGGCGCGATGCCCTCGCTCACGAGCGGTCTGAGGTGGGCGTGGTCCACAGCCAACCGCAGGAGTCCCCGCTCAGCCAGCAGGCGGGCCGAAGGCCGCGCCTTGCCCGCTTTTCCCAGGTCATGCCCATTATTATTCCTGGCCCCGGCTGGAATATACTGGCTGCCGGTCCCGGCCGTGGGGTCTCGGGTCTGGCGGGTCTTGGCCGCCTTGCGCACCTCTGTCCGTAGCGCTTCCACAGTCAGGCCTAGCTTGGTCGCAAGTTCCTGAATGTATGCCTCTCGCTCGACGGCGTTGTCCAGTCCGGCCAGGACGGGAGCCATGGTCGCGGCAATCCCGACCTTGCCCTCCACCGTGGCCGGGTCGCCGGCCTTCATGGCCAGGGCGAAGCGGTAATCCACGAGGGGCAGGGCCTTGGCCGCCGCCTCCCGGAAGGCCTCCGGGCCGCGCCGGCGGATGAGTTCGTCGGGGTCCTTGCCCTCTTCGAGGACGGCCACCTTGACCCGGCAGCCGGCCTCGCCGAGAATCTCCAGGCCGCGCAGAGTGGCGCTCTGCCCGGCGGTGTCGGCGTCGTAGGCGATGACCGTCTCGGGCGCCAGCCGCGAGAGGATGGCCCCCTGGTCGCGGGTGAGGGCCGTCCCTAGGGTGGCCACGACGTTGGTCACGCCGGCCTGGTGGCAGGCGATCGCGTCCATGTACCCTTCCACCAGGATGGCCCGGCCGTTCTCGCGGATGGCCGGGCGGGCTAGGTTCAAGGCGTAGAGGTTGCGCCCCTTGGCGAAGACCGCGGTCTCCGGCGAGTTCAGGTACTTGGGGAGGCTGTCGTCGAGGACCCGCCCGCCGAAGGCGATGACCCGCCCGCGGACGTCGAAGATCGGGAAGACCACGCGGTTGCGGAGGCGGTCGTAGTAGGAGTCGCGCTCGCGGTTCCGGAGGACCAGGCCGGCCCCCTCCATAACCTTCGGCGAAAAGCCCTTGCGAGTTAAGGCATTGAGCAACAAATCCCAAGCGTCGGGGGCATATCCCAGGCGGAAGCGCTCGACCGTCTCGGCGGTCAGGCCGCGCCCCTTGAGGTACTCCCGGGCGGCCGCCCCCTGGCGGGACCTCAGCAGGGCCAGGCGGTAGAACTCCGCCGCCAGCTCGAGGGCATTAAGATAGGCCTCGCGTTCCTGGCGCCTCTGGGCTTCCTCGGGCGAAAGCTCCGGCTCCGGGAGCGGGAGAGCCACGCGTTCCGCCAGCTTGGCCACTGCCTCGGGAAAGGTGAGGTTGTCCCGCTTGATCAGGAAATGAAAAACGTTGCCCCCGGCGTGGCAGCCAAAGCAGTAGAACATCTGTTTGTCCGGGGCAACCGAGAACGACGGCGTCTTCTCGTGGTGAAAGGGGCAGAGCCCGACGAAGTTCTTACCCGTCTTGCGCAGCGCTACATATTCGCCGATAACGTCGACTATGTCGTTGCGCGAGCGGACCTCTTCGATGAACTCGTCGGAGAGCCCTCTCACCGTCCCCACATCCTCGCAGCCGTCCTAAGCGCCACGGCGCTCGGACTTTATTACGCTTTCGCGATGACTTCTGTTTTTCCTCCCTAGGCTTCGGACTTCCATGGTGATGGGAAAAAGTGCTTGCTGTGCTGGGAGATGGCATAGCGGTCGGTCATCCCGGCGACGTAATCGCAGGCCAGCCGCCAGGCCGGGCCGGAACCGGCGTCGGCGTCCTCGGCCCCGGGGATCTCCTCGGGGCGGTCGCGGTAGAACCGGTACAGATTCTGGACCAGTCCCTTGGCCTTCTCCTCCTCGGCCTTGGCCCCCGAGCCGACGTAGACGTGGCTGAAGAGGAAGGCGCGGAGCTCGTCCAGGGCCGCCGTCACCGGCTCGCTCATGGCGATGGCCGGGCGGTCGCGGCTGCTCTCGATGACGTCGACGACGAGGCTGTTGATGCGGCGGGCGCGGGTGTCCCCGAGGGCGGCCACCGGGCCGCGCGGGAGGTCGTCCGGGGTGATTATCCCGCCCCGAACGGCGTCATCGATGTCGTGGTTGACATAAGCAATGCGGTCCGACAGCTTGACCAGCTGGCCCTCGAGGGTGGAGGGCTGGGGGCCGTCGTCGCGCAGGTCGCCGGTGTGGTGGCGGATGCCGTCGCGGACCTCCCAGGTGAGATTGAGCCCGGACCCCGCCGGGTGGCCGGGTTCGAGGCGCTCGAGGACGGAGACCACGCGCAGGCTCTGCTCGTTGTGGCGGAAGCGGCCACGCCCGTCGGCCCGCAGGCACTCGTCAAGGACGGCCTCCCCGGTGTGCCCGAAGGGCGTGTGGCCGAGGTCGTGGCCGAGGGCGATGGCCTCGGTCAGGTCCTCGTTCAGGCGCAGGGCCCGAGCCATGGTCCGGGCGATCTGGGCGACCTCCAGGGTGTGCGTCAGGCGCGTCCGGTAGTGGTCGCCGGCCACGGCGATGAAGACCTGGGTCTTGTCCTTGAGCCGGCGGAAGGCCTTGGAGTGGATGATCCGGTCGCGGTCACGCTGAAAGGCCGTGCGGATGGGGCACGGCTCCTCCGGCCGTTCGCGGCCGCGCGAGCGGGCGCTCAGGACGGCGTGGGGCGACAGGGTCTTCTCCTCGATCTCCTCAGTCGTCAATCGAGGTGCGACGGGCGGTTGTCCGCCCGCTTTGTCGTTCCAGTGGCCCATCTTTCGTTCCCCCGCATGGACACGTCTGTTCTTAATACTAGCCGCAGGCCCACATTCCTTCCGCGGCTCGAAATTTTGTCCCCGGCGGCCCTTGGCCGCCGCCTTTTCGGGCCAGCCAGCTGCTCAGATGCAGGAAAACCCGGGACCGCATCAAGCGGCCCCGGGGCCTTTTTCGTCAGCGAGGGTCGGGCGGCTACTCCGCGCGGGGCATCACTTGTCTTTCTCCACCTTCGTCCGCTCGGCGATGTTGGCCTGGGCGGCCGCCAGGCGGGCGATGGGCACGCGGAAGGGCGAGCAAGAGACGTAGTCGAGGCCGGCCCGGTGGCAGAAGTCGATGGACTGCGGGTCACCGCCGTGCTCGCCGCAGATGCCGACCTGCAGGCCCGGGCGGGTGGCCCGGCCGAGCTTGACAGCCATCTCGACCAGCTTGCCGACGCCGCCCTCGTCGAGGGTGGCGAAGGGATTCGCCGGCAGGATGCCCTTCTGGGTGTAGACCGGGAGGAACTTGGCCTCGGCGTCGTCGCGCGAGAAGCCGAAGGTCATCTGGGTCAGGTCGTTGGTGCCAAAACTGAAGAACTCGGCCTCGGTGGCGATCTCGTCGGCGGTCAGGGCGGCCCGCGGGACCTCGATCATCGTCCCAATCATGACGTGCTCGAGGGTCACCCCGGTAGCCTTCTGGACCTCGTCAAGGACCCGTTCGACCATCCCGCGCAGCAGCTTCAGCTCCTTCACATGGCCGACGAGCGGGATCATCACCTCGGGCCGGGCGTCGACGCCTTCCTTGACGAGCTGCGCCGCGGCCTGGAAGATGGCCCGGCACTGCATCTCGTAGATCTCCGGATAGACCACGCCGAGGCGGCAGCCGCGGAAGCCCATCATCGGGTTGAACTCGGCCAGGGCGCGGACCTTCTTGAGCAACTCGTCCTTGCGGGCGATCTCGGCCTCGCCGCCCTTCTCGCCCTTCTCGGCCAGCGTCCGTAGGCGGGCCAGGTCGACGGCAAGCTCCTCGCCGTCCGGGAGGAACTCGTGGAGCGGGGGATCGAGCAGGCGGATGGTCACCGGCAGCCCCTGCATGGCCTGGAGGATGCCGGAGAAGTCGCCCTGCTGCATCGGCAGGAGCTTGTCGAGGGCCGTCCGGCGGTCTTTCTCGTTCATGGCCAGGATCATCTCCTGGACCACCGGGAGGCGCTCGGAGGCCATGAACATGTGCTCGGTCCGGCAGAGGCCGATGCCGCGGGCTCCGAAGTCGCGGGCTTTCTGGGCGTCGCCCGGGGTGTCGGCGTTGGCCCAGACGCCGATCTTCCTGAGCTCGTCGCACCAGCCGAGGATTTCCCTGAACTCCCCGGACAGCTTCGGGTCGACCAGGGGCACCTCGCCCATGATGACCTGGCCGGTGGCGCCGTCGATGGAGATGGTGTCGCCCTCGCGGATGGTGGTCCCGCCGACCAGGACCTCCTTGCGGTTGAGGTCGATGCGCAGGGCCTCGCACCCGACCACGCACGGCTTGCCCATGTGACGGGCGACGATGGCGGCGTGGCAGGTCATCCCGCCGCGGCTGGTCAGGATGCCCTGGGCGGCGATGATCCCGTGGATGTCGTCGGGGGTGGTCTCCGGTCGGACGAGGAGGACCCGCTGCCCCTTGTCCCCGCGGGCCTGGGCTTCATCGGCGTCGAAGACGACGGCGCCGGAGGCCGCGCCGGGCGAGGCCGGCAGGCCCTGGGCCATCACCTTCAGCTTGGCCTGGGAGTCGATGCCCCGGTGGAGGAGCTTGGTCAGCTGGTCGGGCTCGATCCGCATGACCGCCTCGGGCTTGCTTATCTTGCCTTCGTGGACGAGGTCGGCGGCGATCTTCACCGCCGCGGCCGCGGTCCGCTTGCCGGTGCGGGTCTGCAGGGTATAGAGCTTACCGTGCTCGACGGTGAACTCGATGTCCTGCATGTCGGCGTAATGCCGCTCGAGCAGCTCGCCGACCTCGACCAGGCGCCGATAGGCCTCGGGCAGGTCCTTGGCCAGCTCGGCGACGGGCTTCGGGGTGCGGATGCCGGCGACGACGTCCTCGCCCTGGGCGTTGGTCAGGTATTCGCCGTAGAGGCCCTTCTCGCCGGTGGCCGGGTTGCGGGTGAAGATGACGCCCGTGCCCGAGTCGAAGCCGGTGTTCCCGAAGACCATCGCCTGGACGTTGACGGCCGTACCGAGGTCGGCCGGGATGTTGTTCTGCCTGCGGTAGACGATGGCCCGCTGGTTGTTCCAGGAGGAAAAGACAGCGATGATGGCCATCTCCAGCTGCTCCTTGGGGTCCTGCGGGAAAGGCCGGCCGGTCTCGCGGAGGACCACGTCCTTGTACTCGCGGACGACGCTCTTCAAGCTGTTGGGAGAGAGCTCGTGGTCGTAGCGGACGCGCTGGTCTTCCTTGTAGCCCTCGAGGATGCGCTCGAAGTTGTGGATGTCGACCTTGAGGACGACGTTCGAGAACATCTGGATGAAGCGGCGGTAGCAGTCGTAGGCGAAGCGCTCGTCGTTGGTGTCCCTGGCCACCGCCTGCACCGTCTGGTCGTTGAGGCCGAGGTTGAGGATGGTGTCCATCATGCCGGGCATGGAGAACTTGGCCCCGGAGCGGACCGAGACCAGGAGCGGGTCCTTCTCCCCGCCGAGCTCTTTGCCCGCCTTCTTCTCGAGGCGGGCCAGCTCCTCGAGGGCGGCCGGCCAGAGTCCCTCGGGCAGCTTCTCGCCCTGGGCGTAGAAGGCCGTGCAGGCCTCGGTGCTGATGGTGAACCCGGGCGGCACGGGCAACCCGATGTGGGTCATCTCCGCCAGGTTGGCCCCTTTGCCGCCGAGGAGGTCACGCATCGAAGACCGACCTTCCTCGAAGGGGTAGATGTACTTAACCGCGCTCATGAGTCTCCCTCCCGTTGATCATCTGTAAGATAGCGCCGGCCGTCTCCTCGACGGCCTTGTTGGTGATGTCGATGACCGGGCAGCCGAGCTTCCTCATGATGCCCTTGGCGTACTCGAGTTCCTCCAGGATACGCTCCCGGCTGGCGTAGGTCGCCCGGTCCGGCAGGCCGAGGGTCTCGAGCCGCACTTCGCGGATGTCGTTGAGGGCGTCTGGGTCGATGACCAGCCCGATGACCTTGCCCCGGGGGAGCGCGAAAAGCTCCGGAGGCGGCGGCACCTCGGGTACCAACGGGACGTTGGCCACCTTCAGGCGCTTGTTGGCCAGGTACATACTGACCGGGGTCTTGGATGTCCGCGAGATGCCGACCAGGACCACGTCGGCCTTCTCCAGACCGCGCGGGTCCAGGCCGTCGTCGTGGGACACGGCGTACTCGACGGCCTCGATGCGCTGGTAGTAGTCCTCGTCGACGCGGCGGAAGAGCCCGGGCTCCATCCGCGGCAGGCCCCCGGCGACCTCGGACAGGGCGGCGAGGGTCGGCCCGAAGAGGTCGACCTGAGGCACGTCCCTGGCCGCGGCCTCGGCCGCGAGGGTCTCGCGCAGCTCCGGGAGGAGCAGGGTATGGACGATGGCGCTCCGGCCCCGGGCGGCGGCGCGGGCGACGACCTCGACGATGTGGGCCTTGTCGCCCACGTAAGGCACCCTGATGACCTCGAAGTCCTCGTTGAACTGGCTCAGGGCGCCCCTGGCGACGAGCTCGGCGGTCTCGCCGATGGAGTCCGAGACGACGAAGACGGCCGCGGATGGGCTCACCTGGTCACCCCCCAGTATATACGCCTGATGCTTTAGAATTCCCTCCCAGCTGAGGCCTTAGGCCTTGGCCGAAGGTGCCGCGACGAGCTTGGACAGGTCGGCGACGCGGGTCGCCAGGCCGGACACGGACCGCAGCAGGTTCAGCCGGTTCTCCCTGACCCGCCGGTCGTCGACCATGACCATGACCGCCTCGAAGAAGGCGTCGACGGCCGGACGGAGCTTGGACAGGCTGCGGAGGAAATCAGTGTAGCGGCCTTCCTTCTCCATGGCCAGGGCTTCGGCGGCCACGGCTTGGTATGCTTCGAGCAGGCGCGACTCGGCGTCGTGCTCGAAGAGGGCCGGGTCCACCGGGCGCCCGGCCGGGGCCTTGCCGGCCAGGTTGGCCGCGCGGGTGAAGGCCGTGACCACGTCGGCGAAGGCTTCCTCGTCGCGGACGACGGCCAGGGCGCGGGCCCGCTCGCCGGCCCCGGCCGGGTCGTCGAACCCGGCCGCCAGGGTCGCCTCGACGACGTCGTAGCGCAGGCCGGTCTCGGCCATGGCGTTGGCGACGCGCCCGCGGAGGAAGTCCATCAGGGCCTCGCGCCCTTCGGCGGCCTTCGTGGCCATCTGGCCGAGGTGCGAGAAGGCCCGGTCGACCAGTTGCCCGAGGGACAGGCGGAAATCGGCGGCCAGGAGGATGGCAACCACGCCCTGGGCCGCGCGGCGCAGGCCATAAGGGTCCTGCGAGCCGGTCGGGACGAGGCCGATGCCGAAGGCGGCGGCGAGGGTGTCGGTCTTGTCGGCGAGGGCCAGGACCTTGCCGGCCGTCGTCGCCGGGACCTCGTCGCCGGCAAAGGCCGGGCGGTACTGCTCGCCGATGGCCCGAGCGACGTCCGGGGACTCGCCCGACTTCTCCGCGTAGACCTGGCCCATGCGGCCCTGCAGTTCGGTGAACTCCTTGACCAGGTTGGTGACGAGGTCGGCCTTGGCCAGGTGGGCCGCCCGGCGGGCCGTCTCGACCAGGCGCGGGTCGGCTTCGGACAGGGTCCGCACGGCTCCGCCGCCACGGGCCTCCTTGCCGCCCTGGGCAGGCGCCTGGGCGAGTCGGAGGATGTCCGTCACGAGGGCCTCGAGGCGGCGGGTCTTGTCGCCCATGGTCCCCAGGCGCTCCTGGAAGGCCACGCCGTCGAGCTCGGTGACCCGGTCGGCGAGGGTCCGCCGGAGGTCATCGTCGTAGAAGAACTTGGCGTCGGCCAGCCGGGCACGGAGGACCTTCTCGTTGCCTGTCCGGACGACGTCGAGGGCAAAGTCGTCGCCGTTGCGGACGGTGATGAACAGGGGCGCCAGGTGGCCCTGGTCGTCGAGGACCGGGAAGTAGCGCTGGTGGCGCTTCATCGTCGTCACCAGGACGTCCGCCGGGAGCTGCAGGTACTCGGGGGCGAAGCGGCCGAGGAGGACCGTCGGGTACTCGACGAGGAAGGTGACCTCGGTCAGGAGGTCCGGGTCCTCGACGACCCGTCCGCCGGCCTTCGCCGTGACCGCGCGAATCTGGGACAGGATCTGGGCCCGCCGCTCGGCCGGGTCGACGATGACCTGCCCGAGCCGGACGACCGGCAGGTAGTCGGCGGCCGTCGCCACGCTGAGCGCCCCGGGATGGAGGAAGCGGTGGCCGAAGGTCTCGCGGCCCGAGGTCACGCCGTCGATGCTGAGCTGGACCACGGTCCCGCGGTAGAGGGCGAGGAGCCACTTGATCGGCCGGACGAAGCGCAGGTCGTGGTCGCCCCAGCGCATCAGCTTCGGCCACTCGAGCGAGGTGAGCAGGCCGGTCAGGGCCTCGCCGAGGACGTCCTCGGCGGCGCGGCCGGTCACGTGCCTGTGGGCGAAGACGTACTCGCCGCCGGACGCGGCCTTGACGACGAGGTCGGCCGGGGTCACGCCCTGCGAGCGGGCGAAGCCTTCGGCGGCCCTGGTCGGACGGCCCTCGGGGTCGAAGGCGGCCTTCTTGGCCGGGCCCTTGGCCTCGACCTCGCGGTCGGCCTGGCGTCCGGCGACCCCGGTGGCCAAGAGGACCAGTCGCCGCGGGGTGGCGTAGGCGAAGACTTCGTGAGCCCCAAGGAGGGTCTCGTCGAAGAGGGCGCGGCCGCGGGTCTCCAGTTGCTCAACGGCCGCGGGGAGAAAGCGGGCCGGCATCTCCTCGGTCCCGACCTCGAAGACAAAGTCGGCCGGTCCGCTCGGGACGCGGCGCACGTTGTTCTCAGCCACGGGCCTTCCCTCCCTTGTCCTCAGTGGCGGCCGCGGCGGGCGCCGTGACGCTCGCCGCGGCGCTCCCGCCGAACTTGCCGATGAGCGGGAAGCCCATCTCCTCGCGCTTCTTGAGCCACGCCTGGGCGCAGGCGCGGGCCAGGGCCCGGATTCGCCCCAGGTACCCGGTGCGCTCGGTGACGCTGATGGCCCCCCGGGCCTCGAGGACGTTGAACGTGTGCGAGCACTTCAGGACAAAGTCATAGGTCGGCAGGATGAGGCCGCGCTCCAGGGTCCGCTTGGCCTCCTGCTCGTAGAGGTCGTACAGAGTGACCAGCGTCTTGACGTCGGCGACCTCGAAGCTATAGACCGAATGCTCGTACTCGGCCCGCTTGAAGACGTCGCCGTAGGTCAGGTCGTCGACCCAGACGATGTCGAAGAGGTTCTCCTTGTCCTGCAGGTAGCCGGTGAGGCGCTCGAGGCCGTAGGTCATCTCCACCGAGACCGGCCGGGTCTCGAACCCGCCGACCTGCTGGAAGTAGGTGAACTGGCTTATCTCCAGGCCGTCGAGCCAGACCTCCCAGCCCGTACCGGCCGCGCCGAGGGTCGGGGCCTCCCAGTTGTCCTCGACGAAGCGGATGTCGTGCCGGCGGGCGTCAATGCCCAGGGCGGTCAGGCTCTGCAGGTAGACCTCCTGGACGTCGTCGGGCGACGGCTTGAGGATGACCTGGAACTGGTGATGCTGGTAGAACCGGTTGGGGTTCTCGCCGTAGCGGGCGTCGGCCGGGCGGCGCGACGGCTCGACGTAGGCCACCCGCCAGGGCTCGGGGCCGATGGCCCGGAAGAAGCTCATCGGGTTCATCGTCCCGGCCCCCTTCTCGACGTCGTACGGCTGCCCGACGAGGCAACCCCGGTCCTGCCAGAACTGACTGAGGGTCAGGAAGACCTCTTGAAAGGTCAGGGCGTGTTGTTTTCTTGACACGGTTTTCTCCCCTCGCGCGCGGATTGTGGCCAGATGTGGCCGGTACGTTGCGGCCCCGGGCCCACAGAGACGAATCCCGTCTCCGGGCGGCGGCTTCGCTGCCCAGGGACGGGATTAGTGTTCCCGCGGTTCCACCCTGGTTGGCCGGGGCTGAGCCCCGACCCCCTCTTCTTGCCCGAGCTACCGAGCGCCTCCCCGGGGGCGCCGCGCCGGTTCGCACCGACCACCGGCTCTCTTCGAGCGGCCCGCTCCGGGTACCCTTCTCGGTCATCGCCCGATTGGTCTTTCCAAGCACGCTTTTAATCTACCAGATTCGCCGGGGGTTGTCAAAAGCGCGAGGGCTGTGGCCCTTCGCCTAGGTCGTCCAGACCCGCGGCAGGTGCCCCATCTTGAAGAGCACCTGGCGGATGGTCATCATCCCCGTGTAGTTGCAGAGGGCGAAGACGAACGCGCCCGGTGGCGTCGTGGCCAGGGCCAGCTCGATGGCCTGGCGGTAGTCGGGTTCGCGGCGGATGGGGGGGCCGCCCGGGGTGGCGTACTTAAGGCGCACGGCCAGGTCGTCGGCCCAGGTCCCGGAGACGATGGCCCGGTCGAAGCGGTTCGGCCCCTCGAAGAGGGTCTCGAAACCGACGTCCCAGATCCAACCGACGTCGATGCCCCGCACCAGCGGGTCGTTCATGGCCACGAGGAGCGATTTCGGCCGCGGGTGACCAACGATGGTCTTGATCATCTCGTTGCCCCCGACCGGGTTCTTGACCATGCCAATGAAGAACTTGCGGCCGCGGACCCGGACCACCTCGCCGCGACCGAAGGCCGGGCGGCAACGCTCGAGCCCTAGGCGGACCTGCTGGAGGTCGACGCCGAGGCAGAGGCCGGCGGTCAGGGCAGACAGGGCGTTGTAGGCGTTGAAGAGGCCCGGGAAGGGGATCTTGAACTGGTGCATCGCCCCGGCGATCTCGATGCTCAGCTCCGAGCCCTCGGCGCCGCGGGGCTTGAACTTGCGGAGGATGACCGACGCCTCCGGGCGCCTGTAGTCGCAGCCGGGGCAACGGTAGATGCCGGCGTGGGCGAAGTACTCGACCTTGTACTCGAGCCGTGAGCCGCAGCGCGGGCAACGCCGCCCCTCGCTGAGGTGACCCTCCAGGCGCTGGTCCTCGAAGCCGTTCTCGGCCCCGAAGAAGCGGATGACGCGGCCTGAGTGCGAGTCGAGGCTGGCCACCAGCGGGTCGTCGGCGTTGAGGGCGCAGAAGCCGTTGGGGATGGAGGCCAGGCCGCGCCCGACCTTCTGGACGACCGCCTCGATCTGGCCGTAGCGGTCGACCTGGTCGCGCGAGAAGTTGGTGACCACGAGGCCGGTGCAGCGCAGGTCGTTGACGACGAGGGGCAGCCACCCCTCGTCGACCTCGAAGACGGCGTAGTCGGCGTTGATGCGGCCCCAGCAATCCGAGGCGTTGATGAAGGCCGCCGCCACGCCGTAGCGGAGGTTGGCCCCGGACGGGTTGTGGACCACGCGGTGGCCGGCGGTCCTCAGGATGGAGGTCAGCATCCGGGCGGTGGTCGTCTTGCCGTTGGTCCCGGTGACCACGATGGTGCCTCGCTTGACCCGCGTGGCCAGGGCCTTGAGCAAGGACGGGTCGAGGGTCAGGGCGACCTTACCGGGGAGGTTCGAACCCCCCCGGCCGAAGGCGCGACTCGTGTAGAAGGAGAGCTTGGCGGCGGTCAGGGCCAACCGCCCCCGCACACCGTAACGGCTCAAGCGCCAGAACCCCCTCCGCGCGTCTAAGGCGCGCTATAGTTTATGGGAGGGGGTCGGGCGGTGCCAATAGTTGACAGAATGGGGCGTGCGATCAGCCCCCCCGCACCTCGCGCAGGAAGCTCAACGATTTCAGCGGCTTCTCCAGGTGGTGCAGGATGTAGGCGCTGAGCATGTCCTCGAGGGCCCGGGCCACCGGCGCCGAGAGCTTGAGGGCAGCGGCCCTGCGCAGGTCGGCGGCGAGCAGGAACCGGGCCGACTCGACCGCTCCGGGCGGGACCGCCAGGGCCGTCGGGTCCGAGGCCGCGCAATCGGGGCAGAGCACGCCGCCGGCGGCGACCGAGAACCCGCCCAGGTTCCAGGCGCCCGCGCCCCGCCCCTCGGCGCCCGTGCCGCCCGGCGCCACCGCCCGCCCGCAGCCCGCGCACCGCTCAAGCTCCGGCCGCAGGCCGGCCAGGGTCAGCAGGCGCAGCTCGAACAACCTGGTGACGACCTCCGCGTCGCTGCCCGCCTGGAGCATGTGCTGGGCGGCCAACAACGCCAGGAAGACATCCGGGTTGCGGTCCCTCTCCCGGGTGAACTCGTCGGTCAGCTCGGAGAAGTAGGTCGCGTAGGCCGACTTGGCGAGGTCCCCGCGGATGCCGGCGAACGGCTCACGAATCTCGAACTGGCTCAGTCGGTCGAGGCCGCGGCCCCGGAAACAAAGCATGAACCCGTGGGTGAACGGCTGGGTCGCCGCGGCCAGCGGGCTCCGGGAGCGTCTCGCCCCGACCGCGGCCACCTGGACCTTGCCTTCCTCACGGGTGTAAAGGGTCAGGGCCTTGTCCGCCTCGCCCAGGTTCCGCGCGCGGAGGACGATGCCCTCGGTCTTGTAGAGGGACACCGGCTACTCCCCGGCCCCGTCGGGCCCCTTGCCTCCGGTCGCGCCCTCGGCCCGCGCCGCCTCGAACTCCTTGAGGATGGCCGCGCCGGCACTGGCCCCGATGCGGTTCGCCCCGGCCTCGATCATCGCCTGGGCGTCGCGCAGGGTGCGCACACCACCGGCGGCTTTGACCCCGATGTTCGGCCCGACCGTCCGCCGCATCAGCCTGACGTCCTCGACGGTGGCCCCGCTGGGGCCGAAGCCGGTCGAGGTCTTGACGAAGTCGGCCCCGGCGCGGACGGCGGCCTGGCAAGCCCGGACCTTCTCCTCGTCCGTAAGGTAGCAGGCCTCGATGATGACCTTGACGATGACCCCGGCCCCGGTCCGGGCCGGGCGCGCCAGGCTGGCCGCCCGCTTGCCGTAGGCTTCGCGGCCGGCCTCGACGACGGCCTTGACGTCGTTCTCGACGAGGTCGTCGCGGCCGCCCTTGAGGGCGCCGACGTTGATCACCATGTCGACCTCATCGGCCCCGGCCAGTACGGCCTCAGCGGCCTCGGCGGCCTTGGTGGCGGTGGTCGTCGCCCCGAGGGGGAAGCCGACGACGGTGCAGACCTTGACCCCCGACCCGTCGAGGTTCGACGCCGCCAGGGGCACGTGGCCGGCGTTGACGCAGACGGAGATGAAGCCGTTCTCCTTGGCCTCCTCGCAAAGGCTGAGGATGTCACGGGCGGTCGCCTGGGCCTTCAGGAGCGTGTGGTCGATCATCCCAGCCAGGGCCTTCCTGGTGAGCATGGTGTGGTCTCCTCCCCCGCGGCCGTCTCAGCGGCCGGTCTGCTCTGAGTAACCCAACAGGCGCAGGACTTCCTGGCTGTTCCGCCAGTCTTTGTTGACTTTCACCCACAGGTCCAGGTACACCGGCGAGCCGAGGAGGCTCTCGACCTCCTGCCGGGCCTCCTTGCCGATCTCCTTGAGCATCCGCCCACCCTCGCCGATGATGATGCCCTTCTGTGAGTCGCGCTCGACGAAGATGACCGCCTTGACGTAGACCATGTTGTTGGGCCGCGGCGACATCTCCTCGACGACGACGGCCACCGAGTGCGGCACTTCCTCGCGGGTCAGCCGCAATATCTGCTCGCGCACGAGTTCGGCAACGATGAACCGCTCGGGCTGGTCGGTGACCGTGTCCTCGGGATAGTACTTGGGCCCCGGCTCGAGGTGGTCGATGATCTCGCGCAGGAGGACGTCGAGGTTCTCGCCCATGGAGGCGGAGATGGGGACGACCGCCGCGTAGGGGTGGAGCCGCCCATACTGCGCGGCGATCCGGTCGACGTCGTCCCGTTTGACCAGGTCGATCTTGTTGACGGCGAGGATGGCCGGGGTCCGGACCTCACCGAGTTTGCGGGCGATGAGCTGGTCCCCCGGCCCGATCTCGGCCTGGGCCTCGATGACGTGGACGATCAGGTCGACGTCGCTCAGCGTCCGCTGGGCCAGGTTGACCATGTACTCACCGAGCTTGTGCCGCGGCTTGTGGATGCCCGGCGTGTCGAGGAAGATGACCTGATAGTCGTCGCCGGTGAGGACGGAGAGGATCTTGTTCCGCGTCGTCTGCGGCTTATCCGAGACGATGGCCAGCTTCTGGCCGGACATCTGGTTGAGCAAGGTCGACTTGCCGACATTGGGGCGGCCGATGAGGGCGGCGAACCCGGAGCGGAATGGAGCCGCCCCGACCTGGTTGTCCTCAGCCAAACTCACTTTCCCCCCTTCTCGAGAGTGAACGAGAAGGGCAAGAGGTCGGCCAGGGTGGCGATGACGGCTTCTCCGGTGTCGACGTTGGCCATGACGACGCGCAGGTCGGGCCGGGCGAACTCGGACAACACCTGCCGGCAGACCCCGCACGGATAGGGGAAGCCTTCTCCCCCGCCGGTCACGGCGATGGCCGAGAACTCGCGGTCGCCCTCGGAGACGGCCTTGAAGACGGCCGTCCGCTCGGCGCAGTTGGTGGGACCATAAGCGGCGTTCTCGATGTTGCACCCGCCATATGTCTTGCCCCCGGGCGTCCGCAGGGCGGCCCCGACCTTATACCCCGAGTAGGGCGAATAGGCCCGCCGGCGGTACGTGGCGGCCAGGTCCAGGAGCCGGCGGTCGTCCGGATTGAGCTTATCCACGCGCCGCTTCTCGACGGAACTCACTTCGTGTCCACCTTCGTTTCCAGAGGAACGACTTCGATCCAGGTCTGCCCGGGCACGAGGACCAGCGGGTGACCCTGGGCGTCGGTGAAGACGGTCGGGGCCTCGCGGGAGGCCTTCTTCCATTTGGCCTCGATGGCCACGCCCTTGACGAAAAGCTGCGCCCGCCCTTCACCGACGAAGTAGACGTTTATCCGCAGCTTGGGATCTTTCGGGATGGCCTCGGACCGGACGTACTGGACGATGATGTTCGGCGTGGTCAGTTGCCTGCCGGTCGGCTTGTCCAGGTACGGCCGGCCCTTGACGAAACGGGAGTACAGCCCGGTGGCCGGGTCATGCTTCCACGACACGACATAGCCCTCGTAGCCCTTGGGGTACGGGATGGTGACCTCGGTCGCCGCGGCGCCCGTCGGGGCCAGGGCGGGGTCGCGCTTGAAGAGCTCGCGCGGCTGGCCGCTCGTGGTCGTCCGGTACTTCTTCTCCGCCGCGGCCCCCATTGTCCGTTCGTAGCTCGTGTAGAGATTGTGGGGTGACTGCCGGTCGGAAGCCCGCCAAGAGAAACGGGCGGGGACGTTGAACTCGAGGTTGATGTCGTTGATGTTGAAGGCCGGGATCTCCTCCTCGGCCTGGGGACTCTGACCGCAATGGACATAGAGGGCGTCGAGCTCCATGGCCAGGTCGAGGAAGTAATCGCGGGCGCTCCGCACCGGGCCGACCTCGGGCACGGCCTGGTCGAGGTAGACGGCGAAGTAACGGGTGATACCGCCCTCGGCCAGCACCTCATAGACCAGGCCGGCCTGGTCGAGGCCCGACTGCGGACGGGCGTCCGGATGGTTGTCGATCATCACCGCCACCGGCCGGCGCTTGGTCAGCTCCTCGGTGGTCAGTTCGCCGGTGAGCGGCGAGTAGAACTTGGGCGGCTCGGGCGGGGGCGGCGGCGGCCGGCGGGCGAGGTGAGCGCGGTAGGCGGCCGCTCCTCCAAGGGCTCCGAAGGCGACGAAAATGGCGATGAGGTACCAGAGGAGATGACGGGGAGCACGGGGCATGTCCGAAAGAGCCCTCCAATGATCAAGTTCTGGAAGGTGGCAGGTTCAGGAATGGCGCGGCCACGGGCTGATGACCCCGCCCGAGATGACCAGCTTCATGCCTTCCTCGACGGTGATGTCGGTGTGGATGATCTGGCTCTCGGGGACGAGCATCAAAAAGCCCGAGGTCGGGTTGGGCGTCGTGGCCACGAAGACGTTGATGAGCTTCTCGCCATTCTCCTGACCGGCCGAGCGCGGGGTTTCGCCGGTGACGAAGGCCACGGTGTAGATCCCCTTGCGGGGCCACTCGACCATGGCCACCCGCTTGAACGCGGTCTGATTGGGCTTGGCGAAGGCATCGACGATCTGCTTCATGGTCCCGTAGACGCCCCGCACCAGCGGCGTCCGCAAGAACAGCGACTCGGCCCAGCTCAGGAGGCGCCGGCCGAGCCAGATGTTGGCCAGGAGGCCGACCGCGAGGACCACGGCCAGGGTCGCCAGGACCCCCAGCCCGGGCACCTTGAAGCCGAAGAACCTCACGTTCTCGACCAGGCCGCCGGAGAGTTGGTTCAGGAACGAGAAGACCGCGCGGAGGACGTAGAAGGTCCCCATGACCGGGAGAAGGACGATGACTCCGGCGATGAAGTGGTTACGCAATTTCTTCCACATTGGATGGACTCTCCCCTTCCTCTGAGCAGGCGTCGACTAACATTTTTTCCCAAACCGGTGACCGGCGAGGACGGCCCAGGTGAGGAGGGCCACAAGACCGGCCGCCAGAGCGATGGCCAATCCGGGCCGCTCGGCGACCCGGCGGAAGACGAGAGAGGGGTCGGGGTTCCGGGCCACGATGACCAGCCCGGCGACGACGAGGCTGAAGACGGAGGCCACCAACACCGCCCCGGCCGCAGCGTCCTTGGCCAACCTGGCCGCGGGGTCCGGGCGGTCGCCGGCCGAGTCGACGGCGGCCTCGACGGCCGTGTTGATGAGCTCAGTCACCAGGACCAGGCTGATGGCCAGGGTGACCCAGAGCCAGTCGGTCCGCAGGAAGTCCAAAAAAAGCCCGGCGGCGAGGACCAGGTAGGCAACCAGCCAGTGGATGCGGAGGTTGCGCTCGCGCCTGGTGGCCTCGGCCACGCCGGAGGAGGCCCAGGACAGGGAGCGGATGAACGGCGCGTGGCGCCGCCTCTGCCCCTGCGGTGAGTCTGTTCCGGGGTCAGCGGGGTAAACCGAGTCGTTCGAGGATGGCCTCCTGTCGCTCATTCATCTCGGCCTCCCGCTCGGAGGTCTGATGGTCGTGACCCAAAAGGTGAAACAGCCCGTGCAAGGTCAGGAAGGCCACTTCGCGCTCGAAGCTGTGGCCATAGTCTTCGGCCTGCTTGCTGGCCCGTTCGAGGGAGACGACGATGTCCCCGAGGAGCAGCGGGCCTTCGCTTTCGTCTTCACCGGCGCCCTCGGGTTCACGGGCGCCCTCGAGCATGGCGAAGGACAGGACGTCGGTGGCGCAGTCGGTCTCGCGGTACTTCCGGTTCAGCTCGTGAATGTGTTCATCGTCGACGAGGGCCACGCTGACCTCGGCGCGGTCCCTGTCGGCCGGCGCCAGTTCGTCGGCCAGTCCGGCCTCGACCGCACGCCTGACGAGGTCCTCGAGCCGACCGTCCACCGGCACCTTATCCTGAAGATTGCTTATCAGTACGGCCATCGGCGGCACCCTCCCCGTTCGTCTGCTCGGCCCCATTCTGGGCTTCCTTCCCGCTATCCTTCCCGCTTTCCCGGCCGTTCTTGCCGTTCTTGGCGTCTTTGCGCAGCTCGGCCAGCATGGTGTCGGGGTACTCGATGCGCGGGTGGAAGATACCGGAGAGGACGCGGACGAACGAGGAAGCGATGATGTCAAGGTCGCGGAGGGTCAGGTCGGACGAGTTCAACTGCCCGTCGTCAAGGCGGTCCTTGATGATCTTGCGGACCAGCGTCTCGATTCGGAGCGGGGTCGGCTTGGAGAGCGAGCGGACGGCGGCTTCGACCGAGTCGGCCAGCATGACCACGGCGCCTTCGCGGGTCTGCGGGCGCGGGCCTTCGTAGCGGAAGTCCTCTTCGACGACCTCCTCGGCCCGGCCGTTCTCAGTCGCCCGCGAGAAGAAGTAGGACACCAGCGAGGTCCCGTGGTGCTGGCGGACGATGTCGACGATGGCCGGCGGCAGGTGATACTGCTGGGCCAGTTCGACCCCGTCCTTGACGTGCGAGGTGATGATCAGCGTGGACAGCGACGGGGAGATCTTGTCGTGCGGGTTCTCCACGCCGAACTGGTTATCGATGAAGAAGTAGGGCCGCTTGGTCTTGCCGACGTCGTGGTAGTACGCGCCGACGCGGGCCAGGAGCGGGTCCCCGCCGATGGCCTCGGTGGCCGCCTCGGCCAGGTTGGCCACCATGATGCTGTGGTGATAGGTGCCCGGGGCCTCGACCAGCAGCTTTTGCAGGAGGGGCTGGCCCGGGTGGGAAATCTCGAGCAGCTTGACCGAGGTGATGACGCCGAAGAAGTTCTCGAAGAAGGGCAGCGAGCCGATGGTCAGAATGGAGGCGACGAGGCCGTTGACCATCCCCCAGAGGTAAGACCGCCAGGTCTCGACCTCGTACAGGGAACGGGCCCCGATGAGCGACAGGGCAAGGATGCCCGCCAGGTTGGCCAGGCCGACCAGGAAGCCGGCCCGCATCACGTCGGAGCGCTGGCCCACGCGGGCCACCGAGAAGACCCCGGCCAGGCCGCCGAGGAGGGCGACGGTCACGTAACGGAAGTCGTTGGCGTTGACCAGGCCGGTCACGACGGCCAGGACGAGGGCGAAGACGACGGCCGTCTGGCGGTCGATGAGGATGGCCACGAGGATCGTCCCGAAGGCCACCGGGACCAGGTAGCCGGAGATGGTGTTGACCGCGCCGGCCAGGAAGGCCGTGACGACCAGAATGATGCCCATCATGACCAGGGCGGCCTCGTTGTCATAGACCTTGCGGGCCATGGTCCTGAGGTAGAGGGCGATGGCGGCGATGAGGATGGCGGCCATGGCCGCCGCGCCGGCGAAGTAAGCCACGTCGAAGCCCTGGCGGAGGAGGCCGAGGTCCTGGAGGACGGCCAGGTCGGGAGCGGTGACGATGGCCCCCTTGCGGACGATCCGTTGGCCCTTGAGGATCTTCACCGGCTCGACCGAGTCCATGGCCTCCTGGCGCCTGGCCCTGGTGGCCGCGTCGTTGAGGGCCATGTTCGGTCGGACCATCGCCTTGGCCAGCGCCAAGACGAAGGTGCGGTCGGCCCCGGTCAGCTGGAGGGCCCCGACCTCGTTGTCAGTCTGCTGCTTGGCGGCATCCAGGGTGTCCTGGCGGATGCCGACCTGCATCACCCGCTCGATGACCCCGGTCGTCCAGTTCTCGAGGCTGGCCAGGCCGGCCGCGCTGGCCCTGAGGACGAGGGACAGGTTCGGGTCGCCGAGGTCGACCTCGGTCACGCTCTTGAGCTTGGCCAGCTTCTGTTGATAGGTCAGGGAGCCGTTGCCCCGGACCTCCTTGGCCTGGCCGAAGAAGCGAGCCAGGTCGGCCACGGCCTCTTTGGCCACCGCCGGGTTCAGTTCGTAGACCTCGGGGACCGCGGCCGCCTGCTCCTGCCGCAACCGGTCGGTCTCCGGCCGGTTGACGATGGTCCGGGGGGCGTCGATGTCCCGCGGGGCGGGTTGTCCAACCTGCACCGAAACCTTCTCTGGCCGCGAGTAGCCGGCAATAATCACCGTCAGGAGCACAAAGAAGATAACCGCCCATACGACGCGCCGTTGGGCGGGGTCCGGCAGCAGGCGTTGGTTAAGGAAGCGGGTCCATCTCTTGCCGAGGTCCTCGAAAGACACCAACCGACTCAGCTCGTTTCCTCTTGGCCGGTTTCTGTTTTCTTGCGAGTCAGGTCAAAGCGTTCGTAGGCCTTGATTATCTTCTGGACCAGCTCGTGGCGGACCACGTCGCGGTCGCTGAGATAGACGAAGGCGATGCCCTCGACGTCGTGGAGGACGGTGCGGACCTCCTCGAGCCCGGAGAACTTCCCCCGCGGCAGGTCGACCTGGGTGATGTCGCCGGTGACGACGGCCTTCGAGCCGAAGCCGAGGCGGGTCAGGAACATCTTCATTTGCTCGGCCGTGGTGTTCTGGGCCTCGTCGAGGATGATGAAGGAGTCGTCGAGGGTCCGGCCGCGCATGTAGGCCAGGGGCGCGACCTCGATCATCCCGCGCTCCATGAACCGCTGGAACGAATCAATGCCGAGGATGTCGTAGAGGGCGTCATAGAGCGGGCGCAGGTACGGGTCGACCTTCTCCTGCAGGTCCCCGGGGAGGAAGCCGAGCTTCTCACCGGCCTCGACGGCCGGCCGGGTCAGGATGATCCGGTTGACCTCCTTGTTCTTGAAGGCCTGGATGGCCATGGCCATGGCAAGGTAGGTCTTGCCGGTGCCGGCCGGACCGATGCCGAAGACGAGGCCGTTCTGGCGGATGGCCTCGACGTATTCCTTCTGCCCGAGGGTCTTCGGTTTGATCGGCTTTCCGCGGGTGGTCACGCAGACCACGTCGGAGAAGACATCGCCCAGGTCGGCGTCTTTCCCCTCCTGGGCAAGTCGGATGGCGTACTTGACCTCCCGCCCGGAGACGGTCACGCCCGAGCGGAGCAGGTCCAACAGTTGTTGCACGAGGGTGGAGACCTTGTCGACGTCCTCCGGCGCACCGGTGACAACGACCTCGTCGCCTCGGCTGACTATCTTCACCGGGAAGCTCTCCTCGACCAGCTTCAGGTGCTGGTCGAAGCGGCCGAAGAGGTTCTGGGCTTCATCGTTGCTGAGGATCGGGACCCTGGTCTCCGTCTCTTTGTGCGCCAAAACGGGGTTTGATGACCTCCCTGTCGCCGCGGGCCGGGCCCGCGGTCCAGCGGTTCAGCGACCAACCGGTTCGGACACGCCGATGTTCTCGAGGGTTTCGATGACCACGTCAACGCTGACTTTTTCATCTTTCGCCGTTGCGGTCGGGTTCACGCCGAGAATCCTCACGCCGGGCGGCACCTTCGTCATGGCTTGGACGATGGCGTTCTCTCGGGCTTCCTGCTCGGCGACCTCCGGCCCGACTGCCTCTTCGACCAGTTTAACCTGGTGAAACGTCGTCACAATCACTTCGACAGGAATCTGTATATTCCTCCACACGGGCAGGGAGCGGCGAACGACCTCCGTGTCGAACTCCTCGAAGGGGACGTCGCCCTGGCCTTTGATTATTATTTCCTGCCCCCCGATTTTGATGAGGATTCGGGTCGCGGTCTGCCCGGTGGGCTTACGGAGTTGGCGGTTAAGGAGGGCCTCACCGTGGCCGCGATACCACACGCGGGCCCGGATGACCCCCATGGCGTGGACCAGCGCCGTCTGAGGGGGTAGCCCCCCGGGGAGCTTCCTCGGCTCGACCAGCCCGAGTTGCTCTTCGGCCGACAGCCCGATGAGCCCGGAGATGAGGATCTGGCCCTGGCTGACGGTCTGCCCCCGGCGCACCAGAGCCACCCCCTTGAGGGCCATGACCTCGGTGAGCAGCCCGTTCTTGGCCGCCACGACGTGAGACGGGGTGCCCGCCGGGGGCTCGGCCGGCGGCAAGGTCTTTTCGACGACCTTGATGATCGCCCGCGTGCCGTGGATTTCCAGGCCGGCCCAGGACACCTCGCGGACCTCGATGACCAGCCCGTTCTGGATGCGCTGGTAGTCGACCGACCGCTTGAGCACCCCGGGCCTGAGCCCGAGCCTGGCCGCGCCCTGCAGGACGACGTCGGCCGGGAGGGTCTCCAGGCCGCTGACCTCGACCGTCCAGATGAACGAGGACAGGACGTACAGGCCGGCAAGAAACAAAAAAAACCCTATCACCAGACCCTGGCGCCGGAGGACCAGGTGGGCCCCGAAGGGCAGGCCGTGGCGGCGCTCGATGTGGACCATCACCCGGGCCTTGCGGGCCAGGTGGTGAAGGTCGCGGAAATAGCGCGCCGGGACGCACATCCGCAGGAGATGGCGCCCCGCCTCGACCTGCCAGACCGGAAGGCCCTCGTGGATGGCCAGGTTGACCAGCCGTTCGGGGTTCTGCCCCTCGACCCGGAGGGTGAGGTAGCCAATGAGGTAGGCGATGAGCCGGGAGACCAGCATGGTCAGGGAGTCCCCCCGGTCGGGCGGCGGGCCGCTCGGCGGCCGCGCTACGCCCGGTACTCCAGGCCGGTGAGGCGGCCGAGGATGATCATGTCCTCGGCCCCCACGGTGCCGATGACCAGGCTTTCCCCGGTGAGCACGAGCTGACCGGCGTCGAGACCGACGCGGACCCGGCCGGGCGAGTACTCGATGAGCCCCCGGTGGTTCTCGATGACCGCCTGGACGTTGCCGACAAGGACGACGCGGGGCAGGTCGAGGACGACGTCGCTGGGCAGTTCGAGCAGGTTGGCCAGGCGCTGCCGCACCCGGCGACTGCGGACGCGGTAGCGGGTCAACCTCTCCTCGATGGCCCGGTTCAGCCGCGGCTTCTGCGCCTTGCTCGCCATCTTCGTACCCCCGCGTGGGTGACGCCCCTCCGCACGGCCTGGTTCTCTAGAGCTTATGCCGGGCCGGGCCGGGCAATGACCGGGCCGCCTGGGAGGCCTGGGGGGACGGCCCGCCCCCGGCCGGCGCCGGCGGGCGGCGCCCCACGGTCAGGGCAGGAGTTCGCGGACGATCTGGTTGACCAGCTTGCCGTCGGCCCGGCCCTTGACCTTGGGCATCAGCGCCCCCATCACCTTGCCCATGTCCTTGCCGTCCCTCGCCCCGACCTGGGCGACGACCTCTCTGGCCAGGGCCCTGATCTCGTCGGCCGACATCTGCCGGGGCAGGTAGCCGAGGACGATGTTCATCTCCCGCTCGAGGGCGGCCACGGCCTCGGGCCGGTTGGCCTTCTGGTACTCGAGGATGGCGTCGCGGCGCTGCTTGACCTCGCGCGCCAAGACCTCCAGGACCTCCTCGTCGGACAGCTCGTGACGGCGGTCGATCTCGGCGTACTTGATGGCCGCGCGGGCCAGACGGATGACCGACAGCCTCTCCTTGCCGGCCTCGCGGGCCTTCATGGCCTGCTTCATGTCCTCGTTGAGCCGTTCTTTCAAGGTCACCGACGGCACCTCCGTTCTGCTGATTGTGGTCATAACAAAAGCTGGGCCCGATGGGCCCAGCCGACGTTCAACGGAACCGGCGTTTCCGCGCCGCCTCGGACTTCTTCTTCCGGCGGACGCTAGGCTTGTCGTAGTGCTCCCTTCGACGGGCCTCAGCGATGACACCAGACTTCTGGCACTGACGCTTGAAGCGACGAAGTGCGCTTTCGAGAGTTTCGTTTTTGCCAATCTTGACTTCCACGATTATCCCTCCCCTCGCCTAAGAGGGTGGGCCTTATTGGCCGGTTTAGAAAATGGTCGTCCGTCTGGGCCAGAGACCGCGGACAGACAGAAAGATTATACTATGCCGTATTTCGTTATGTCAATCAATAACAGAGAGTCCCTCCGGCGGTCGCGGTGCCGCTCGACGCGCCCCGGTCTAGCCCGGCGGCCAGGCCAGTTTTCGGCCGCCAAGGACGTGGAAATGCAAGTGCTGCACGCTTTGCCCGGCGTCCGGGCCGTAATTGACGACGACGCGATAACCGTTCGGCACCAGTCCGACCTTCTTGGCCTGCGTGTTCAGGACGTCGAAGATGTGCCCAAGGAGGTCGGCGTCCCGTTCGGCCAGGTCGCGAAGGGAAGCGATGTGCTCCTTGGGAATGACCAAGAAATGGATTGGAGCGCCCGGGTTGATGTCCTTGAAGACCTTCACCCGGTCGTCCTCGTATAGCGTGTCGCTCGGGATTTCCCCCCCCGCCAAGCGGCAGAAGAGACAGTTCTCCATGACTTCACCCGTCCTTCGAAGGTGTCCGTTTGTGGGACGGCGGTCGGCCTGTGTCAGATAGAGTATCGGAAAGGGCCGCCCTATTTATTCGATTCCCGGTGGAACATCCCTCTCTTGGAAGTTTCAAGGGCCGGCGGGTCCGGATTCAGCGGTGGACGACCTTGCCGCCGACCACGGTCATCAACACGCGGGTCTCCGGGATGACCTCGGGCGGCTCGCGGAAGATGTCGCGCGAGAGGACCACGACGTCGGCCAGCTTGCCGGGGGCCAGCGTGCCCCGCAGGCGCTCTTCATACGACGCGTAGGCGGCCCCTTCGGTATAGGCGCGGACGGCCTCCTCGACGGTCAGGCGCTCCTCGGGGTACCAGGGCCGGCCGGCCGGCTCCTCCTCACGCCGCCGGGTCACGGCCGCGTAGATGCCCTTCAGTGGGTCGATGGACTCGACCGGGGCGTCGGAGCCGAAGCAGACGTGGGCCCCCGAAGCCAGCAGCGACCGGAAAGGATAGGCCAGGCGCGCGCGGGCGCCCCAGTAACGGTCGGCGATGTAGCGGTCGGAGGTGGCGTGGATGGGCTGGACCGAGGCGATGACCCCGAGACGGGCGAAGCGCGGCAGGTCTTCGGGGTGCAGGAGCTGGGCGTGCTCGATGCGGTGCCGCAGCCTGCGGGCGCGGGTGTCGTCGGCCACGGCCTCGTAGGCGTCGAGGACGAGGCGGTTGGCCAGGTCGCCGATGGCGTGGACGGCCATCGACAGACCGTTTTGGGCGGCCCTGGCCACCAGTTCCCGCATGGCCTCGGGGGTGGTCGTCGGGATGCCGCGGTAACCGGGGCGGTCCTCGTAGTCCGCCATCATGTAGGCCGTCTGCGAGCCCAGGGCGCCGTCGGCGAAGGCCTTGACCGGCCCCACGCGCAGGTACTCGTCGCCGAACCCGGTCCGCAGGCCGAGGGCGGCCGCCGCCGGAAGGGCCTCGGCCGGCACCATCATAAAGACGCGGAAGTCGAGCCCGCCAGCCGCCTTCAGCTCCTGGAAGGCGCGGAAGGACTCGGCCCCCTCGGGGCAGTGGACGCCGACGAGCCCAAGGGTCTGAGCTTCGTGGACGCCTCGCCTCAGGAGTCGCCCATGGTCTTCGGGGGTGCGCGCCGGGACATGGCGGTAGACCAGCCCCTGGGCGAACTCGAAGAGGATGCCCGCGGGCTCGCCGTCCTCGCCGCGCTGGAGGGCGCCGTTGGGTGGGTCCTCGGTCGCGCCGGTCACGCCGGCGATGGCCAGCGCCTTCGAGTTGACCCACAGGGCGTGCCCGTCCTTGCTGCTGAGGGCGACGGGCCGGTCGGACACGGCGCGGTCGAGGTCGTGGCGGGTCGGGAAGCCGCCCCAGAGGTTCTTGTTCCAACCGCCCCCGGTGACCCAGCCACCGGGCGCCGCCGCGGCCGCCCCGTCCTTCACGCGGCGCAAGGCCTCCTCGAGGGTCGCCACGCCCTCCAGGTCGACCTCCTCGAAGCGCTCGCAGAAGGACAGGAAGTGGGCGTGGCAGTCGGTGAAGCCGGGTAGCGCCGTCCGGCCTTCGAGGTCGATGACCTCGTCGGCCGCGCCCTTGAGCCCGAGGACCTCGTGGTCCTCGCCGGCGACGACGACCCGGCCGCCGGCCGCGGCGAGGGCCGTCACCACTGGTTTGTGCGTATCCAGCGTGTGAATCCGGCCGTTGACGAAGAGGGTCTTCTTGGGCATCCGACGGCCTCCTAGGGGGCCTGCGGTCGGGGTGTCTTTGACGGCGGGGGACACCCGCGCTCGTGGTGGATGCAGTCGCGGCAACCGGAGCAGACCCTGATCTCGTCCTCGAGCCCGGCCGCGGCCTTGCGAACCCAGAGCGGGTCGGCCAGGAGGGCACGGCCGATGGCGACCAGGTCGGCCGTCCCGGTCTCGATTATCTTCCGGGCGACGGCGGGGCGAAGGACGTGGCCGACGGCGATGACCGGCGCCCTCAGGCCGTTGACCGTCAGCACTTGCTTGACGCCGCGGGCCAGGAGGACGGTGGAACTCGGGTCGTCGCCGGGGCCCTCGGGCGGGGCGTGGCCGCCGGGGACGCCGGCCGAGACGTGGATGAAGTCGGCCCCGCTCTCGACCAGGCGGCGGGCGATGACGGCGCTCTCGGCCAGGGTGTGGCCCCCAGGGACGTGCTCGTCGGCGCTAATCCTCAGGCCCACCGGGAAGTCGGGTCCGACGGCCTCACGCACGGCCGCCAGGACTTCCAGGGGGAAGCGCAGGCGGCCCTCGAGGCTTCCGCCGTATTCATCGGCGCGGTAGTTGGAGAACGGCGAGAGGAACTGGTTCAGCAGGTAGCCATGGGCCGCGTGGAGTTCGACGGCGTCGAAGCCCGCGGCCACGGCCCGCCGGGCGGCCCGGGCGAAGTCCTGGACGAGGGCGCGGATCTCGGCCGCGGCCAGTTCGCGCGGCTTCGAGAGGGGCAGGGTCGGAGAGGGGATGGGCGACGGGGCGACGAGGTCGGCGCCGGTCCGCGCCCCGAAGGACGACTGGCGGCCGGCGTGATGGAGCTGGACGGCGACCTTGGCGCCGGTCCCGTGGACCCGCTCGGTCAGGTAGCGCAGGCCGTGGAGCTGTCCGTCGTCCCAGATCCCGAGTTGGTTCGCCCCCAGGCGGCCGTTCCTGGTGATGGCCGTGGCCTCGATGGTGATCAGCCCCACGCCGCCGTCGGCCCGCTCACCGTAGTAGCTGATGAGCCGTAGGGTGACCTCCCCGTCTTCGGTGGCGTAGTCGCTGACCATCGGCGCCATGACCACGCGGTTCCTCAACCTGACCCCGCGGAGCTGGAATGGATCGAACAGCGACGGCAACGACAACGGCTCCACCTCGCCTTGATGATTCGCGGTCAGGACGGGCGCGCCCTGCCGGTAGTGCCACTTTGCGGTCGGCTGAAGACGCCCCCGAAACGGGAAGGATAGGAGCGGACGCGACCGGACGAGGCCGGCCGCGAGTCGGCGAGATAAGGGGTGGAGAGATGGAGATGGAGACGGCGACTGTCGAGCCGCTCAAACTGGATGTCCGCGCGCATTGGGAAGGGCAGGCCAAGACGGCCGTGTATGTCCGCGACTTCCCGCCGCTCTTCATGGACGAACCACCGGCCATGGGCGGCGGGGACGCCGGGCCGAGCCCCATGGAATACGTCCTGGCGGCCCTCTGCGGCTGTACCGCCATCATCATCAAGATGGTCGCCGGGGAGATCGGGGTGGCCGTCACGGGTATCGAGATATCCGCCAAGGGCACCATCGACCCCCGCGGCTTCAAGGGCAGCCCCAGGGTCAGCGAGCATTTCCAGCAGGTCATCGAACGGGTGAGCCTGACCACCGACGCCCCGCCGGAACGCCTCGAAGCGCTCCGTGAGGCCTGGAGGGACCGCTGCCCGGCCTACAACCTCTTGAAGGACGCGGGCATCCGGATGGACGTCGAATGGGACATCCGTCGGCCGTGACAGGACAGCCGCCCCTGGGACCAGCAGTTCCCTGAGGCGGCCGGAGACGAACGGGCTTGGGAAGCATATCGCGTCACTCCGCCCGGTACGCCGTCTCGCTGCGGTTCTTGTCGGCGTGCCGGTCGACGGCCAACTCGATGAGACGGTTGATGAGGTCGGGGTAGGACAGGCCGCTGGCCTCCCAGAGCTTCGGGTACATGCTTATCTTGGTGAACCCGGGGATGGTGTTGACCTCGTTGATGTAGAGCACGTCGGTGCCGCGTTCCAGGAAGAAGTCGGCCCGGGCCATGCCCGCCCCGTCGATGGCCTTGAAGGCCTCGACGGCCAGCCGTCTGACCTCGGCGGCGACACCCGGCGGCAGGTCGGCCGGGATCTTCAGCTCCGAACGTTCATCGATGTACTTGGCGTCGTAGTCGTAGAACTCGTTGCAAGGGACGATCTCGCCGGGGATCGAGGCCACGGGGTCGTCGTTGCCGAGGACGCTGCACTCGATCTCGCGGGCGTCGACGGCCTTCTCGGCCAGGATCCGCCGGTCGTAACGGGCGGCCAGGGCCATGGCCCGATACAGCTCGTCGTGGTCGTGCGCCTTGCTTATCCCGACGCTCGACCCCAGGTTGGCGGGCTTGACGAAGACCGGGTAGCCGAACTTGACCTCGATTTCCCGGACCACCGCGTCCGGCCGCTGCTCCCACTCGCGGCGAAGACAGACCAGATAGTCGACGATGGGCAGGCCGCGTTCGCGCCAGATGGCCTTGGCCATCGCCTTGTCCATGCCGACCGCCGAGGCCAGGACGCCCGCCCCGACATAGGGGAGGTTGGCCAGTTCGAGCAGGCCCTGTACCGTGCCGTCTTCGCCATAGGGCCCGTGGAGGACCGGGAAGACCACGTCGACGGACACCGAGACCGTGCCGGCACCCGCCGCGCCTTCGACCGCTCCGCCCGGGCCGGCCGCAGCGGGGACCATGGCCCCGCCCGTCTCGGACAGCTTGACCAGGGCCGGTTTCCCGGGGTCGGTGAGGAAGGCCAGGGGCGTCCCCGGCGCCTCTTCGATGCCGGCCCGCAGGGCCTTCAACGGGTCCCCGGAAAGGAGCCACCTGCCGGAGCGGGTAATCCCGATGGGGACCACCTCGTACTTGCTCTTGTCGATGGCGCTGATGATCGAAGAAGCCGACATCAGTGAGACCTCGTGCTCCCCTGAACGGCCTCCGAAGATGACGCCGACCCTGATCTTTCTGCTCAAAAGGGTTTACCTCCCCATCCAAGCGCAAAAAACAGTACTAGACTATTCAACGGGGAAAAAGCTTATCCCTTTAGGGCAGCGCGGGAGACAGCGAAGCGCCGGGGCATCGCGCCCCGGCGCCGTCGTTCCTGCTCCCATCCCGGTCAGAGCTTGAACCGGCCGACCAGGCCCTGCAGGCGCGTGGCCATGTTGGCCAACGATTGGACCGAGGCCACGATCTCCTCCACCGAGGCGTTCATCTCTTCGGTCGAGGCTGAGACTTCCTCGGAGGCCGCGGCGTTCTCCTGGGAGACGGCGGCAGCCTTGGCCACGGCGTCCGCGGCCCGGCTCGAGGAGGCCGCCATCTGTTCGGTCGCGGCGCTGTTCTCCTCGGTCACCGAGGCCACCTTGTCGACCGACCTGACCACTTCCAGGCTGCTGTTGCCGGCCTGGGCGGCGGCCTCGACGATGCCCTTGATGCGGGAGACGGTCTCGTCGACGGTCGAGAAGATGAGGTCAAGTGCCTGGCCGGCCTGGGCGGCGAGGGTGACGCCCTTCTCGACGTCGGCGGTCCCGGCGTTCATCGCTTTGATCGCGCCCTCGGTGCCTTGCTGCATGTGGCCGATGAGGTCGCCGATCTCGCGGGTCGCCCGCGAGGAACGCTCAGCAAGCTTGCGCACTTCCTCGGCGACGACGGCGAAGCCCTTGCCGGCCTCGCCCGCCCGGGCCGCCTCGATCGCCGCGTTCAGGGCCAGGAGGTTGGTCTGGCCGGCGATGTCGTCGATGACCTGGATGATCTGGCCGATCTGGCTGGAGTTGTGGCCGAGTTCCTTGATCCGTTCGGCGGTCTCGAAGACCGTCTTCTTGATCTGCTCCATCCCGCCGATGGCCGCCCGGACGGTCTCCCCGCCGGTCTGCGCCGACTCGGCGGTGGCCCGGGCCGACTGCTCCAATTCACCGGCCGTGTGCCGGATATGCTCGACCGCGTCGGCCATGCGCTGGACGTCCACCGAGGCGTCGCTGGTCGCCCTGGCCTGTTCCTGGGCACCCTTGGCGATCTGGTCGATGGTCTCTTTCAATTGAGTGACGCCGGTCGCTGTGTCGCTCAGGTTCCGCGCTTGCTCGGCGGCCCCGCCGGCGATGCCGGTGACGGCCGTCGTGACCTGTCCGACCGCCTGTCCGACCTGGGCGCTCGAGGCCGACAGCTCCTCGCCCGTCGACGCGACCTCCTCGGCCGTGCGGGCGATTTCGGCGACGACCTCCCCCAGGCTCTGGGCCATGTTGTTGAAGGCCCGGGCGAGGTCGGAGAGCTCGTCCCCGCCCCCCGCCTTGAGCTCCTTGACGGTGAGGTCCCCGTCGGCCAGCCGGAGCACGTTCGAGGCGATGGCGACCACCGGCCGGCTGATGCCCCTGGAGATGTTCAGGGCCAGGACCAGGCCGATGATGATGGCCGCGGCGCCGGCCCCCACGGAGACGGCCACGGCCTCGCCGTATGAACGCGCGGCCACCAGCCGGTCGCCGGTGGCCTCCTGGTCATGCATCGACAGGAGCTTCTCGACATCCTGGTCGGCCCCGGCGAAAGCCCGGGCGCCCTCGGTGTTGAGGTAGGCCGTCGCCTGGGCGGCGGTGCGCCCCTGGCGGGCCAGCTCCATGAACCGGTCGTGGACCGTCAGGTAAGCGCTCACGCTGCCGCTGAGGTCCTTGAAGGCCGCCCGTTCCGGGCCGTCTTTCGGCAGCCCCTGGTCGACGGCGGCGAGGGCGGCGGCCAGATCGGCCGTGGCCTGGTCGATGGCCTCGGCCTCCCGGGCCCGGCCGGCGGCGTCCGGGCTGAGGGCGTAGGCGAGTTCATGGCGGTTGAGATCGGCCAGGCCGGCGTTGACCTGCCCCAGGTGTTGCCCACTCGGCAGCAGGTCGTCACTGAAGTTGACGACCTCCCGGTTGACCTTGTTGAGCATGCCGAGGCCGATGGCCACGACCACCGCCATGAGGACAAGGACCACCCCGAAGCCTCCGGTTATCTTGGCCCCGAGCTTAAGTCGCAGCTTGAACATCTTTCCTTCACCTTTCCTCCAGATCTGACCTCGTTGGGTTCGGCGGGACGGGTGTTGGGAATGACGGTCTTGGTGGCTCTCATACCCTGATTATCGGAGCGTGGGGCGCTTTTCTATAGACCGAAACGCAAATCAGGCCCTAAATAAAAAAGAAGCCCCGGGGAAACCCTGAGGCTTTTGGGGTGGTTCACCATTGGCTGTATTCGCCGACCGGCCGGCCGTCGGCCGCGCCGGGGCCGGTGGCCGTCTCGAGGACGACCCGGATGAGTTCGTTCTGCCATGTCGCGGGACCGTCCAGCCGGACCCGGATGTAGTTGTCGGTGAGGCCCTCGAGCCGGTGGCCCTCCTCTTCCCCCTCGACCAGCACCTCGGCGACCGCGCCGAGTAGCCCGTGGACGAAGGCCAGGCCCAGTTCCTCGCCCAGGGCGATCAACCTGGCGCTGCGGGCCGTCTTGTCGGCCGAAGCCACCTGGCCCGGCATGGACGCCGCGGGAGTGCCCCGCCGACGCGAGTACTTGAAGACGTGGAGTCTGGAGAAGCCCAGTGAGCGGACGAAGGTGTAGCTGTCCTCGAAGTCGGCCTCGGTCTCACCGGGGAAGCCGGCCATCACGTCGGTGCTGACGGCCAGGCCCGGCACGCGCGCCCGGGCGGCGTCGATGACCCGGCGGTAGTCGTCCGGGGTGTAGTGGCGGTTCATCGCCGCCAGGGTCCGCGTCGAGCCGCTCTGCAAGGGCACGTGGAGGTGGCGGCAAAGGACTCCGTCGGCGATGAGGTCGACGAGGGCCGGGGTTATCTCCATCGGTTCGATCGAGCTGAGCCTGACGCGGGCCAGGCCGGGCAGGCCGGCCAGCCGGCCGACGACGGCGGCCAGGTCCGTGCCACCGAGGTCCCGCCCATAGGCGCCGAGGTGGATGCCGGTCAGGACGACCTCCTTGAAGCCGGCCGCGGCCAAGCGCCGGACCTCGGCCACGACGTCCTCCGGCCGGCGGCTGCGCACGGGCCCCCGGGCGTAGGGGATGATGCAGTAAGAGCAGTACTGCTCACAGCCTTCCTGGATCTTCACCGTGGCCCGGGTGCGGCCGTGGAACTCGGCGATGGGCAGTTCCTCATAGGACCACGGGCGGGCCCCGCCGGTCGAGCCGGGCGGGGTCAGGCGCAGGCCGGGCACGGGCTCGGCCAACCCAGCTTCAGCCGCGTGGCTCCGGCGCGCCTCCTCGACCATATCCAGGAGGCGTCCCCGGTCGCGCGTGCCGATGACCACGTCGACCCCCGGGATGTCGAGGACCTCCGCCTGTTCGGTCTGGGGATAGCAGCCGGCGACGGCGACGACGGCCCCCGGGTGGTCGCGGGCCACGCGGTGGACCAGTCGGCGCGACTTCGCCGCCGCCCGGCCGGTGACGACGCAGGTGTTGATGACATAGACGTCGGCCTCCTCGTGGGCCGGGACCACGTCGTAGCCGGCCCGCGTGAAGAGGCCCAGAAGGGTCTCGCTGTCGTACTGGTTGACCTTGCAGCCCAGGGTGGTGACGGCCACCCGCGGGCGCCGCCCGGCCGGGCCGTCGCCCGCCCTGGCGGCGAGGACGGTCACCCAGTCGCCCTCGGTCTTTCGGTCGACGATGGTCAGCCCCGCCCGGGCGAAGGCTTCATCCACGTCATCCAGGCGGGTGTTGACGATGCCCGAGCCGATGACCAGCCCGCCCGGCCGGAGGGCCCGCGCGAACGCCGGGGCAAGCCGGACGAGCAGGTCGGCCACGAGGTTGGCGGTAACGAGGTCGATCGAACCGGCCGCGAAGCGGTCGAGGAAAGCGCCCCCGTCGCCGAAGGTCACGGACACACGGTCGGCCACGCCGTTGTCCCGGGCGTTGGCCTTGGCGGCGATGACCGAGGCCTCGTCGTTGTCCACGGTCTCGACGAAAGCGGCGCCCAGCCTGGCCGCGGCCACGGCGAGGATGCCCGAACCGGTCCCGCAGTCGATCACGCGCTCCCCGCCGGCCATCGTCTCCTCGAGAAAGAGGAGGCAACCGGCGGTGGTGGCGTGCGTTCCCGTGCCGAAGGCCGTCCCCGGGTCGATGACGATGACCAGATCGTCCGGGCCGGCCTCGTATTCTTCCCAGCTCGGCCGGATGACCATCCGCCGGCCCAGACGGCGCGGCTTGAAGTAGGCCTTCCAGGCATCGGCCCAGTCGCGGTCGTCGACCTCGGTCGTGACCAGTTCGCCGGCCCCGAGGTCGAGCCCGCAGCGGGCCATGTCGCGGAGGCGTTCGCGGAGGCGCGCCAGGCGCGGAGCGAGCCGCTCGGTCGTGGGGTAGTAGGCGACGACGGTCATCTCGCGGCCGGCGGGCGAGGTCGCGCCCTCGGCGGCGGCGACGACGCCCGCCCCGTCCTCCTCCCAGATCCAGCCCCTCTTGACACGGTCAACAAGAGAGGGGTCCTGGATGGCAACGCCACCGGCCCCCTCTTCGATGAGCGCGTTGGACGCGGCCTCGACGGCCTCGGCGGCCACCCGCACCCTGACCTCGGTCCACTTCACTTGGCGGACCCCCTTCGCTTGAACCACCCGGCCCCGGGCGCGCCACCGGGCCCGGCCCCCGGCACGTCCTCGCCGCCGGCCCGGGCGAAGTCGAGGAGGGCTTGGCGCTGCTCGGGCGTCAGGCGCTTCGGCGTCTGGATGACCACCCTGACGTGCTGGTCCCCGCGGCCATAGCCGCGCAGGCTGGGCATGCCCTTCCCCTTGAGGCGGAAGACCGTCCCGGTCTGCGTGCCCTCGGGAATCTTCAGCGCGGTCCGGCCATCGAGGGTCGGGACCTCGACCTCGGCGCCCAGGGCGGCCTGGACGAAGCCCACGGGCACGTCGCAGTAGATCTCGGTCCCGTCGCGCTTGAAGACGGGGTGCGGGCGGATGCCGACGACCACGTAGAGGTCGCCGGCCGGGCCGCCGCGCGGCCCACCCTCGCCCTCGCCCTGCAGCCGCAGGCGCGAGCCGTCGTCGACCCCGGGGGGCAGCTTGACCTCGAGCTTCCGCGGCCGGTAGACGCGGCCCTTGCCCTTGCAGTCGGGGCACGGCGTCTCGACGATGTGGCCGGTGCCGCCGCAGCGGTCGCAGGGCCGGATGTTCACGAACTGGCCGAAGAAGCCGCTCTGGGTGAGACGGAGCTCGCCCGTCCCGTGGCACTTGTCGCAGGTGACCGGCTTGGTCCCCGGCTTGGCCCCGCTGCCGCCGCAGATGGGACAGGTGTCCCAGCGGTTGAACTGGATCTCCCGGGCCACCCCGCCGGCCGCTTCCTCGAGGGAGAGTTCCAGATCGTAGCGGAGGTCGGCCCCCGGCTCCGGGCCGCGCCGGCCCTGGCTCCGGGCGCCGCCGAAGAAGGCGTCGAAGATGCCGCCCAGGTCGCCGAAGGGCCCGAAGTCGCCGCCGCCGACACCGCCATCGGCCCCGCGCCCCAACCCGGCGTGGCCGAACTGGTCGTAGCGGGACCGCTTCTCGGCGTCGCTGAGGACCTCGTAGGCTTCGTTGATCTCCTTGAAACGCTCGCCGGCCGAGGGATCGCCCGGATTGGCGTCCGGGTGATGCTGCCTGGCCAGCCGACGATAAGCGCGCTTTATCTCATCCTGATCGGCCGACCTCTCGACCCCCAGGACTTCATAGTAGTCTCTCTTGTCGGCCATCAGGGGGCGCAACTCCTTTGGTCAAGTGGTGGCCGCCGTCACAGGCCGGCCAGGACCCGCCGGGTCACGGTCACGTCGAGGTGGCGCGGCCCCGCGGCGTCGGAGATGATGCAGGGGAGGTTGACGTTGGTCACCGGCCGCCGTTCGAGGTCGGCCAGCACCCGCCGGGCGGCGTCGAGCAGCTGGCCCCAGGCGCGCCGGTCGCCCCGCAGGTCGATGCCCTCGCGGGCCTGGAACTCGCCGGCCAGGTAGGCGGCGACCGCCTCGAGGCTGGGCCCCTCGCTCACACCCAAGACCTCCTCGAGCCCTTCGCCGGTGATTCCCCGCCGGGGATTCCACCGCCGGGGATTCCACCGCCGGGGCGGTCTAGAAGCTCTTCGAGAAGTCCTCGCCGGATGCGCCCGAGGAGCCCGCGGCGGCCAGGTCCTTCTGCTCCTTCATCTTGATGATCGTATCGATCCTCAGGATGGCCTCGGCGATCTCGCCGGCGGCCTTGAGGGCGTGGATCTTGACCAGGGCCGGGTCGACCACGCCGAGGTCGAGCATGTCGGCGATGTCCCCGGTGTCGCAGTTGACGGCCAGCGAGTCGCGCTTGCGGCGGGTCTGCGCGGCGATGACGTCGCCGACCTTCTCCAACGGGTTGAAGCCGGCGTTGCCGACGATCTGGGCCAGCGGCTTCTTGAGGGCCTCGACGACGCAGTCGAGGCCGTAGACGCTCATCCCCTTGGCCCCGTCGCGGTGCTTGGCCAGCTCGCGCCCGACGGCCAGCTCGATGGCCCCGCCGCCGGGGACCACCCCGGCTTTGAAGGCCACTTGGACCGACGAGGCGGCGTCTTTGGCGATGCGCTCACGCTCGCCGACGACTTCTTCGGTGGCCGCGCCGACGAGGATGGTGGCCATCGGCTTCCCTTTGCCGCCGACGATGCGGACCTGCTCGAGTTTCTCATCCTCGTAGACCCGGTCGGCCCGGCCAAGGTAGCGCTCAATCTCGTCGGGCTCCTTCTTGAGGGCCGTCCGCTTGACCATCCTGGCCCCGCTGTGCTCGGCCGCCTTGCGGAGCTCGCGTGACGAGACACGGCTGAGGACCAGGACGCCGGCGTCGGTGAGCAGTTCATCGGCCGCGTCGTCGACCCCGCGGTCGACCAGGACGACGGTGACCCCGAGGCCCACGAGCTTCCTCAGGTTCTTCCGGAACTCGTCCTGGAGTTCCATGTAACGGGCGAAACCGGCTTCGGTCGAGAGGGCCTCGTCCTCGATCTCCTCAGGCTCAAGGGCGTCGTCGACGATGAGGACGCGGGCGTCCCGGATGTCCTTCGGCATCTGCTTGTTGAGGCGTTCCTTGTCGATGATCACCCCGAGGAAGACCTCGTTCTCCGCGCCCTCCTCGGAGATGACCGTGTCGGCCAGTTTGAAATGGGTCTCGACGAGCTTCTCGGGCCCGATCATCCGGGCCGCGCCGACCACCAGGTCGGCGATGTCCTCGTGCTCGCGGCCGGCGATGAGGGCCACCCGCCGGAGGAGCGGGTCGTCGAGGCCGTTGACCTTGATGGCCTTTTCCTTGATGAGGTCGACGGCCTTCTTGATACCGTAGCGGACGCCGTCGATGACCCGGGTCACCGGGACGCCGCGGGACACCTGGTTGACCCCCTCTCCGAGGAGCGCGCCGGCCATGATCGTGGCCGTGGTCGTCCCGTCGCCGACCTCCTCCTCCTGGGCCTTGGCGGTGTTGATGACCATCCGGGCGGCCGGGTGGTTGACCTCCATGCGGGTCAGGATGGTGATGCCGTCGTTGGTGATGACCACCTCGCCGAAGCGGTCGACGAGCATCGTGTCGAGGCCCTTCGGCCCGATGGTGCCCTCGACCGCCGAGGCGATGGCCCGCACGGCGTTGGCGTTGGTGAACAGCGCGGCCAACCGCTCGTCGACTTCAGAGCCGCTGGAGATCTGCTTGACGTTGGACAATCAGGGCCCTCCTTGATGGACACCGCGTGGGAAACGCCCGTCACCGCCGCATCTGGCGGGTGAGGACGTCGGTCAATTGCCCGGAGACGTAGCTGACGACGGACATGACATGGCCATAGCGCATGCGGGTCGGGCCGAGGACGCCGACGGCCCCCATGACCCGCTCGCCGGCCCCATAGGCGGCCATGACCAGGCTGCAGCTCTGCAGCTCCTGATAGGGATTCTCCTCGCCGATGTAGACCTGCACGGGGCCGGCTTGGGGTTCGCTGAGCAGCGCCGACACCAGGTGCTCGCGCTCCAGGAAGCCGAGCAGGTCGCGGACGACGTCAAGGTCGCCGAAGTCCGGCTGGCTCAGGATGTTGGCCGTGCCGCCGAGGTAGACCTTGTCCTCCGCGTCGGCCTGCCCGGCGCGGCCGAGGGCGTCGAAAATGGTGCTGATGAGGCTCCGCCGGCCCGTCGACCCGGCGTTCAGCGAGCGGACGAAGCCGCGGGTCAGCTTGCCGAGGATCATCCCGCGCAGAATCTCGTTGAGGCTGCGGGAGACCCCGGTGAGGTCCTCGTCGGTGAGGCCTTCGGGGAGGTCGATGACCCGGTGCTCGACCAGGCCGACGTCGGTCGAGAGGACCATCAACAGGCGGTCGCCGGGCAGCCGGACCAGCTTGAGGTCGCGGAAGACGGCCCTGGCGTAACGCGGCCCGAGGACCATCGCCGTGTAGCTGGTGGCCTCCGAGACCAGCCGGGCCGTCTGCTGGATGAGGGTCTCAGCGTCGCGCGGGCTGTCGTAGGCCTCCCTTATCCAGCGGGCCTCGACGTCCTCGAGGTCCTCGGGGTGGGTGAGGGAGTCGACGTAAAAGCGGTAACCCCGGCTGGACGGGACGCGCCCGGCCGAGGTGTGCGGCTGCTGCAGGTAGCCCAGGGTGTCCAGCTCGGCCGTCTCGTTGCGGATGGTGGCCGGGCTGACCCCCAGGTCGTGGCGGGCGAGCAGAGCCAGGGAACCGACCGGCTCACCCGTCCGGATGTAGTCCTCGACCAGGGCCATGAGGATGGCCCGTTTCCTGGGGTCCAGGCGTTGCGCCGTCTCAGGCATCCTCTTCCCTCCCGCGGGGCTCGGGTGAGCCGTTCGTCGCGCAAACCTTAGTGGAGCCTGCATTTGGCAAATCGTCGGACGGTTCTTCACTCTAGCACTCCCGCCCGGCGAGTGCCAACCCTAAGATAGAACATAGCATCACCAGGAAACCCTGTCAAGGCACGACCACGGCGATCAAGCTGGCCACGTTTTCAGCCACTGGGGGCTGGACTTCATCACCGTGATCCACGTCCGTGGTAACGCCGCGCGTAAACGGCTGGCCGGGCAAGACGAGAAGTCATCGCTGCGTCCGTCAGCTTAGCGGGCCCCGGCGATCACCAAGGCGCGCGCGGCCACCCTTACCGGAGAGTCGGCGTCAGTCAACGAACTCCTGAAAGACCTGATTGGCCAGGAGCAGCCCGCGCCCGGTCAGGCGCAGCCGGTCGCCCTCACGGGCGGCCAGGCCCGACGCCGTGGCCCGGCCGATGGCCCCGGGGAAGAGGTCTTCGAGGCTCCGGCCGTGCTCAGCGGCGAACTCGGCCAGCGACAGCCCCTCGATGAGCCGCAGGGCCAAGAAGGCGGCCTCACCGGCGGCCCGGCGCGGGTCCAGTTCCTCGGCCTCGCCGACGGGGTCGGCCCCGGCCTCGACGAGGTGGATATAGCCGGCGACGTCGCCGACGTTGCCGCGGCGGCGCGCCCCCAGGTGGGACCAGGCCGCTGCGCCGAGGCCGGCGTAGTCGCGGTTGCGCCAGTAGAGGAGGTTGTGCCGGGAGCGGCTCCCGGGGCGCGCCCAGTTGGATAGCTCGTAGTGCTCGTAGCCCGCGACGGCCATGGCCTCCCGGGCGTCCTCGTACATGGCCGCCTCGGCGTCCTCGCCCGGGAGGTCCAGGCGGCCGGCGGCCTGGTCGCGGTGGAACGGCGTCCCCGGCTCGACCTTGAGGGCGTAGGCGGCGAGATGTTCCGGTTCAAGGGCGACGGCGGCCCGCAGGGTCGCGCGCCAGTCGTCGGCGGTCTGACCGGGCAGGCCGTAGATGAGGTCGAGGTTCAGGTCGGTGAAGCCGGCGGCGCGGGCGGCGGCCACGGCGGCCTTGATGGCCGCGGCGTCGTGGGCCCGCCCGAGGCGGGCCAGGAGGCGGTCCTGGAAGGCCTGCGCCCCAAGGCTAAGGCGGTTGAAGCCGGCCGCCCGCAGGTCTCCCAGGCGGGCGGCGTCGACCGTCCCGGGGTTGGCCTCGACGGTCACCTCGGCCCGGGGCTCGACGGCGTAGCGCGCGGACAGGTGCTCGAGGAGGCCGGCCAACTCACGAGGTTCGATGGTCGTCGGCGTGCCGCCGCCGAAGTAGACGCCCTCGATGGCGCGGCCGGCAAGCTCCGGGGCGCGCCGGTCGGCCTCGCGGCGCACGGCCGCGAAGTAGGGCCTGACCAGTCCCGCCGCTCCGGCCCGGCCGATGGGCAGCGAGACGAAGTCGCAGTAGTTGCACTTTCGGAGGCAAAAGGGGACGTGGACGTAGAGGCCGGCGGGAGCGGCCCCACCGCCGATGGTCTGGCTCACTCGATCTTCAGGACGGCCATGAAGGCCTCCTGCGGCAGGTCGACCTGGCCGACCCGCTTCATCCGTTTCTTGCCTTCCTTCTGCTTTTCGAGGAGCTTGCGCTTGCGGGTGACGTCGCCGCCGTAGCACTTGGCCAGGACGTCCTTGCGCATGGCCTTGACCGTCTCCCGGGCGATGATTGTCCGGCCGATGGCCGCCTGGACCGGGATCTCGAAGAGGTGCCTGGGGATGACCTCCTTGAGCTTCTCGGTCAGGGCCCGCGCCCGGACCAGCGCCTTGTCCCGATGGAGGATGACCGACAGGGCGTCGACCGGCTCCTCGTTGATGAGGAGGTCCATCCGGACCAGGTCGCCGGAGCGGTAGGCGAGGAAGTCGTAGTCGAGCGAGGCGTAGCCGCGGCTCCTCGACTTCAACTGGTCGAAGAAATCGAACATGATCTCCCCGAGGGGGAGTTCGTAGGTCAGCTCGACCCGCGCCGTATCGATGTACTCCATGGTCACGAAGACCCCGCGCCGCTCGCGGCACAGGTCCATCAGCGGGCCGAGGTAGTCGGTCGGGGTTATCAGGCTGGCCTTGACGTATGGCTCCTGGATCTCGACGAGGCGGTCGGGGGTGGGCATGTCCACCGGGTTGTCGATCATCCGGACCGTCCCGTCGGTCATGATCACCCGGTAGACCACGTTCGGGGCGGTGGTCACCAGGTCCAGCCCGTACTCGCGTTCCAGCCGCTCCTGGACGATCTCCATGTGGAGCAGCCCGAGGAAGCCCCCGCGGAAGCCGAAGCCGAGGGCGGCCGAGGTCTCCGGCTCATACACCAGGGCGGCGTCGTTGAGCTGCAATTTCTCCAGGGCCTCACGCAAAGGCTCGTAGTCGGTCGGCTCGACCGGGTAGAGCCCGCAGTAGACCATCGGCGTCGCCTTGCGGTAGCCGGGCAACGGGGCCGCGGCCGGGCGGTCGGCGGTGGTGATGGTGTCGCCGACCCGGGTGTCGGCCACGTTCTTGACGCCGGCGGCGATGTAGCCGACGTGGCCCGTGGGGAGCTCGTCGACCTGGGTCATGGCCGGCCTGAAGACCCCGACCTCGCTGACCTCGAAGTCCTTGCCGGTGGACATCATCTTCATCCGGAGGCCCTTCCGCACGCTCCCGTTGAAGACCCTGACGTAACTGATGGCGCCCTTATAGGAGTCGTAGTGCGAATCGAAGATGAGGGCCTGCAAGGGCGCCTCCCGGCCGCCGGCCGGCGGCGGGATGCGCTTGACGACAGCCTCGAGGACCTCGTCGATGCCCCGGCCTGCCTTGGCCGAAACGGCGATGGCCTCCGCCGGGTCGAGGCCGAGGACATCCTTGATTTGGCCCTTCACACGCTCTACGTCGGCGCTGGGCAGGTCGATCTTGTTGATGACCGGGACGAGGACCAGGTCGTGCTCCATGGCCAGGTAAGCGTTGGCCAGGGTCTGGGCCTCGATGCCCTGGGTGGCGTCGACCACCAGGAGCGCTCCCTCGCAGGCGGCGAGGCTGCGCGAGACCTCGTACGAGAAATCGACGTGGCCCGGGGTGTCGATGAGGTTGAGGACATAGGCCTGCCCGTCGCGGGCGTGGTAGGTCAGGTTCACGGCGGTCGCCTTGATGGTGATGCCGCGCTCACGCTCCAGGTCCATCTGGTCGAGGACCTGGTCCTGCATCTCGCGGGCGGCGATGGCCCCGGTCACCTCGAGGATGCGGTCGGCCAGGGTCGACTTGCCGTGATCGATGTGGGCGATGATGCAGAAGTTCCTCAAGTGGTCCTGGGGGACGGGACGGTCATTGGGCATAAAGAAAATCCCTTTCTCTCGGGATTAGCAAAATACAGCTAGATTATACACCGGAGCCGGAAACGCAAGCAAGGCCGGGGCTCGGCAGGCGAGCCGGCGGGTCCGTCCCCGGCCCGCCACCAAGGGCCCGGCGCAAGGCTTCGAGGCAACGGCCGACGGCTTCGCGCCAGGCCTCGACCGAGCCGAGCCAGACGCGGCCGGTGAAGAAGCTCCGGCTCGCACCTCCGGCCGGTCCGTGGCCCGGGATGAACAGGGCCAGGCCGGGCCGGTCGCCGGCGCCGGCCTCGAAACCGAGCCCCGCCAACCGCTCGGACCAGCGATAATCGTGCCCGAAGAGGGACAAAGCGTAATGGCCCGGCGCCGGCCGGGCGAGACTGAGGGCTCGTCCGACCTGACGGCGGCCGGTCAGGGCGGTTATCCCGTCTTCGGCCGTGCCCAGGCCGACCTGCAGGAGAAGGATGACGGCCAGCAGGATGACCGCGGTCTTGGGACGATCGGGCATACTAGGGATAAAGTGCCAATCCCCGGCCGGGACTATGCGTGAAAAGCAAGGGGGCACTTCCGGCGAGGCGCCCACCCGACGAAGGGGCCCTCACCGGCCGCCCTGGGCGGTCTGGCCGCTCTGGCCCTTGAGCAACCCGGCGACGGCCCTGGCCATCAACTTGGCCGTCCGCAGCTCCTCGTCGAGGGAGTTCTCCGGCCCGCCTATCTCGATGAGGACGGCGTTGGGCGAGAGGTGCTGGTTATAGCGGTCGGCCTTGACCGCAATCCCCCGCGAGAGGCCGGGATACAGCCGCTCGACCTCCGCCACCAGGTTCTTGGCGACGGCGTAGTTCTTCTGCCAGTTGGGTTGACGAAGCGACCGCCCGCCGCTCCCGATGATCAGCATCACCCGGGCCACGTCCCGCCCGTCGACCCGTAGGACCGTGTCCTTGCGCGCCGAGGAGTCGCGGTGCAAGTCGATGATCAGCCTGAGGGTGGGGTAGTCTTTCAGGAGGCTCTGGACGGTGGTCGCCGAACGGGTGTAGGCGCCGAGGTAGCCGTCCGCGTCGTGGGGCACGCGGACCTGCACGACGCCCAGGCCGTACCGCGAATACAGCTCGCGGGCCAGTTCCTCGCCGACCCGGATCACGTTCAACCGCTGGTCGCTGGTGTAGGCGTTGGGCTGGTAAGGCCGTCCCGAGGCCACCAGGTCGGGCAGGAACGACTCCGAGGAGTGCGTGCTGTAGATGGCCACCTCGACCTTCTGCCCCAGGACCAGCGGGTCGGTCCCATTCGCCGCCGGCGGCCCGGGCGTGGTCGAAGTGGCCGGCGCGACCACCGGGGGGACCACCTCTTCGCCGCTGTCGGCGCTGACCAGTTCGACCTGTTCGAGCAGGGGCACGCCGGCCCTTAGGAGTGACAGAGGGTCGGTCGGTTCGAAGCCCAGGAAGTAACTCGCCGCCTGGGCGAGCAGCCCGCGGTTCTGCGCCGGTGCCCGGCCCGATTGGTCCAGGCCGATGAGGGGGATGGTGTTGTCGATGATCTCCCGGAAGACTCGTTTCTGCAGGCGGTGCCAGACATCGTCCTCCGGTTGCGCCGCCGGGGCTGGGGCTTCGCTCTTGCCGGCGGAAGCCATGGCCGGAACGGCCTCTTCGCCGATGACCGCCCCGTGAAGGCCGGCGGGCCCGTCCGTCGCCGGCGGCCGGCCAACGGCGAGCAGCCGCGGTTCATCGACGAGCAACCCGACGGTAGCCACGCAAACGAGGACGTAGACCAAGAGCCATCCGGGGTGGATGCGGCCCAGCCCGGGAACATCCACCCGGGCCTTTTTCCACGCGCCGTGGGCCAAGCCCCGTCACCCCCATGTAGCCTATCCTATGAGGGACGAAGCCCGATATGACCCGGCAGGGACGACCCCCGGCGACAAGAACCCCGGACGGCCTGGCGGTTCGGCCAGGCGCCGGGGTTTGAAGGCGGTAGCGTCGGTCGCTCGGGTTACTCGGGCCGCGCGTCAGCCACGGAGTTCCGTAGGTACCAGGGCATCGATGACCCCGATGACCAGGGCCGCCAGCAGCGCTCCGATGATGCTCACCCGCATCGTCGGAACCAGGAACTGCGCCAGGTAGATGACTACGGCGGAGACCACGAAGCCCACCAGGCCGCGGCTTTGTGGCGAGACACGGCGGCCGAGGATGGCTTCGATGACCCAACCGATGGCCGCGATGACCAAGGCGGCCAACAGCGCGTTCCAAAATCCGGCGATCCGGAAACCAGGGACGATGTACTGCACGAACAAGAGCACCAGGGCCGAGACAACGAACCGTACAATCGCTCCAAGCACCGGCTTTCACCCCCTCTAGGCTGGACTGACAGTCATGCTTTTCCAGCTCTAGGCTGCCCTCGGTGGGCCCGGTTTATGCGTCCGCGCTCGCCGACGGTCCCGGCGCCGAGGCCGGCCGAAACTTGCGCCCACCCAGTCCAGCATGGTAAAATCTACAAGGGGGTGAAACGGATTTGGCCAACATCAAGTCGGCGTCCAAGAGAGCCCGGACATCCGAGAGAAAGAGAAACACCAACGTTGGGGTCCGTAGCCGGATTCGTGGTCTGGTCCAGCAGTATGGGGCGGCCGTAGCCCAGAAAGACCTGCCCAAGGCCCAGGGGCTACTGCTCCAGGCCCAAAGCGCGATGGACAACGCCGTCGGGCGGGGGGTCATCCACAAGAACGCCGGCTCCAGGCATAAGTCGCGGTTGGCCAAGGCCCTCGTCCCACTGACCAAGACAAAGCCGAAACGGGCCGCCCGCACGCGCAAGAAGACCGCGCCGGCGCCGGAGCCGCCCGTGGAGAAGAAGATCGCCGAGGAGAAGGTCGCCGCGCCCTGAGACGGGTGGGCCCTCGACCCTCGACCCGTCCCGGTCCCGAGGGACAACAAGCCCCGGGGGGTTCGAACCCCCGGGGCTTTTCCGCCGTCGGCGCCGGGCCGGCGGGTCAGACCAGTTCCAGCAGGAGCAACTCGACGGCCAGGGCCGGATCGACCTCGGTCGTCTTTATCTTCAGGTCGGTCTCGAAGACGCGGGTCAGGGCGGCCGTCAGTTCGGCCGTCGTGAAGCCGCGGGCCTGTTCGACGAGGCGCGAGGCCAGGAACGGCTGGAGCCCCAGGGCGGCGGTCACGGCGGCCGGGTCCTTCCCCGCGTCCATCAAGGCGCGCGCCCTCAACAGGCGCCGCAGCTGCATGGTGACGAGACCCATCACGGCCAGCGGGTAGACGCCCTGCCGGTGGAGGGCCCGGAGGAGGTCCAGGGCCTCGCCGCGCCGGCGGTAGCCGAGGGCGTCGAGGAGGTCCCACACGCGGCGCTCGGCCGTCGGCGAGGCCACGGCGGCGATGTCCCCGGCGGTGATGGCCGGGCCGTCTCCGGCATAGAGGGCCAGCTTCTGCAGCTCCGAGGCGACCGTCCGGAGGTCTTCGCCGACCGTGTGGACCAGTTCCAGGGCCACGTTCTGGTCGAGCTTCTTCCCCAGCCGCTTGGCCCGGTCGGCGGCCCAGCGGGCGGCCTGCCAATCCTTGAGTCTGGCGCACTGGACGAGGGCGCCGGCCTTCTCCACGGCCTTGGTGACCTTGCGGCGCCGGTCGGGGTCGGGAAGCCGCCGCTCGCGGTCGCTGGTCAGGGTGAAGATGAGACAGGTGGTCGGGGACGGGTTGGCCAGGTAATTAAGGAGGGCGTGATCGCCGGCACCTTCGTCGCCGGCGTCCTCCCCGTCGCCTGAGCCCCGGGCATCGGCGCGGTCCGCGCTTTGGCCCTCCCCCGCCTCATCGGCGGCCTCGGCGGCGTCGCCCTCGTCGTCGGCCGCGCCGCGGGCGGCCGAGGCCTTGCGGCGTCCGGGGCGGAAGAAGCGGGCCTCGATGACCAGCACGAGGCGCCGGTCGGCCATGAACGGCAGGGTCTCGGCGGCGGCGGCGATGTCCCGCCCGTCGGCCGCGGCCCCGTCGAGCTTGTTGAGGTTGAAATCCTCGAGCCCGGGCGGCGTCAACTTCTGCCGGGCCAGGCCAATCAACTCGTCGAAGAGGAAGGTCTCCTCGCCGTAGAGCAGGTAGACCGGGCGGAACTGCCCGCGCTCGAATTCTTTGAGGGCTTCTTCGGCCTTCAGCGGCTGGCTCATGGGGACTGGTTTCGACCCCCGCGGCGGAAAAACCTCCGCGCCCTTCATCCCCGCCGCCGCGG
>JAJZPE010000063.1 GCA_021811325.1 Bacillota bacterium
CCGACCTTTGGACACAGGGAGGAATTTCCGCTCCACTGACAAAAGCCTTCCTTAGGCAATAATGCCTGAGGGAGGTGATGCCCCCTGACAAGGGTCCGGTTGGTCTGGGACCCGGGGGCCGCATACCTGGAGATTCGGGCTGGGGCCTACAGGGTCATCAACGTCGCCCAGGCGCAAGCCAAGACTGAACCTCGAAAGTCAGGCAAGCCCCGCGAACCCCGTGACCATCCGTTCCCCAAGCGGAGCGAAAAGTGAACGGCCGGCCCGCCGTCCCCCGTGGGATGCCGGGCCGTTTTGTTGCCGGCCATGGGCTCGACGACACGGGAGGTGTTGAGCGTGAAGCAGTCCGCTCTCCGGCTGCAGCTATCTGAGCAAGAGCCGCATCCCGACCAGCCTCAGGGACGCGAAGGCCCGAGGATACACGCCGTGCTCCGTGTGTAATCCGCCGCGATAAGGAGGGCGCAGGGCTTGGACAAGAAACGGGTCAAGTCTCTCGCGCTATGCCTGCTCGTCCTGGCCGCGCTCGTTCTTGTTGGCGCGCTACGGTGGAGGGACCTCGGCGGCCAGCCCGTTGTGCGCTATAAGTGCGACACTTGGACCGGCGATGTCTGGCTGGACTATCTTCTTGAGAAGCCCGCCGACAAGAGGCTGGTCCTCCTCACTTCGCCGCCCACTGATTGGCTGGTGCAGCATCCCAGTATCGGGTTAACCCAGTCGGCTCCGAAGTCGCCCCCTTCCGGCTTCACACGGCCACTTCCGAAGGCGACCGCCGTAGCGGCAGTTCTGGATCGCTACCCGACGCCGGAACAGGAGAAACAATGGGAGGTCGAGCGTGTCAGTGTTCGGCGGGCGGCCACCGGCGCGTGGTGGTTCCTGCTTCTTGCGGATAGCTGCGCGATTGCCTACCTTTTCCTGCTGCCAGCAACTACAAAGCAGGCGCACAAGCGCCAAGAGGGGGACTAGGCGATGGCCGCCAAGATGCGATCCGGTGTCTGGTTCTTCGTGGCTATGGGGGTCTTGATGGTGCTCTCGCTCGGGGCCTTGGGTGCTCTGGCCTGGTCGGAAGCGAGCGTCGAGAAACAGGTCAGCGAACTCGGCAAGAAACTCTATCAATCCACGGTGGACCAGATACGATCGGACGAGGACCTTCAATGGAGTGTCCATAACCTGCGGGTTCGCCAGGCTGGGAATCCCTTGGACGCGTATGGGCGGCCTTACCCTATTTTCCCACCCAAGTCATCCGCGATCCCGGCCCCGACTTACCCCATTTCGATTGACCTTCCTCGCCGAACCGTTGTTATCGGCTCGCTCGGAGCCCTTGGGCTGATGCTCGTAGCCGGCTTCGTCGCCATGGTCATCCTAAAGTCCAACCTCGACGCTGCTCTCGCAGACCTCCGAAAGGCGACGGCGGACCTCCGGGGTGACCGGCCGTGAAAGGCCACATCCGCCGCCGGTCGAAGGACTCCTGGAGCGTGGTCCTGTCCTGGCGCGAGGGCGGGCGCTTTAAGCAGAAGTGGTTCACGGCCCACGGCCCGAAGCGCGAGGCCCAGAAGCTCCTTGCGCAGAAGGTTGCCGACTTCAACGCCGGCATCCGGGCCGAGGAACCCGCCCGCCTGACCGTCGCCGAGTTCCTGACCCGCTGGCTGGGCGAGGTCGCGAAGCCGAACGTCCGGCCGACCACCTTCGCAAGCTACGAGACGACGATCAGGAACCACGTCATACCCGAGATCGGCCCGGTCGCCCTGGTCAGGTTGACGCCGGCACGAATCCAGAAGCTCTACGCGGATAAACTGGCCGGGCCCCGGGCGGACGGCAAGCCCGGGCACCTCAGCCGCCTCTCCGTCCGCTACATCCATTCCGTCCTCAGGATCGCGCTCGGCCAAGCCGTGAAGTGGAACCTGGTCTCCCGCAACGTGCTGGACCTCGTCACGACGCCAAAGGTCGAGCCCAAGGCGGTCGCCGCGATGAAGGTCGAGCAGGCCAGGAGGTTCCTCGACTCGACTCAGGGCGACCGTCTCTACGCCCTCTACTACCTCGCCCTCGTCACCGGGTTGAGGCGGGGGGAACTCCTCGGTCTCAGGTGGCAGGACGTCGATCTCGACCTCGCTTTCCTCCGGGTGACCCAGTCCTTGGTCGACCTCCAGGGCCATCCCACGCTGCAACCGCCAAAGACAGCCAAGGGCCGGCGGGTCATCGAGCTGCCGGCCGAGGCAGTCGAAGTCCTCAAGGAACACCGGGCCTCGCAGGCCAAGGAGAAGGTCTTCTGGGACGTCGAGTACCAGGAAAACGGCCTCGTCTTCACCGGCCTGGCCGGCCGCCCCACGAGCCCGCGGTACCTGGACGAGCGGTTCAAGCTGCAGCTCGCCAGGGCCGGCCTCCCGGGCTTTCGCTTCCACGACCTCAGGCACACCTTCGCCACGATGGTCATCCCGACGGCCGGGCTCAAGCTCGCGAGTGCCATCCTCGGCCATGAGAACATCTCCACGACGGCGAACATCTACGGCCATGTCCTGGCCGGGGCGACCCGACAGGCGATCTCCGAGGTGGTCAAGGGCATCACCCCGAAGGGCGATGATTAGCAAACGGTTAGAAAAGGGCTCTCGGCAGCCAACAGATAGCAAAAGGCGGGCCTCGCAAACCCCTGCGAAGCTCGCCTTTCGTTTGTGGGCGGTACTGGGATCGAACCAGCGACCTCTTGAATGTGAGTCTCAGGAGGGCGGCTTCGGCGGGGTGCGGCTAGACCCGATTAGTCAGTGTGAGCAGGCCTTTTGGTGTGTGGTTGTCCTTCCTTGTAGCGGCTAGTAACTCCTAATCCCGCTAAGATGATTGGCAAAATGATTAGAAGGACGCTCCAAATCTCCGCAGCCAGACCCTTATTTCATGTGCAATCGTCCGTCGGCAAACCGTCTAATCAGGATGGCCTCCCAGACGCCCTACGACGCCCCAGGACGAACCGGACCCCGTTCTGGAGGTAGACCTGCCTCCGAGCCCGTAGGGTTGGAAATCGCCCCGGTTCCGTCGAGGGCCGGGGCATCCTAACGGCTTGTCCTACCCCGCCGACGCGAAAGGACCCGTTCAACAGGTCCCAGGGGGATTCTCAGCGGTCGAGGCGATTTCCGCGATTGCCTGCGGTACCGATGGCAGAGCTATCTGGGCCAACGAACCAGCCTTGGGCACTTTGAAGATAAACGGGCGAGTCGTTCGTAGCGCTGCGATGTAAATATCCTGGTACTTCTTGCGAAACAGCGCCAACAACTCTTCCTTCATCATGTGACCGGTTCCCAGATAGAAGCAGCCGACCTTGTGTTGCACGATGGCTGCCAGTTCATTAGCCCTTAGGTGGAATTTGTAGTCTTTGCCAACGACAACCCAGCCACGGCTGCCCACCTCGGCCAGCCATTCATCGTCTTCCGTGTCATCCTTGAATACCTCGCCGTGGATTTTGACCTCTACGCCCCTTCGTCTCAGCTCGGTCGGCACATACAGACCGATGCACCGGTCGAAGAAGAAGATCATCTATGCAGCCAGGGGCACGTTTTCGAACTCAAGGGCTACGCGGATCTCGTTTTCCGGGATTTGATAGTTCCCTTGGATTCCCTCTAGAGATTCACCCGCCTTCCAACTTTCCTTGATAGCCCAGGTGGGGACTCCGCGTACGCTCGGTGTTCCGAAGGCAACTCTCGGGTCTATTAGTATCGGGGACTCCTTGCCCCGCACGAACCACTTGAGGGCCAGCGAGTCCTCGTAGACAAACTCCTTAAATCGGTCGGCTAAGATGCGGTGCCAGGCGAGCTGCCCCCCCTCGTCGGTCACGATTACGCGCCTGGCCGTTGGACCCGCCTCATCCTTCTCCCATTTTTCGAGGTCAACCAGCACGTGAACGCCGTCTGTCATGAATTTGTGAAAGGCAAAGGGATAGTCGGTTTGGAATCGTTCGCATAGATAGGCCCGGGCCCGCCTGATGGCCGGAAGCTTCACCCCGCATCGCCTGAAGCCAGCCACGAAAGCCACTTCAACCAACTGAAGGTATGAGAGCCGATCATGTTCGGCCTTGCCCGGGAGCAATGGGCCCGGGCCCGGGGAATAGTGCCAATACGAAACGCTGGATCGTGGAGTTTGGGCATATCGAGCTGCCTCACTGACGGAATAGGACGGAACATACAACCTCTGCATCCAAGGCTTGGGGTTGGACCGGTCACTGTCTGTCGGCACTTCAGCACCCCCCTTGGGTTTGGGGCATCAGGACATCCGTCTTGGAAGGTTCTTCCCGCGGGGCTCCTTTTCCTGCCGGTGTCGGTCTAGTTCTTGGCTTGACAAGCATGGCCAGCTAGAACGCCACAGGGGGACCGTTCACCGGTCCCCCTGCGGGAGGTGATCGGGCCCGGGGAGGTTACGGGCCCTGGGGTTGAGGCGGGGAGGTTTCCAAAGCTCCACCAGTAAGTGTTGGCGCGACGGGGACCGCCGGGACGGGCGGGCCGGCACCCCGCGCGGCCGAGCTGACTGCGGACGCAACCGCGGATTCGTAGACCTTCATGGCGGCCAGGCTCGCGATGACGGCGTTGATGGCTATGGCGACGACGAGCTGGATGACGAGCACGACCGCGATGCCCGTGAACTGGCCGGCGCCGAGCGCGTTCAGGAGGATGATCGTGAAGGCGAAGATGAATACGAGGTAGCGCGTGGGGAACTTGTAGACGTGGTCGACCAGGTCCTTGGTGAACTGGACGAGGACCACGAGCACCGACACGAGGACGGCCATGTCCTGGAGCGCCTGGAACGTGACGAACTTGTCCAAAGCTAGACCTCCTTTCCGAGCAGTTGGATCGGATCAACGGCGGCGGCCCGGTTGAACACCTTGGCTCCGCCCTTGTCCACGAGGAGCGGGGTATCGGGGTCTGTGACATAGACCCCGAAGTGCAGGTGGGGACCGGTGGCCCGGCCCGTGTGACCGACGCGGCCGACGACCTGGCCGGCCTCGACCGGCCCCAGGTGGCCGGCGACGGACAGGTGGGCGTAGAGGGTGCAGACGCTCGGCCCGTGAGCGACGAGGACATAGCGGCCGAATCCGCCCGGGTCCCAGCCGATATGCATGACGATACCCTCGGCCGCGGCGAGGACCTCGGTCCCCTCCGGGGCGGCGATGTCGACGCCGGAGTGGAACTCCCGGATCCCCGGTCTCGTTGGCGAATCCCGGTAGTCGATCGGCGAACTGACCCGGGCGTCCTGGTCGGCCAGGGGCCAGCGGAAGGCCGCCTTGACCGCGCAGGCCCGTTTCGACTTCGGCGACCAGCTTACGGCGTAGCCCTCCATCCGGAGGAGCGGGGCGATGGTGGCAACCAGGAACCCGGCGGTGGCGGTCGCCGGCGCTCCGAGCATGAAGGAGCGGCCGGCCGCGAAGGCCTTCTGAGAGTCGAGCTTGACTGTCAGCATGGCGCCCCTCCTAGCGGGTGACGACCCAGACGATCAGAGAGCCGGAGAGCGTTGCGAGCGCCGAGATCAGGATGGCAACGGCCCACGTCGGCCGGCCGGCGATGAGAGGGATCAGGTCTTTCCGGATCGCCCTCAGCTCGTCCCAGATGTTGTCGAGACTTGAGTTTTGCCGGCGCTCATGGCCGTCGAAGTCGTCCCTTAGGGCGCTGATCGTTGTCTCGTGTTGGGCCACGATAACGGGCAGGTTCGCGGTCGTGATCTCTCTCATTTGATGGGCTCCTCTCGGCCGGTTTATTTGGCGGTCAGCGCGTCCAGGGCTTCGACGTAGACGTCGATCTGCCGCAGGGCATCCTGCCAGACCTTGTCCTTCTGCTTCTCGGAAACGCGCGGGTCGCCGAGGACGGAGCGGAGATGTGCCCGCGTGTCGGCGATCTTCCGCTGGATCTCCCGCACTCTCGACACGTACTCCGACCCGACATCGAAGCTGCGGGTCTTGAGGCCGGCGAAGGCGCCAGCGCGGGCCGAGTTCGGCGACCTCTGCCGCCCGTCCCAATCGGGGATGTCTCTCCACGCCGAGACGATGTTCCGCAAGTTTTTGCCGAGGAGCGGGGGCGCGAGGAAGTCGGTCAAGTAGGTGACCACGGCTCCCTGGATCTCCGCCCGCGTGGCCCCGGCCCTCCAGATGGGCCGACCGGTGAAGCGCGACTTGTTTCGAGTGATGTCGCCAAAGGCGTCGATGAAGGGCAGCGACATCAGGCCCGGCTGGGCTCCTGTGCCCAGGATGCCGCTCGCCTCGTTCAGATCGTTCATCGGCAGGATGTACGTCATGTCCAGCCAGAGGTTGTCGCCGTTCTTGTCCTTGACCGGTAACTTCACCCACTGGCCCTCCTTCGCGTAACCAGGGAGGACGGCGCGGTCCATGGCGTTCTGTGCCGGCGTACCAGCGAGAGACTCCACGCCAGCCATCCCCTTGGCCCACCGGGTGATCCGCCCCGGGTTCTTCATGGCGGCCTCTACCATGGCAGGGACGGCCTTGTAGGAGAAGGTCGCGAACGGCACGGTCGCCGGGCCCAGCCGGCCCGACCGCAACATTTCGATCCAGCGGGGGACGTCGCCATAGTCGAAGAGGGCCTTCTCCGCAAGCTTGGCCGCCTCTTCAACGGACTTCCCCTGGCCACGGGCGAAGCGGTAGACGGCCATCTTGCCCCACTCTTCGACGAACTGGTAGGCCGAGGCCGCCCCGCCGGCCGTCTTCTTCGATACCTCGAGGAGTTTTTCGGCGGCCGACCGGATCCCCTGAGTTGGCGTCTTGGCCTTCACCAGGGAATCCATGACGAGCCCCAGCTCGCGCTGGGCGAAAGTGTTCCGGAGGAGGGTGGTGTTGTTCCTGACCTCCTGCCACAGCTCGCTTTTCGTGGCCAAGTCCTTCAGGGCGTTTGCGTAGATGTCGACCCTGTAGATCGGCAGGCCCGCCACGGCGTCCGCGAGGAGGAAGTTCGACATCGCGTTACGGGCGAAGGTGGCCGGGTTCAGGATCGTCTTCCCGTACTTCCACGCGCCGACGAGCTTCGAGGAGAGTCGCTGCCAAGCCTCGGGCTTGCGGGCATAGAAATTGAGATCGTTGTAGACGGCCTCGGGGACGGCCTTGCCCGCCAGAGCGCCCCACGCCCTGGCGTCCTCGGGAAAGACCCGCAACCCCATTTGCAGGGGGTTCATCCCTGGCTTAACCTCGGTGGCGAAGGCCTTTGCGACCTCATCCAGAACCCGCTTCTTCTGCACGGCGCCCAGAGTGACGACGCCCTGCCGGCCCGCCCGGTAGGCGATGTCCTTGACCTCGCCCATGCCCTCGCGGAGCGCGGTGTCGATCTCCTCCCGGGCGTGGACGGCCTTGGCGCCCTTCGCCGGCTTCGAGCCCTGGCGAAAGGGGGCGTTCCTCTCGATGGAGGACTGGATCTCGGCGGCGAGGAGGGGGGCAGTGTCCTTGATGGTCTTGACGTACTCCTCGGGATTCTCGAACATCATGTAAAGGCGACGCAGATGGCCGCCCTGCCAGAGGTCAAAGGTCTCCTTCGTCATGAGGTCGTTGTCAACGAGGAGGCGGCCCAGTTTATCGTCAAGGCTGGTGGCCTTGAACATGTACTGCTGGAGCTTCTTCGTGTCCATCCCACTCACGGCGGCCCTCCGGAGAATGGCCGCACGGGCGGTCGCGACGGCTTGGGCGTCCTGTCGGACCCGGCGCGTTTCCGTTTCAATGGCCGCCTTGACCATTGTGGGACGGGCTTCCGGGATGAATTCCGCAGCCGCCTCCGCAACCTTGGCCCCGACCCGCCCAACTTCAAGGCCGGGCACCGTAACGGTCGCCCCAGGCTTCCGCAGGCCCTTCGATACGCCCACCTCGACGCCGCCGATTTCGTGGGGCGCGGCCATGCCCGGGACCTCACGGATGTCGCCAATGCCTGGCTGCTTCGCCATCGCCCTGCCGATGGGCTGAATCTTCCGAGCCGCGGCCGCCTCCTCGGTGGCCGCTCTGGCGGCGAAGGGGAGGCCTTCCTCGGCGCCGGCCTGGGCGGCCCGGGCGACCGGAGCCGCCGTCTTGACGACTTTGGCCACATCGGCGGTCGCGCCCGCCGCTTTCGGCGCCAGACTTGCAGCCTTGGGAACTTCCTTCATCAGCGGCGCGCCTACGTCGATGAGGTCGCTCACGACCGCGAGCTCCGACTGTGAGAGCTTCGAAGCGTCACGAACGAAGTCGGCGATCTCGTTGTGGGCGCCCTGGAGCCCGGCCGCCACGCCTTTCTGGATAGACTTGAGGCGGCGCATCTCCTCGGTCGTCTGGAAGCCCATCCTCGCCAGCTTTTGCGCTCCAGAGTGGACAAGGCCCTCCGCGCCTTCCGCGAGGGGCCTTAGTGCCTTGACGCCTTTCGCGGCCCCATACCCCGCCCTCAAGGGCTTCGCCACGACCCCCGCAACCTTGGCGGGCGTGAGGAGCCAGGCCGGGTCAAGGAGGATGTCGAGCCCGGTGCCGACCGCGTTCCTGATAAACCGCCGGGCCGGCGTTTGCGCCACCTGGATGTTGTCCGAGAGGACGTCGCGCCAGGACGTGCGGTGCTTGACGCCCTCGATAAAGGACTGCCCGAGGGGCTGGCCCCGGGACCCTCCGCGCGCCGCACCGGCGATGCCGTAGGCCCCCGTCCCGAGAATGTCCATGGCGTCCGAGAGAAAGCCGCCCGAGAGATAGGTCCTCGGCTCGTCCATCCACGCGCCCTGAGATCCCTTGGGGATAGGCCTCGTGAAGCGCGGCGAAGGCATCGCGGCCGGAGTCGAGTTACCGACCGGCTGGGGTAGCTTCGGGAGCGGTCTCGTGAAAGTCGCCACGGCAGAGTCACCACCCGGGCCGAGAATGCGTTACCGTTCCTTGATGCCGTACCGCGCGGGAGCCATCCCATTCGCTCTCAGCTCGGCGGCGATGGCGGCGGCGTCCACGCCCGCCCGCTGTTGCTCCTTCACCCAGGCCTGGACGGCCGGGTCCACGGCGCCCGAGGGCTTCGCGGCAGCGGCTCCAGTCCCGGCGCCCGTGCCGGTGTCCGCCCCCGTTCCGGCCCCGGTCCCAGTTCCCGCTCCGCCTCCGGCGCCCTGCCCGAACCCATACTGCCCCCCAAGCTTCGCCCCGAGACTGTTGGCGATGTTGCTCAGGGTGTCCAACTGCGCGAGAAGGCCGGTCTTGTCGCCCCGGTTCAGCGGGTCGTTGATCATGGCCTGCACGTCACCGAGCCGCGCGACCGTGTTGAGGTACTGCTGGAGGATGTCACCGCCGCCGGCCTTGACCTTCGGCAGCTTGGCCTGGAGGGTCGGCTTGCCCTGGTACGTCCCGGTAAAGCCCGCCTCGGTCGTCTGCTTTTCGAAGGTCGGTTGCCCCTGATAGGTCCCGGTGACCCCGGCCTCCTTGAGGGCGTTCTCGAAGGCCTGCTGCTCCTTCGCCGAAGCGGTCCGGCCCATTTCGGTGAGAACGTCGACGAGGCCCTTGGCGTCGGTGACCTGGTCCCGTCCCATCTGGTAGGTCATTTGCTCGTTGAACTGGCCCTGCTGTTGCGCCCGGCCCTGCTCGGTCAGGGCCGTGTTGGCGTAGAGGTTGAGAAGGTTCTGCCGGGTCGACATGAGCCCTTGGGTCTTAGCCATCTGGGTCTGGTAGATTCGGCTGTCAAGGGCCGCGAACTGCTGGTCCAGGCGGTCCTTGATGGCCTTCAGGCGCGAGCCTTCGATGTAGGTCTGGCCCCGTTGGAACTCCGTCCGGGGCTTCTGGGTCAGGGCGAGGGCGATGCCGCTGTCGAGGATGCCGCGGCGGTTGGCCTCTTCCTTCGCGGCCATGATGCCCTCGTTCATGGACTCCCTGAGGCGGTCGATGGAGGCCTGCGTGTCCGGGTCAATCTCTGTCTTTTGGGTTGCGGCCCGGGCGATGAGGTCCTTTTGCTTCGCCTCGAGGGCGCTGATGGTGTCCTGGAACAGGCTGGCCACCTGGGTCAGCTCTGCGGACCCCATGGACTTGATCTCGGCCGCGATGCTTCCGAGGTCCACGACGGAGGTGGTGCCGGTCTGGGTGGCACCCTGGCCGGGGGTGCCGGTCTGGCCCTTCATCTGAGCCTCGGCCTTTTGGTTCCACGCTTCGGCCGTTCCTGTCTGCTTTACAGGGGAACTCGTCTGCGTCGACCACGGTTGAGCCGGGGGGCCCGTCATCACCTTGCCGGTCTCCGGGTCGTAATACCAGCCGGTCCCGCCTTCCTCCATGAGCGGAGTGACGCCGCCGCCATAACCTTCGCGTAACTTCTGCAGGGCCGCGGCGGCCGCTGGGTCAGTACCGGCCTGGCCTATCGTGCGGTAGATGTTGACCAACATGTCCGGCGACGCTTGGGAAAGACCGGAGGCCTTGGCGAGAGCGGCCGCAATCGATTGCGCCTCGTTGTGCCTGGAAGCGGCCTGGCCGTAGTTCAATGTGTTACCGGGATCGATGGCGGAACCTTTTTCCCTGAACAGGGTTCCGGCCTGGGTGAAGGCTTGGATGAGTTCGTCTGGCAGTTGCGGCGCCGGCAAGGGGGCTTCGCCCGGCATCAGTTTCTGGTCCTTAAACTGTCGGGGCTGCGTCTGGCCCCACAGTTTCTTGCCCTCGAGGTGGGCCAGGTTAGGGTCCATGCTGCCACCCTGAACCGCGGCCTGAAGGTTCTTGAGGCGGTCGATCATCGACTTGTAGCGCGGGTCAAGGACCGACATGTCGATTCACCTCTCCAGGATTTGACTTCTGCGGCCTACCTCGGATAGACTGGCGTGGGAGGGATTGGAATGAAAAGACTCCTTGCCTGCCTCGTGGTGGTCGGCCTTCTGTTTGGCGCGGCCGCCCATGCCGCCCCGGTCACGCTGGGCGAATACCGGGGGAATCCCATCGTCAAGGTCCTCGTTGACGGCGCGCCCCTCGTCTCCGACGTGCCCGCGTTCGCCATGGACGGGCGAACGCTCATTCCCTTGTCGGCCGTCGCCGGCGCCCTTGGGGCATCGGTCAGTTGGGACCAAGAGAACCTGACCGTCCGAATCAGCAAGCCGGCGCCTCCGACCCCGCCAACGTCGCCAACACCGCCGGCGGCCACCGGGCCAAAGGTCATAGGGCCGGAGGTCTTCAGCAAACCGGTCAATCTGGCCCTCGTTTGGACGGCTATCTTGGCCCCCGAAGAGTACGCCGTGCTTTCCGAGCACGTAGAGAAGATTGTTTACGGACTAGTCGGAGAGGCAATCTTCAACGCCTCGATCATCGTGATTCCCCGGTCCACCTTCAGGACTTTTGACAAGTACAAGGAGGTCCAGACCGAGCTTTCCAAGGCCGCGACTCTAGCTTGGGTCGTGATCTACTACGGCGAGCTAACGAAGGCATTTCACGAAGGCAGGGACGTGGGAGACGCGGCCGTCCAGAAGGAAGCGCATCTGAAAGCCGCTGCGGTTGCGGTGAAAATCGCCAAGGTCGGAACCACCGAAGCCGACAAGGTCACGGCAACAATGTTCGAGCAGGAGCTGGCAAGCTCACATCTGATCCCGGTCATCCCACCAACCGACCCGGATCAGACCTTCAAGGCGTCCGGCCCTTGACCCACCTTCTCTTTCTCTCGGCCACGACGTCCTCCATGAGCATCCCGACGATCTGCTCGGGCCTCAGGCCTTTTTGCGGTGAGTTCGCGATCTCGGCCAGGCCCTCGGGGCTTGAGTAGTGTTCCAGCAAGGTCTGCCTGACCTCGGCCTCGTCGAAGTCGGGGTCCGATAGGTCGGCAAGGTGAGCGCGGGTTATGTGCCCGCGCTTTTTCGCGTGGTCCCTCATAGCGGACCCGACGCCCCGGAGGCGCGCCTGGATCTCCTGATGCGTAGGTCTCAAGTGGTTCACCTCAGACCTCCACGAATACGCCCCATACGTTGATGCCCGCAGCCGAGGCGTTGACGATGAAGGCATCGCCGGCGTTCAGGGTCAGTTGCATGACCGGCCAGAACTGACTGCCCGTACCGCCCGCGGCCACGCTGACCTTGTGCAGCGTAGCGGCTACCCCGCCGGACGGTAGCAACTTGAATAGAACGTCGATGGCCGCCGCGGTCGGATTGAAGAGCTGCATCGGAGTGGTTTCTACATCA
>JAJZPE010000064.1 GCA_021811325.1 Bacillota bacterium
GCCCGGTGGCCTGCATCAAGCGGGTCAAGGACTTCGAGGAGGGCCTGGCGGTCATGAACGCCAGCCCCTACGCCAACGGCTCCTGCATCTTCACCGAGAGCGGCCACTACGCCCGCGAGTTCGCCCGGCGGACCCACGCCGGGATGGTCGGGGTCAACGTCGGCATCCCCGTGCCGATCTCGGTCTTCCCCTTCTCCGGCCACAAGAACTCGTTCATCGGCGACCTGCACGTGATGGGCCGCGACGGCATCGCCTTCTACACCGAGGCCAAGTCGGTGACCAGCCGCTGGTTCGGCCAGGCCAAGAAGTCCGAGAAGGTGTCGACGTGGGAGGGAACCGTCTCCAGGTAGAGTCGCCAGGTAGAGCCGCCAGGTGGCGAGGAAGCGAAGGCCAGACCCCGAACCGCAGGCCTGCCTGCGGTTCGTTTTTTTGGGGTCCGGGGCGGATGGTCAGGGGGAGGGAGGAAATCGGTCCGAGGCGAAACCCTCTGACAGGGCCAACCCGTCTCCTACCACAACACCCAGAGGAGGTCGTCATCCATGCAGGTCGAGGAGATCAAGAAGATCTGCGTCCTGGGCTGCGGGAACATGGGTTCGCAGATCGCCCTCAACGCGGCCATCCACGGCTTCGAGGTCGTCAACATGGACGTCAAGGAGGAGATGGTGGCCAAGGCGGCCGCCTTCGCCGAGCAGTACCTGCCGGGGCGGGTCAAGAAGGGCCGCCTGACCGAGGACCAAGCCCGGGCCGCGGCCAGTCGGATAAGCCACACCACGGACCTGGAGAAGGCCGCCCGGGGGGCCGACTTCGTCATCGAGGCGGTCCTCGAGCGGCTCGAGCTGAAGCGGCAGGTCTTCCGCGAACTGGACCGGATCTGCCCGCCCCACAGCGTCCTGGCCACGAACAGCTCCTTCATCGTCAGCTCGAAGATCGCCGGCGTCACCAAGCGGCCGGAGAAGGTCTGCAACATGCACTTCTTCAACCCCGCCTTGGTCATGGAGCTGGTCGAGGTGGTCCAGGGGCCGCACACGTCGGACGAGACCGTGACCCTGACCATGGAGCTGGCCAGGAAGATGGGTAAGACGCCGGTCCTCTTGCAGAAGGAGGTCTACGGCTTCCTGGTCAACCGCATCCTGGCCGCCCTCATGGACGAGGCCGTGTGGCTGGCCGACATGAAGGTCGCCACCCCCGAGGATATCGACACCGCCGTGACCAAGGCCCTCGGACACCCCATGGGTCCCTTCCGGCTGATGGACCTGACCGGCATCGACCTGCACTATGACATCGCCATGGAACAGTATCGGGAGACGGGCGACCCCAAGCACAAGCCGAGCCCGCTCATCGTCGAGAAGGTCGTCAAGGGCGAGCACGGCCGAAAGACAGGCAAGGGCTGGTACGAGTACAAGGAATGAAGGGCTGAGAACGAAGGTTGGGAACGGGGCGGCGCCGGCCATCGACCGGCGCCGTCGTTTTGCCTGACGGATGGCCATTGAAGCGGATGGCCACCCCTTTAGCGGAAGGACACCCGGTACTCCCTCAGCCAGTGGTCGACCTGGGCCAGGTAGGCGAAGAGCTGGGCCCCGCCCATGAGCTGGCCGAACCAAGTGGTCCCGAAGGCGGCGCCGTCGCCGGCGATGACCGCGCGGACCCGCGCCACATCGATCAGTCCAAGCAACGGTGAGGACGGATCGGCCAGCGCCTCCTCCAACCAGCCCCGCACGGCGGCAAGGTAGGCGGGGTTGTGCGTCTTCGGGTAGGGGCTCTTCTTGCGCATGATGACATCGTCCGGGAGGACGCCCCGCAAGGCCAGGCGCAACAGACCTTTCTCGCGCCCGCCGGCGAATTTCATCGCCGCCGGGATGTTCCAGGCGTACTCGACGAGCCGGTGGTCGCAGTAGGGGACGCGGACCTCGAGGCCGCTGGCCATGCTCATCCGGTCCTTGCGGTCGAGGAGGGTCGGCATGAAGCGGGTGATGTTGAGGTAGAAGACCTCGCGCAACCTAGCCTCCTCCGGGCCCTCGCCGGGCAACCGCGGGACCTCGGCCAGGGCCTCACGATAACGTCGGGACACGTATTCCTCGCCGTTAATCCGACCGGCCAAGTCGGGCGCCAGCAGGCTCGCCCGAGCCGCCGTCGAGCGGGCCCAGGGGAACGTTTCCGCGGACAGGGCCTCGGGGTTGCGGAACCACGGGTATCCGCCCCAGACCTCGTCGGCCGCCTCGCCCGAGAGAGCCACCGTCGCCCCGCGCTTGACCTCACGGCAGAAGAGCAGGAGCGACGAGTCGACGTCGGCGAAGCCGGGCAGGTCGTTGGCCCGGACCGAGTCCTTGAGGGCGGCGACCAACTCGGGCGTGTCGATGGTGATGTGGTGGTGGCTCGTGCCGAAGAGGTCGGAAACCCGCCGGACCCACGGACCGTCGGCGTCGGGCTGATACTGGTTGGCCCGGAAGTGACGGTCGTTCCCGGCGTAGTCGATGGAGTAGGTGTGCAGGGAGCGATGGCCGTTGCCGCCGGCGGGGCCGCCGTCACCGCCGAGGCCGCCGCCAGGGCCGCCGCCAGGGCCGCCGCCAGGGCCGCCATACGCCGCGGCCACGAAGGCCGTCACCGCGCTCGAATCCAGGCCGCCCGAGAGGAGGGTGCAGACGGGCACGTCGGCGACCAACTGGCGCTCCACCGTGTCTCGGAGCAGTTCGCGCACGGTGGCCACGGTCGTCTCCAGGTCGTCGGGGTGCGGGTGGCTCTCCAGGCTCCAGTAGGTCCGCACCCGGGTGCCGGACTGGTCGTGGCTGAGGCAGCGCCCCGGGCGCAGCTCGGTGACCCCGCGGAAGACCCCGCAGCCCGGCGTCCGGGCCGGCCCCATCAGCATCACCTCGGCCAGACCCTCAGCGTCGACCACGGGCTCGACGGCCGGGTGGGCCAGGATGGCCTTGAGCTCCGAGCCGAAGATGAAGGCGCTGCCTCGTTCGGCGTAGAAGAGCGGCTTCACCCCAAGCCGGTCGCGGGCCATGAACAGGCGCTGGTCGGCCTCGCTCCAGACGGCGAAGGCGAAGATGCCGTTGAGCCGCGCGAGGCACTCCGGGCCCCACTCGATGAACGCCAGCAGCAGGGCCTCGGTATCGCTGTAGCCCTGGAACACGTGGCCCCTGGCTTCGAGTTCCCGCCGGATGTCCGGCGTGTTATAGAGCTCGCCGTTGTAGACGATGACGTAGACCTTGTCCCCGCGCCGGCGGACCATCGGCTGCGCCCCGCCGGCCGGGTCGACGACCACCAGGCGCCGGTGCCCGAAGGCGCAGCGCGCCGAGAGCCATGTGCCGGCCGCGTCGGGGCCGCGGTGGGCCAGGGTCGCGGCCATCGCCTCGATGACCGGTCCTTCTCCGGTCAGGTCCTTCTCCCAATCGATCCAACCCGTGATCCCGCACATGTCCGTTTCCCCCCGGGTGTCGGCGGGCCCGTGGAAGACCAGCCCCGCCCGCTAGCATCATACTGGCGGTGGGGCCGGTTGGTGTTTGTCCCCGGTAGGGAAATCTGACAGTATGTTAACAACTAGCCCTCAAGCCCAGCCAGACCGGGCCATTGCGGCCGGGCAGGATAACGTCACCAGGGGCCGAATATACTTATCCCTAGGCCAAAGGGGGGTTACCGCTTGGAGGTCTACGCCCTCGTCGGACCGGCCGGGACGGGCAAGAGCCACCACGCCCAGCTGGTCGCCTACGAACACAATATCGACCTGATCATCGACGACGGCCTCCTCATCAAAGAGAGCAAGATCCTCGCCGGGCAATCGGCCAAGCGTGAGGAGACCAAGGTCGGGGCGGCGAAGAGGGCCCTCTTCACCGATGCCGACCACGTTTACGAGGTCATGGCCAACATCCGCCGGCTCGACCCGACCAGCATCCTCGTCCTCGGCACGTCGGACGAAATGGTCAGGCACATCGCCCGGGTCCTGGAGCTGCCGGAGCCGCGGGAGTTCATCCGCATCGACCAGATCGCCTCACCCGGCGACATCCGGCGCGCCCGCCGCATTCGTCGCGAGCAGGGCAAGCACGTCATCCCGGCCCCCACCCTGGAGGTCAAGAAGACCTTTTCCGGCTACATGATCGACCCGCTGCGCATCTTCGCCCGCGGGCGGGCCCGGAGCGAGACCCGCGTCATCGAGAAGTCGGTCGTCCGCCCGACCTTCAGCTCCCTCGGCCGCTTCACCATCGAAGACGTGGTCGTCATGACCATCGCCGCGAAGGCCTGCAAGCAGACGAAGGGCATCGCCAAGGTGACCCGGGTCATCGTCGAGACGACCCATGACGGAGTGATCATCGACCTGGAGACCTCGGTGCAATACGGGCCGCGCCTCGAGGACGTCCTCCGGCAGGCTCAGCGCCAGGTGAAAGAGGTCGTTGAATACATGACCGCCCTCAACGTCCTGGAGGTGAACGTGGTCGCCCGCGGTCTGAGCGTGGGCTGAACGCGGTGAACCAGGAATCATGGCTGGCCCTCACCGGCGGGCTCGGGATGTTCCTCTTCGGCTTGGCCACCATGCGCGAGGGACTCGAGCGGGTGGCCGCCGCGAGGCTGAAGCCCGTCATCGAGGTCCTGGCCGGTACCCTCAGCCGGGGTGTCCTGGCCGGGACCGTGGTCACGGCGCTCATCCAGAGCAGCACCGCCGTGACCGTCATGGTCGTGGGTCTGGTCGACGCCGGGGCGATGACTTTGGAGCAGGCCGTCGGCGTGGTCATGGGGGCCAATCTCGGGACAACCATCACCGCCCAACTCTTCGCTTTTCAGGTGGGCGGCTTTTCATATCTGGCCATCCTGGCGGGGGCGGCGATAAGGCTGTTCGCCAGAGCCGACGCCCAGCGCCGGCTGGGCGAGGTGATCGGCGGGGCCGGCCTCATCTTCGCCGGATTGAGCGCCGTCACGACGGCCCTCGCGCCGCTGCACCGTCTCCCGGCCTTCGAGCGTTTCCTGTTGCACTTCGGGACCGTTCCCGTGGTGGCCTTCCTCTTCGGGGCCGGGCTCACGGCCTTCGTCCAGAGTTCGGCGGCGGTCGTCGGGCTGTGTGAGGTCCTCGCCCGCCAGGGCTTCATCGACATCTACGTGGCCTTGCCCGTGGTCCTCGGAAGCAACGTCGGGACCTGCGTCACGGCTCTCCTGGCCAGCCTGGGCACCTCCGTGTCGGCCAGGCGCGCGGCCGTGACCCATCTCCTCCTCAACGTCATCGGGGCCCTGGCCTTCCTGCTCGTCAGCGACTGGGTGGCGCCGCTCTCGGCCCTCGGTGCCCTCGAGCCGGCCCGTCAGGTGGCCAACGCCCACACCTTCTTCAACTTCGTCAGCGGCGTCCTGCTGTTGCCCTTTGCGCCGCAACTGGTGGCTGTTTCGAGGCGCATCGTGCGCGGCCCGCGCGACTGTTTGTAAAAAGTGTGTCAAGAAAGTTAACAGACCATTGACAAAGGCTCTTCCCGCAGAATATAGTGGATTCCAAGGAGGGACTCCCGGTGGAGATCGACCGGCGGATGCCCGCCTACCCCATGCGAGTGGTCCAGCAACTCACCGGACTGAGCGGCCGCCAGATCCGGTATTACGACCAGATGGGGTTGGTCCAGCCCAGACGGACCATGGGCCGGCAACGCCTTTACTCCAAGCGGGACGTCGAACGACTGAAACTCGTCAAGGAGCTCTTCGAGAAAGGCCTGACCGTCAGCGGCATCAAGGCCTACCTCCGCGAACAGGAGGCCAAAGCCGCGGCCGCGGCGGGCGGCCGGCCGGTTGACCGGACCATCGCCACCCAGAACGAGAGCCGCACGGGCGGCCCGTTGGTGAGGCGGTTGACCTCGGTCTACCCCGTGTCCAATCAGGCTGAGCTCTACGACGTGGTCGACCGACCGGCCGGGCCGGCGAAGACGCCCGCCCCGCCGAAGACCGCCCCACCCAGTCCCTCTCCTCAGAAACGAGAGGAGAAGAGCGGCAATGAGAGCCGAAAAGCACATCCTCAAGCGCCGGGAGGAGGACCGCCCCGCGACCGTTGACGACGTCCTCGCCCTGGCCGAAGAGCGTGACGTCCGCCAGATCGACCTGAAGTTCGTCGACCTCATCGGCGTCTGGCAGCACAAGACCATGTCCGTCTCCGAGCTGAGCCGGGGCATGTTCTCCGAGGGAGTCGGCTTCGATGGTTCCAGCGTCCGCGGGTTCCAGTCCATCGACGAGAGCGACATGCTGCTCGTCCCCGACCCGGCCACAGCCATCATCGACCCGTTCTTCGCCCAGCCCACGCTGAGCCTCATCTGCAGCGTCGCTGAGCCGGGCCCGGGGCCGATCGGCGCTCGGGTCTATCCCAAAGACCCGCGCCAGACGGCCACCCGGGCCGAAGACTACCTTCGGTCGACCGGCTTTGCCGACACCAGCTACTGGGGACCGGAGCTGGAGTTCTTCATCCTCGATGACATCCGCTTCGGGAACGGCCCGAACTCGGCCTTCTACTCGTTCGACGCCGAGGAGGCCGCCTGGAACACCGGGACGGCCAACGGCCAGGGCAAGAACCTGGGTTCGAAGATCCCGAGCAAGGGTGGGTACAACCGCACCCCGCCCAATGACCACACCTCCGAGCTGCGCTCGGAGATGGTCAGGCAGATGGAGGAACTGGGGCTGGCCGTCGAGTCCCACACCCACGAGGTGGCCACCGCGGCGCAGGTCGAGATCGACCTTCGCTACGACTCGCTGCTGAACATGGCCGACAAGGTCATGACGTACAAATACATCGTCCGGAACATGGCCCACCGGGCCGGCAAGAGCGTGACCTTCATGCCCAAGCCGCTCTTCGGCGACAACGGCAGCGGCATGCACGTCCACCAGAGCCTCTGGCGCGACGGCCGCCCGACCTTCGCCGACGCCAAGAACTACGCCGGCCTGAGCCTGAACGCCCTCTACTACATCGGCGGCCTGCTGACCCACGCCCCGGCCCTGCTGGCCCTGACCAGCCCGACCACGAACTCGTACAAGCGGCTCGTCCCGGGCTACGAGGCCCCGGTCAACATCGCCTTCTCCAAACGCAACCGGAGCGCCGCCGTGCGCATCCCGATGTACTCCGAATCGCCGGCGGCCAAGCGGGTCGAGTTCCGCCCGCCGGATTGCCTGGCCAACCCGTACCTGGCCTTCGCCGCCATGATGCTGGCCGGCGTGGACGGGATAAGGAACAAGATCGACCCGATCGAGGCGGGCTTCGGCCCGATGGACTTCAACATCTATGAGCTGCCGGCCGACCAGAAGTCCAAGGTCAGGAGCGTGCCCGGCTCCCTCGACGAGGCCCTCGACGCCCTCGAGGCCGACCACGACTTCCTCCTCAAGGGTGGCGTCTTCACCCCGGAACTCATCGAGGCCTGGGTGGCCATCAAGCGGGAAGAGGCCGAGCCGATCAAGGTCCGGCCGCACCCCTACGAGTTCCAGATGTACTACGACATGTGAGCCGCTGGATCACGATGATGTGAGCACATTCCCCCCATTGATTTGGGCGGGGCCTCTCGGGGCCCCGCTCTTTGTTCTTGGGCCGGACCCTTGCCTGACATGAAGGGGAAAGCCATGAGCTTATTGAACCTATGCCGGGCAATGCGAAGGCGGCGTCACTCGCCTGCGGCGCCGGAGCTTCGGGATGGGAGCGATCACCGCCGGCCCGGCCGGTTGACCCAGGCTTGACAGGGGAAGACTCCCCTTGGGCCGAATACCTGAGATGGGCGTCCCTGGCGGGGAGACTCGGCGCCGGGGATGTCCAGCTTCGGCTGGGCCGGATATCGGCGGTTGCTGTCCAGCCCGCTCAGGGGAGGAATCATGGACCTCGGTCCCAAGCTGGTCCAACAACAGACACAGAAGCTCATCATGACCCCCGAGCTCCGTCAGGCCATCACAGTGCTCCAACTGTCGGCCACGGAGCTGGCTGAGTTTCTGGCCGAGCAGGTCCAGTCGAACCCGGTCCTCGAAGTCCGGGCCGAGGCCGCCACACCGGCCGCTCCCGGCCAGGAGCCGGGCGGCGACGGCGAGGGTGAGGGCGGCGGCCCGGCCGACGGGCGGGAGGGCGAGAAGTTCGACCTCGACTGGCAGGAGTACTTCCATGACCGCAGCGACCTCGGGTACATGCCGGCTCCTGAGCGCGACCCCGACCGCGAGCCCCGCTCGGTCGACGCCTACCTGTCCGAGGCTCCCAGGCTCCAGGACCACCTGCACCTGCAGCTCAACCTGAGCCCCCTGAGCGCCGCGGACCGTCAGATCGGCGAGTTCCTCATCGGGATGCTCGACGAGAACGGCTACCTGCGGACCAGCATCGAGGAGGCGGCCCAGAACCTGGGCGTCCCGGTCGAGGACGTCGAACGCGTCCACCGGGCCTTCACGGGCTTCGACCCGCTTGGCGTCGGGGCCAGGGACCTGGCCGAATGCCTGCGCCTGCAGCTCGACGCGATGCCCTCGGACAAGGCCAGGACCGCGGTGGGCGACCTCGCCCGGCGGATCATCGACGGCCACCTTGAGGACCTGGGGAGCGGCCGGGTGGCCCGCCTGGCCTCGGTCCTTGGCGCCCCAGCCAAGCAGGTCCAGGAGGCGGCCGACCTCATCCGCACCCTCGACCCCAAGCCCGGGCGGCGCTTCGCCGACTCCAACGACGTCCGCTACATCGTCCCGGACGTCATCATCGAACGGGTCGAGGACGAATATGTGGTCATCGTCAACGACTCGGCCGTGCCCAGGCTGGGCATCAATCAATACTATCGCCGTCTCCTCGAGGAGGGCGGGAAGGGTGGGGGCGGGGGGCAGCTCGGCGAGGCCCGGGCCTACGTTGAGAGCAGGCTGAACTCGGCCCTCTGGCTCATCCGGGCCATCGAACAACGGCGCCGGACCCTCTACCGGGTCACCGAGACCGTCGTCAGGCTGCAGCGGGACTTCCTCGACCACGGCCTGCGCCACCTCCGGCCGATGAGCCTGAAGCAGGTCGCCGAGATCATCGAGATGCACGAGTCGACCGTCAGCCGGGCGACCTCGAACAAGTACGTCCAGACCCCGCAGGGCACTTTCGAGCTGAAGTACTTCTTTACCAGCGGGGTGGCGGTGGCCGGCGAGGCTGCGGGCATCTCCTCGGAGGGTGTCAAGAGGCACATCCAGGACCTCGTCGCCGGGGAGGACCCGAAGCGGCCGCTCTCCGACGAAGCCCTGACCAGGCGCCTGGGGCAGAAAGGCATCACCATTTCGCGGCGGACGGTGGCCAAGTACCGCGACGAGATGGGGTTGCCTCCCTCGCCGCGCCGCCGGCGGCTCTAGGCCCGCGGGCGTCGGCAGGCGGCACCGGCGGACGTGGGGGGTGGGGGAGGAATCTAACCCCGGGGGGCGAAATCCACCCGGGTGACCATCAGCTACCAGTTCACAGGAGGGACAGACGTGACGATCAAGGTCGGGATCAACGGTTTCGGCAGCATTGGGCGGAGGTTCTTCCGGATCGCCCGGCGCAACCCGGACATCCAGGTGGTGGCGGTGAACGACCTCACCGACCCCAAGACCCTGGCTCACTTGCTCAAACATGACACCACCTACGGGGCGCTTGACGCGAAGGTCGAGGCTACGGCCGACGCCATCATCGTCGACGGCCGCCCGATCAAGGTCACGGCCGAGAGGGACCCGGCCGGCATCAGGTGGAAGGACTTCGGCGTGCAGGTGGTCATCGAATCGACCGGCCGCTTCACCGAGAAGGACAAGGCCGTCGTCCACATCACCTCGGGCGGCGCCAAGAAGGTCATCATCAGCGCCCCGGCCAAGGGCGAAGACGCGACCATCGTCATGGGGGTCAACGAAGACAAGTACGACCCGGCCGGCCACAACGTCATCTCCAACGCCTCCTGCACCACCAACTGCCTGGCCCCGGTGGTCAAGGTCATCACCGAGAACTTCGGGCTGGTCAAGGGGATGATGAACACCGTCCACGCCTACACCAACGACCAGGTCATCCTGGACTTTCCGCATAAGGACCTGCGGCGGGCCCGGGCCGCCGCTTCGAACGTCATCCCGACGACGACCGGCGCGGCCAAGGCCGTGTCCCTGGTGCTGCCGGAGACCAAGGGCAAGCTGAACGGCTTCTCCCTCCGCGTGCCGGTGCCCGCGGTGTCGGTCGTCGACTTCGTCGCCCTGGTCCCGCGGAAGGTCACCGAGCAGGAGGTCAACGAGGCCTTCAAGAAGGCCGCCGCCGGCCCGATGGGCAAGTTCCTCGGCGTCTCCGAAGAGCCGCTCGTCTCCAGCGACTACAAGGGCTGCGACAAGTCCTCCACGGTCGACCTCCTGTCGACGATGGTCGTCGACGGCGACCTCGTCCGCGTGGTCGCCTGGTACGACAACGAGTGGGGATACTCGGCCCGCCTCGTCGACCTGGTCGAGATGATGGCCGCCAAGGGGCTGTAAGATGGCCAAGATGACGGTGCGCGACCTGCCGGTTGCCGGCAAGCGGGTCTTCGTCCGCGTCGATTTCAACGTCCCCACCGATGGCCAGGGCGCCATCACCGATGATACCCGTATCCGCGCCGCCCTCCCGAGCATCCGCTACCTCCGCGAACAGGGGGCCAAGGTCATCCTGGCCTCGCACTTCGGCCGGCCGAAGGGGAAGGTGGCCGACGAATTCCGGCTGACCGCCGTCGGGCGGCGCCTGGCCGAACTGCTCGGGGCGCCCGTCCAGAAGCTCGACGACTGCGTCGGGCCCGAGGTCGAGCGGGCTGTCGCGGCCATGAAGCCCGGCGACGTGGTCCTCCTCGAGAACGTCCGCTTCTATCCCGGCGAGGAGAAGAACGACCCGGACTTCGCCAGGAAGCTGGCCGCCCTGGCCGACCTCTTCGTCAACGACGCCTTCGGCGCGGCCCACCGGGCCCACGCCTCGACCGCGGGCGTCGCCGCGTACCTGCCGGCGGTGGCCGGGTTCTTGATGGAGAAGGAGGTCAGCGCCCTCGGGCGCCTGCTGGAGCGGCCCGAGCGGCCCTTCGTCGCCATCCTCGGCGGGGCCAAGGTCTCGGACAAGATAGGAGTCATCGAGAACCTGCTCGGGAAGTGCGACCGGCTGCTGGTCGGCGGGGGCATGGCCAACACCTTCCTGGCCGCCAGGGGCTTGAACCTCGGGCAGTCCCTGGTCGAGCTGGATCAGGTCGGGCTGGCCAAGGAGTTGCTGGCCCGGGCGGGCGACAGGCTGGTGCTGCCGGTTGACGTGGTCGCCGCCCCGGCCGTCGAGGCCGCGGCGCCGCGGAAGACCGTCGGCGTGGACGCCCTGGGCGCCCCGGGTGCCCTGGGCCCGACCGACAAGGCCCTCGACATCGGCCCCGCGACCGTGGCCCGCTTCGAGAAGGAAATTGCCACGGCCAGGACCATCTTCTGGAACGGGCCGATGGGTGTCTTCGAGGTCGAGCCGTTCGCGGTTGGGACGACCGCCGTCGCCCGGGCGGTGGCCATCTCCAAGGCCTTCAGCGTGGTCGGCGGGGGCGACTCCATCGCCGCCATCGAGAAGGCCGGCGTGGCCGGCCGGATCGGCCACATCTCCACCGGCGGCGGGGCCTCGCTGGAGTTCATCGAGGGGCAGGAGCTGCCGGGGGTGGCGGTGCTGAAGGAGAAGGTCCGAGCGCTTTAGCGTAGTGAAGCACAGGGGCTGGTGCTCGTGAAGCGGGCCCAAGAGAAGCGGGCCCAAGAGAAGCGGGCCAGAGAGAGGCCCTGAATCAGGAGCCCCATCGGCGCTGACCGATGGGGCTTTCTCTCTGAGCCGGTTCTGAGCCGGCGCTGTCGGCG
>JAJZPE010000065.1 GCA_021811325.1 Bacillota bacterium
CCGCACCGCCGGCGCACGGCCCCATGATCACCGAGATCTGCGGGATGAGCCCGGAGTTCAGCGTGTTGCGGTAGAAGATGCTGCCGTAACCGTCGAGGGCGTCGACCCCTTCCTGGATGCGGGCGCCGCCGGAGTCGTCGAGGCCGATGAACGGGGTGCCCGCCTTGGCCGCCAGGTCCATCGCCTTGACGATCTTGGCCGCGTGCATCTCCCCAAGGGTGCCGCCGATGACCGTGAAGTCCTGGGCGAAGGCGAAGACCGGCCGGCCGTCGATGGTCCCGTGGCCGGTGACCACGCCCTCGGCCGGGGCCTCGACCTCGGCCAGGCCGAACTCGGTCGCCCGGTGCCTGACGAACAGGTCCAGCTCGTTGAAGCTGCCGGGGTCGAACAGCTTGGCCAGGCGCTCCCGGGCGGTCAGTTTGCCCGCCTCGTGTTGCCGCTGGACGCGCTTCTCGCCGCCGCCGGCGCGGGCAACGGCCTCGCGCCGTCTCAGTTCTTCAAGCTTATCCTGTTCAGCCATGGGCCACGCTCCCCTTGCCCCGCTGGACCAGCTCGATCAGAACGCCGAAGCTGCTCTTCGGATGGATGAAGGCGACCAGGGCCCCGCCGGCCCCGACGCGCGGTTTCTCGTCGATGAGCCGCGCCCCGCGCTCGCGGGCCTGGGCCAGGGCGGCCTCGAGGTCGTCGACCCCGATGGCCACGTGCTGCAGGCCTTCCCCCCGAGTCTCGAGGAACTTGCCGACGGCCCCGGCCGGGTCGGTCGGCTCCATCAGTTCCAGCCGGGATTCGCCGACCACCAACATGGCCGCCTTGACCTTCTGCTCCTCGATCGTCTCGATGTGGTCGACGGTCAGGCCGAGCGCGTCACGGTAGAACCCGAGGGCCTGGTCGATGGAACGAACGGCGATCCCCAGGTGGTCGATACGTTGGATCAAAGCGGCCCGCCTCCCCTGGCCGGCGGCCGGGGCTCCCCCGGCCCAGCCTATATTTGCTGGTCTTATGACTAGATAATAGTAACTCTATGATTCAACGTCCGGCCCCGAATCCCTTCTTCGCTCCGACCTCGCGGCGGATGAACTCGGCCACGGCGGCGGTCGGCGTGCCCGGCCCGAACACCTCGGCGACGCCGGCCCGCTTCAGCTCGGGCACGTCCTCGGCCGGGATGATCCCCCCGCAGATGACGACGACATCGCCAAGCCCCTTGGCCCGGAGGGCCTCGACGACCCGCGGGAAGAGGTGCTTGTGGGCTCCCGAGAGGCTGGACAGGCCGACCACGTCGACATCCTCCTGGAGGGCGGCCTCGGCGATCTGCCCGGGCGTCTGCCGCAGGCCCGTGTAGATGACCTCCATCCCGGCGTCGCGGAGGGCCCTGGCGATGACCTTGGCCCCTCGGTCGTGGCCGTCCAGCCCCGGTTTGGCAACCAGCACTCGTACCTTGGTTTCCTCCAGCAATAGACTCAACTCCACATAATAATAATTATGTCGTCCCGGTCGGGCCCCGCGCCAGGGGTACCGCTCACAACGCGGTCGAACCGCGGTATTCGCCGAAGACCTTCCGCAGGACGTCCGAGATCTCGCCGAGCGTCGCATAGACCTTCACGCACTCATAGATGGCCGGCATGAGGTTCTCTTTCCCTCTGGCCGTCCGTTCGAGGGTCTCCAGTCGACCGGCCACGGCCGCGCCGTCACGCCGGGCCTTCAGCCGCGCCAGCTTCCCATTCTGCCGCACGGCCACCTCGGGGTCGACCCGGAGGAGCCCCCGCGGCTCCTTCTCCTCGACCTGGAACTTGTTGACCCCGACGATGACCCGCTCGCCCGACTCCACGTCGAGCTGATAGCGGTAGGCGCTGTCCTGAATCTCCGCCTGGACGAAGCCGCGCTCGATGGCCGCCGGGGCGCCGCCCATGGCGTCGATTTTCTCGATGTACCGCCCGGCCTCCTGCTCGATCCGGTCGGTCAGGCCCTCGATGTAGTAGGACCCGCCGAGGGGGTCGATGGTGTCGGCGGCGCCGCTCTCGTAGGCGATGAGCTGCTGGGTGCGGAGGGCGATGCGGACCGAGTCCTCGGCTGGCAAGGCCAGGGCCTCGTCGCGGGAGTTGGTGTGCAGCGACTGGGTCCCGCCGAGGACGGCGGCCAGGGCCTGCCAGGCCACGCGGACGATGTTGTTGTCGGGCTGCTGGGCGGTCAGGGTGACCCCGGCCGTCTGGGTGTGGAAGCGGAGCATCCACGAGCGTGGGTTCTTGGCCCCGAAGCGCTCCTTCATGATCCGCGCCCACAGCCGCCGGGCGGCCCGGAACTTGGCGACCTCCTCGAGGAAGTCCAGGTGGGAGTTGAAGAAGAAGGACAGGCGCGGACCGAACGAGTCCACGTCGAGCCCGGCGTCGAGGGCCGCCTGCACGTAGGCGATCCCGTTGGCCAGGGTGAAGGCGACCTCCTGGACGGCCGTGGCCCCGGCCTCGCGGATGTGGTAGCCGCTGATGCTGATGGTGTTCCACTCCGGCATTTCCTTGGCACAGTATGCGAAGATGTCGGTGACGAGGCGCATCGAGGGCTTCGGCGGGAAGATGTAAGTGCCGCGGGCCGCGTACTCCTTGAGGATGTCGTTCTGGATGGTCCCGTTGAGGGCCCTGGCCGGAATCCCCTGCTTCTCCCCGACCGCCTGGTACATCGCCAGGAGGATGGCCGCCGGGGCGTTGATGGTCATCGAGGTCGAGACCTTGTCCAGAGGGATGCCGGCGAAGAGGGTCTCGACGTCCTCGAGGGAGTCGATGGCCACGCCGACCTTGCCGACCTCACCCTCCGCCAGAGGGTGGTCGGAGTCGTAGCCGATCTGCGTCGGCAGGTCGAAGGCCACCGACAGGCCGGTCTGGCCGTGCTCTAGCAGGTACTTGAAGCGGGCGTTGGTCTCCTCGGCCGAACCGAAGCCGGCATACTGGCGCATCGTCCAGTAACGACCGCGGAACATGGTCGGTTGGACCCCGCGGGTAAACGGGTATTCCCCGGGGAACCCCAGGTCCTCCAGGTAGTCCTGGCCGGCGATGTCCAGCGGGGTATACAGCCGCTGGACCTCGACGCCCGAGGTCAGCTTGTACTCCTTCTTCTGCTCGGGGAACCGTTCCAGCGTCTTCTTCACCGGCCCGCCGCTCCACCTGGCCTCGGCCTCTTTCAGCTCGGCCAAGGCCTTGGGGTCGAACAACCTGTCGTCTGCCAAACCCGATCCCTCCTCGCGGGTCCTCTCCGATAACGGCCGGCCCCGCAGCCAGACTGCGGCCGCAGGGCCGGGATGTTCAGTTCTCGGTCGCTTTAGTGGAGCCAGCCGCGGACGCGCATGGCCTGCACGACGCGGTCGACGGCGACCATGAAGGCCGCCGAGCGCATGTTAACCTTCTGCTTGACATGCATGTCGTAGACGGCGTTAAAGGAGTCGACCATCATCCGCTCGAGGCGGCTGTTGACCTCTTCCTCGGTCCAGTAGAAGTTCATCAGGTTCTGGACCCACTCGAAGTAGGACACGGTCACGCCGCCGGCCGAAGCCAGGATGTCCGGAATGACGAAGACGCCCTTCTTGTGGAGGATCTCGTCGGCTTCCGGAGTCGTCGGGCCGTTGGCCGCCTCGCCGACGATCTTGGCCTTGACGTTCGGGGCGATGGCCGCGGTGATTTGGTTCTCCAGGGCCGCCGGAATGAGGACATCGACGTCCAGGGTGAGCAGGGCCTCGTTGGAGATGTCCTGGGTGCCCGGGGCGCCCTTGACCGAGCCGTTCTTGGTCTTCCAATCGAAGACCGCTTTGACGTCGAGGCCATGAGAGTTGTAGGCGCCGCCCTTGGAGTCGACGACGGCCACGACCATGGCCCCCAGGTCGCTCATGAGCTGAGCCGCGAAGCTGCCGGCGTTGCCGAAGCCCTCGACGGCCACCTTGGCCCCTTTGATCTCGAGGCCGAGCCGCTTGGCGGCCTCCTTGATGACAAAGACGCAGCCGCGGGCGGTGGCCGTGTTGCGGCCGGCCGAGCCGCCGATGATCAGGGGCTTGCCGGTCATCAGGCCGAAATTGTTGTACTGTTGGAGCTTCGAGAACTCGTCGACCATCCAGGCCATGATCTGCGGGTTGGTGTAGACGTCCGGGGCCGGGACGTCCTTCTCGGGGCCGATAATCTGGGCCATCTTGTCAACCCAGCCGCGGCTCACGCGTTCGAGCTCGCCCTGGGACATCTCCTTGGGGTTGCACTTGATGGCGCCCTTGCCGCCGCCGTACGGCAGGCCGAGGACGGCGCACTTGAAGGTCATCCACATCGACAGGGCCTTGACCTCATCGACGTAGACGTCGGGATGGAACCGCAGGCCGCCCTTGGCCGGGCCCGTAGCGTCGTTGTGCTGCGAACGATATCCGGTGAAGACCTTGACCGTCCCGTCATCCATGGTCACCGGGATGGCCACTTCCATCACCCGCAGCGGCTGCTTGAGGATCTCGAAGGCCGCGGGCTCCAGCTTCAGAGCGTCGCAGGCGGTCTTGATCTGCTGCTGGACGATGAGAAATGGGTTCATGGTTTTCTCGCTGCTCATTTCCACAGTTCCCCCCATGATTCTGTTGTTGGACTGCCAGGCTGGATTGCTTCGTTGACCTCCGGACCAGAGTGCCGCTCGGGCCGCCTTCCCCCGCCACTCCCCTCCTCCAGACACTCCTTTCCCGGCTTTCTCCAAATCGGCCCCGGCTCAAGCCCCGACCCGTCGGAGCATCTTCTCGCCCGCGGCAAAGCCCTCCTGAAGGGCCCGCCGGTTCAGGTCCTCGGTACCCCGTGGGACACGGCTCAACACCGCCTTCTCAATGGCCTCCCTGGAGACCACGCCGGTCAGGGCCACCAGTACCCCCAGGGCGACGATGTTGGCCACGATTTCCCGGCCCAGCTTCTCGCGGGCGATCGCGGTGATGGCCGCCCTGTACACCTGGCCATCGACCTTCGGGGTGCCCTTGACGAAGGTCTCGTCGGTGATCAGCGTGCCCCCCGGGGCGAGCGACAACGCGTACTTGTCGTAGGCCTCCTGGTTCAGGGCCAGGAGGATGTCCGGGCGGCGCACCTCCGGGTAGTCGATGTCCCCCTCGTCCAGGACGACTTCGGCCTTGGAGGCCCCGCCCCGCGACTCAGGCCCGTAGGACTGCGTCTGGATGGCGTTCTTGCCGTCGTAGATGGCCGCCGCTTCGGCCAGGATGATGCCGGCCAGGATGACGCCCTGGCCGCCCTCGCCGGACAGCCTAATCTCTATCCGTGCCGTCTCACCGGCCCCCCTTCAGCCGCTGGATGAGCTTGTCGTATTCCTCCACGTACTCGGGGGCGTCGGCCTCGTAGAACTTACCGATCACGAAACGGTCGGCCAGTTCCTCGGGCTTCATGCCGGCCGCCTTCTCGGCGGTGACGGCCTGCGTGCGCTGCCACTCGAGCATGTCCGCCCCGGCTCCGAGCTTGTTCCGCCGGCCGTAGTAGGTCGGGCACTGGCTGACGGCTTCGACCAGTGAGAAACCCTTGTGCTTGATGGCTTGCTCGATGAGGTTCGAAAGCGGCCGGGCATAGAAGGCCGCCCCGCGGGCCACGAACGTGGCCCCGGCCGCCTTGGCCAGCTCGCATAGGTCGAAGTTGCGCTCGACGTTCCCATATGGAGCCGTCGTGGCCAGCCTCGTCGTGGGCGTCATCGGCGAGAACTGCCCGCTGGTCATCCCATAGATCTCGTTATTGAAACAGACCGTGGTGATGTCGATGTTGCGGCGGGCGGCATGGATCAGGTGGTTGCCGCCGATGGCCGCCAGGTCGCCGTCGCCGGTGACGACGATGACCTTCAGGTCCGGCCTGGCCATCTTCAGGCCGGTAGCGAAGGCCAGGCCACGGCCGTGGGTCGTGTGCAAGGTGTTGAAGTCGAGATAACCCGGGGCCCTGGAGGCGCAGCCGATGCCGGAGACGATGGCCACGCGGTCCTTGTCCAGGCCGACGCGGTCGATGGCCCGGAGGACGGCCCCGAGGACGATCCCGTGCCCGCAGCCGGCGCACCAGATCGTCGGCATGTGCTGAGTGCGAAAGTACGTCGACAGGTCCGGCATGGTCAGGCCTCCTCCGTTATCCGGGCGAGGATCTCGTCCGGCGTGAATAGCTCGTTGTCGACCCGGGGCAAAGGCACGACCCGGGCGGCGCCATGGAGGGCCCGCTCGACCTCGCGGGCGACCTGACCGAGGTTCATCTCGGGGACGATGAAGACCTTGGCCGTCCGGGCCGCTTCCTGGATGGCCTCGTCGGCGAACGGCCAGATGGTGACGAGGCGGAGCAAGCCCGCCTTGATGCCCCGGGCCCGGGCCTCGCGGACGGCGCGCACGGCCGACCGGGCCGAGCAGCCGTAGGCGACGACGGCGATCTCCGCGTCGTCGAGCGACTCCCGGGCGACCTGGATGAGCTCCGACCGCCTGGTGTCGACCTTGGCGTTGACCCGGCGCAGGAGGGCCGCCGACTTCTCCCCGTTGCCCGTGGGGAAGCCGTCCTCGCCGTGGAAGAGCCCGGTGACGTGATAGCGGTAGCCCTCACCGAAAGCGGCCATCGGTGGGACGTAGCCCTCGCGGCCCTCGTCGCCGGGGGCGGGCCCGTACGGCTTGTACTCGGACGGCGGGACCACCGGCCTGGGCCGGTCGACGACCTTCACCGTGGCCGGGTCCGGCAGCTCCACCTTCTCCCGCATGTGGGCGATGACCTCGTCGGAGAGCAGGATGACCGGGGTCCGCAGGGCTTCCGCGAGGTTGAAGGCCCGGAGGGTGAGGTCGAAGGTCTCCCTGACCGACCAGGGGCAGAGGACCACGGCCGGGTGGTCACCGTGCGTCCCCCAACGGGCCTGCATCACGTCGCCCTGGGCGGGCGAGGTGGGCTGGCCGGTGCTGGGGCCGACTCGCTGGACGTCGACGACCACGCACGGGACCTCGGCCAGGGCGGCGAAGCCGATGTTCTCCTGCTTCAAAGAAAAACCGGGGCCACTGGTGGCGGTCATCGCCTTCAGCCCCCCGAGGGAGGCCCCGATGACCGCGGCCATGCTCCCGATTTCGTCTTCCATCTGCATGAACTTCCCGCCGAGCCGGGGGAGGCGCTCGCTCATCAGTTCGGCGATCTCGGTGGACGGGGTGATCGGGTAGCCGGCGTAGAAGCGACAGCCGGCCACCAATGCCCCTTCGACACAGGCCTCGTTGCCCTGCATCAACCGGACCCGGGCACGTTCAGCGCTCAACGCCGTCCCCCCTTTTCTTGGGCCGCCGGCCGACCACCGCAGCGTAGTCCGGGCAGAGGTGTTCGCACAGCCCGCAGTAGGTGCACTCGTCCGGCCTGGCCAGCCTGGGCACGCCGGAAGGCCCGGCCTCGAGCACCCTGACCGGGCAGAACCTGATGCAGATCCCGCACTTCTTGCACCACTTATCGTTGAAGGCAACCGGCGGCGGAGCCGTCTTCGGGGCGACCATTCCTGGGTCCACGATGACTCGTCACCTCGGTTGGATTAGTATTTGCTGCTTCGGTGGGGCGATGTTGGCTGCAATGAATGGGGACTTGCCGGCCGGCCCCGGCCGCGAGTCTCCGGGGCCAACAAAGAAATGGCCTTTGACCCGTTGACCCGGGCCTAAGGCGAGGGACCGCGCTCGCGCGGTTCGCGGGGCTATTCACCACCGTATATTATACCTTCGTTTCCCGGCCGAGGGCAACCCTCGCTGGTCGCGGGTCTCTCCCTGAATATTCTCCGGAGCCGCGACCGCCTAGTCCTCGGCCTTGCCTTCTTCTTCCTCGGGCTTGCCCTTGCCCTTCTCGGACTTCGGACCCTCGCTGCGGACGTGGTCGATGCCGGCCTTGGCCATCTCGACCTCGACCTTGTCGGCGATGCGGACCCGGATGTGGTCGTCCTTGACCTCGGTCACGGTCCCGAAGATGCCGCCGATGGTCACCACGCGGTCACCCTTGCGTAGGGCGCCCAGCATGGCCTGGCGCTTCTTCTGCTGCACCTGCTGGGGCCGCATGATGAGGAAGTAGAAGACTACGACCAGCAGTAACAGTGGTAACAAGCTTTGCAGTTGAGTTACGTTCATCTCTTTCTCCTTGTCATCCAGAATTCGACCTTGAAAGGGTTCCCGAACTCGCGGCTGTATTCCTTCCGAAAGGCTGTTACCTCGAGGCCCGAGAACGAGTCTTTCGTGGCCGGAGATGCCCTTCAGCCAATTCGACATCGGGAAGATTTCACCTTCCTAGAAGTCTTCCCCATGGACACGGTAGAATTCCCGGCGGAAGGCCTCGAAACGGCCCTCCCGGAGGGCCTGCCTGACCCGGTCCATGAGGGACAGGAGGAAGTGTAGGTTGTGCCACGTCGTCAGGCGCAGGCCGAGGATCTCGTTGGCCTTCAGGAGATGGCGGACGTAGGCCCGGGAGTAGTTCCGGCAGACGTAGCAGTCGCAGTCCGGGTCCAGGGGGCCCAAGTCCCGGGCGTAGGACGCGTCCCGGACGGGCACCCGGCCGCGCCAAGTCATCACCGTGCCGTGCCGGGCAAGTCTGGTCGGGAGGACGCAGTCGAACAGGTCGATTCCCCGGGCCACCCCTTCGAGGAGGGCGTCCGGCGAGCCGACGCCCATCAGGTAACGCGGACGGTCGTCCGGCAGGAGCGGGATGGTGCCCTCGAGGAGCTCGTACATGAGCGGCTTGGGCTCGCCAACCGACAGCCCGCCGACGGCGTAGCCGGGAAAACCGATGCCGACGGTGGTCCTGGCACTCCAGGCCCTTTGCCCGGGGTCCGTCCCGCCCTGGACAATGCCGAATAGGGCCTGCTTCGAGGCCCTTTCGCCGGCCTCCCCGGGCTGGGCCATGGCCCGTTCGTGGGCCTCCTTGCAGCGGGCCGCCCACCGGGCCGTCCGCTCGGCGGAAGCTTTGACGTAGTCGTGGTCGCTCGGGTAGGCGACGCACTCATCGAAGGCCATGATGACGTCGGCGCCCAGGGCCTCCTGGACGGCCGTGGCCTCCTCGGGCCCCAGGAAGTGCTCGGAGCCGTCGAGGTGGGATCGAAAGGTGACCCCCCCCTCCTCGATGACCCTCCGTGAGGACAGGCTGAAGACCTGGTAGCCCCCGCTATCCGTGAGGATGGGGCGGTCCCAGTTCATGAAGCGGTGCAACCCGCCGGCCCGGCGCACCAGTTCGTGCCCGGGCCGCAGGTACAGGTGGTAGGTGTTGGCCAGGATGATCTCGGCCCCGACCGTCTTGAGCTCGTCGGGGGACATCGCCTTCACCGTGCCCTGGGTGCCGACGGGCATGAAGGCCGGGGTGTGGACCTCCCCGTGGGGGGTCCGGAAGACCCCCGTCCTGGCCGCCGTGGCCTTGTCCCTGGTCTCGACGGTGAAGCTGAAGGGGAAGGGCTCCATCTGGTCAACCACCTCGCGGTGGGGTCCATTTTTAGACGATGAGCATGGCGTCCCCGAAACTGAAGAAACGGTACCGCTTTTCGACGGCCTCGTGGTAGGCCCGTATGACCAGGTCGTGGCCGGCGAAGGCCGAGACCAGCACAATCAGCGACGACTTGGGCAGGTGGAAGTTGGTCACCATGACGTCGACGGCCTTGAAGCGGTATCCCGGGTAGATATACAGGCTGGTCTTGCCTGAGGCCACCCGCACTCGCCCGTCCTCGCCGGCCACCGTTTCCAGCGTGCGGACGGCGGTGGTGCCGACGGCGATGACCCGCCCCCCCGCCTCCCTGGCCCCGTTGACCAGCGCCGCCGTTTCCTCGTCGACGACGTATTCCTCTTCATGCATCCGGTGTTGCTCGATGTTGTCCGCCCGGATGGGCCGGAAAGTCGCCAGCCCGATGTGGAGGGTCAGGTAGGCCGCCGAAGCGCCGGCGGCCCGGCAGCGGTCGAGCAGTTCCGGCGTGAAGTGAAGGCCGGCCGTCGGGGCCGCCGCCGAGCCCCTGGCCCTGGCGTAGACGGTCTGGTAGCGTTCGTCATCGGCCAGTTCACGGGTGATGTAAGGGGGCAGGGGCACCCGGCCGAGCCTCTCGAGGACCTCCTCGAAGACCCCCGCGTATTCGAAGCGGACCGCCCGCGCGCCCTCGCCGACGCGGTCCTCGATGACCGCCTGGAGTTCCTCGCCGAAGGCGACCCGGGCCCCCGGACGGAGCCGCCGCCCTGGGCGGACCAGCGCCTCCCAGCGGTCCCGGTCGAGACGGCGCAGCAAGAAGACCTCGGCCGTGCCGCCCGTGGGCACCCGCCGGCCGATCAGCCTGGCCGGGATGACCCGGGTCTGGTTGAGGACGAGGGCGTCGCCGGGCCTCAGGTATTCCGGGAGGTCCCGGAAGACGCGGTGCTCCAGCCGGCCGGAATTCCGATCGACGACCAAGAGCCGCGAGGCATCCCGCGGCTCGATTGGTTCCTGGGCGATCAGTTCCCGGGGCAGTTCGTAGTCAAAGTCAGCCAAGCGCACTGAGACCTATTTTACCTCCACTTTCACGCCCTGGTAGTAATATTGGAGGATCTGCTGGTAAGTATACCCTTTTTTCGCGGCCAAGGCATTCGCCCCCGCCTGGGAGAGGCCGAGGCCGTGGCCCCAACCGTGGCCGTCGACCCGGACCGCCGCCGGGACCAGGCGCCGGCTCAGGACGACGGCCGAACCCAGCTTGGCCTGCCGTCCATCAGCCCCGAGGACCGTCAATGAGCCCGTGGTCACCTGCGTCGTCACGCCGGCCGCCCCGAGAGCCACGACCGGGTCATCCGCGCCCAGCGGGAAGGGCGTGTCCTCCCAGCGCTCGGCCTCGTTGATCAGGGTGTAGAGGGTGCTCCGCAGGCTGAACAGACGCCGGAAGTCGTTGGCCTTGATCTCCACGACGCCGAAGCTCCCGACGAGTTTGATAGCGGTATAGCGCCCGGAGACGCCGCGGGTACCCGATGGGCTGACCGAGTACAGCTGTCCCTTGGTGTAACCGGCGTCGCTGATGGTCTTCTGCATGTCGGCCAGGGGGATGTCGGTCGTCCAGTTGTAGTAGACGTAGTCCTGGTCGAAGTCGGGCACGCCGCGAAGGTAGGGCGTGGGCCAGCCGAAGACGATCTCGCCGTTCTCAGTGTACCCGCCCGAAGAAGCGTGGAAGAGGGCATCCGCGACCTGCCCGTTGTAGGTGACGACCTGCCCGGCTGTCGCGTCGACGGCGGCGTTGCTACGGGGGTCTTCCCCATCGGCCCCGCCGTAGACCTGCGAGTCCTGAGTGGCCAGGAGATCGAAGCCCTGGCCGTTGTACTTCCCGTCGGACATCTGATAGAGGGCGAAACTGCGGGCGGCCACGGCCTGGGCCTTCAGGGCCTCAGGAGCCCAGCTGGCGGGCATCTCCCGGGGGACCACCCCGTAAAGGTACGACTCCAGCGAGACGTCGTTGATGGCCGTCAGGAGGCCGGTGGGTGAGACGACGATGCGCAGGTCTCCGCGGTAACTCGGGCCGCCGTCGACCCGGAGATAGACGGGCGCGGGAGGAGGCGTGGGTGGCGTCGGCGTCCCGGGTGGCGGCGTCCCGGGTGGCGGCGTCCCGGGTGGCGGTGTCGTACCCGGCGGCTGGGCCACCATGCGCAGGCGCAGCGGCCCGGCGAAGGTGCCCAGGACCGCCGGGGTG
>JAJZPE010000066.1 GCA_021811325.1 Bacillota bacterium
TCATCGGGAAACGGGTGCTGACGGCGGACGGACGCGACCTCGGGACCATCGACGACCTCGTCGTCGACACCGTCGTTGGGAAGGTCTCGGGCTACGAGATCTCGGACGGGTTCGTCAGGGACGTCGTCGACGGCAAGGTCATCTTGCCCGTGCCGCCGGGGATGAAGGTCGGCCAGGACGCCGTCATCATCCCGGCGGAGTGGGCGAAGAGGGTGTTTCGCCCCGGGGCGGCCGAGGCCGAGCGGGCCTCGGGGAAGTCGCCCGTAACCCCGGGCGAAGGAGGTCAGCAAGCTGAGCACGCTGGTCTGCCCGCAATGCGGGAGTAAGGTTGTGGGAAAGGTCGGCACCGGGCAGTACTATTGCTGGGATTGCTTCATCGAGTTCACCGTCGGCAAGGGTCGCCCGCACCTTTACCGGATCGATCGCGAGGGAACGCTGGTGGCCTTCAACCCGGATCACGGAACCAGCTCCGGGCCGGCCCCCGGAGCGCCGCCCGGGTCAGTTGAAGGCGATGAGGCAAGGCCGTTCTGACAATCTCGGGTCGGAGGTGAGGTCATGAGTCAACGGAGTTTCTGGGGCGGGCTCCTCACGGGGGGCCTCATCGGCATGGTGATCGCCATCGCCGTGGCGCCACAACTCAAGCCGGAGACGCGCAACCGGATAGTGAGCACGAGCAAGGAGTGGTCCGGTCGGGCCGGCAAGATGTTGCACCGGGGCCGCGAGGCGGTCAAGGACGTGGCGGATAACCTGCGTTAGCGGGCGACGATCGTTGTCGATGCGGGAGGGGGCGCCTTGCCTCCTCCTTTTCGCGCCACGCGGCGATTAGGACCGGCGGGGAGGGGGTGGGCCCGTGGCCGACCAGAATTGGATGGCCGTGAGAAGATACCGGGTGGCCGCAGTGGTCCTATTCCTGGTGGCCTTCGCCTACCTCCTGTACCGGGTGAGGGGCATCCTCAGCCCCTTTGTCCTCGCCGGGGTCATCACCTACGTCCTCGAGCCCCCCGTCAGGGCGATCGAGCGCCGCGGGTTCCCTCGGGTCCTGGCCATCCTCTTCATCTATCTTCTGGTCATCGCCGGGGCCGCCCTGACCATCGCCTGGGTCGTCCCCTCGGCCCTGTCCGAACTGAACCTCCTGGCCCAGAGCCTGCCCAACTATACCCAACAACTTCAGCGGTTGGGCCTGGGGCTACAGAGTTTCTATGCCCGGCTGGCCCTGCCCGAATCGGTGCGGGCCACTCTCGACCTGAGCATCCGCAACGCCGAGTCCGAGGTGCTCCGGGTCATCGGCGAGACCATCACCGGCATCATCGGCGCGGCCAGTTGGCTGCCCGGCCTCCTCTTGGCGCCGTTCCTGGCCTTCTACGCCTTGAAGGACCTGGCCGTCATCCGCGCCGGCTTCGTCAGGAGCCTGCCGCGCGAGTCGCGGAGCGAGGTCATGGCCGTCTTGTCGGGAATCGACGCGGTCCTGAGCCGGTTCCTGCGCGGGCAACTCATCCTCTCGGCGATCATCGGTGCGGCCTTCGCCTTCGGCCTACGGCTGCTGGGCCTCCCGTTCTGGGTGATCATCGGGGTCTTCGCCGCCTTCGCCGAGGTCATCCCGTACTTCGGCCCGGTCATCGGGGCCACGCCGGCCGTGGTTATCGCCTTGACGCGCTCGCCGTCGCTGGCCCTGAAGGTGGTCATCCTTTTCGCCGTCATCCAGGAGGTCGAGAACGTCGTCCTGGCACCGAAGATCATGGGGGATAGCATTGGCCTGCATCCCTTGTGGGTCTTTTTCGCCATCCTGGCCGGCGGCGAGCTGGCCGGCTTCTGGGGGCTCTTGCTGGCCGTCCCGACCGCCGGCGTCCTGAGAGTGGTCGGGGCCTACGCCGTCCGCAAGCTTTCGACCGCGGCCACTCAGGCGGCGCCTGAACCCGGGCCGCCACCCGGGCCGGGCCCATCGGGTCCGCCGCGGCCGTCACCTCGCGTTGACAAAGGTCCTCGTAGCCAGTTATAATGAAGAGCAAGTTCAAAAACCCAGGCGATGATGGGACTAATGGATCGTTAAACGCCGCCGAAGAGAGGCCCCGAAAGGTGCCAAAGGGGCTGGCGGACGGATCCTGCAAAGCCATCCCGGAGCTTCGGCCAAAGCCCCCGCGTCGGTTCCATGGAAACCGCGCGGGGGGCCTGAACCGACGGGACGGCCCGTAACAGCCGATGAGAGTTGACCTGCCGACCGCTATGCGGCCGACGGTCAATCAGGGTGGTACCGCGAGCGACCTCGCCCCTGCGTCAGGGGGCGGGGTTTTTTGGTTTCCGCGCCGGGGCGCGTCAGGCCCGGTGAAAGACGAAAGGACGGGGCCTGGCGCGCCTTGACATAAGATTTCTTCCGTCAACGGAGGAGGACCAGACCCATGAGACGCATGTCGGGCAATGAGATCCGCCGCAGTTTCCTCGACTTTTTCGCCTCCAAGGGGCACAAGGTGCTGCCGAGCGCGCCGCTGGTGCCGGCCGACGACCCCACGCTCCTCTGGATCAACTGCGGCATGGCGCCACTCAAGCCATATTTCGAAGAGCGCGTCGCCCCGCCCAGCCGCCGGTTGGCCTCGAGCCAGAAGTCCATTCGCACCAACGACATCGAGAACGTCGGGCGGACCCCGCGCCATCACACCTTCTTCGAGATGCTCGGGAACTTCTCCATCGGTGACTACTTCAAGGAAGACGCCATCGCCTGGGCCTGGGAGCTGGCCACCCAAGTCTTCGAGCGGCCGCCGGAGAAGCTCTACGTGACCGTCCACCCGACCGACGACGAGGCCCGCCAGATCTGGCTGAAGAAAGTCGGCCTGCCGCCCTCGCGGGTCCTCGACGACCCATCGGACTTCTGGGACATCGGCCCCGGACCGTGCGGCCCCAACTCGGAGATTTACATCGACCGTGGCGAGCACCTGAGCTGCGGCCAACCCAACTGCCGGCCGGGGAGCTGCGACTGCTCCCGCTGGCTCGAGTTCTGGAACCTCGTCTTCACCCAGTTCAGCCACAACGAGGACGGCAGCCACACGCCGCTCCCGAAGAAGAACATCGACACCGGCATGGGCCTCGAGCGGATGGCCTCAATCATGCAGGGGGTCGACACCAACTTCGAGACCGACCTCCTCTACCCGATCATCGCCGAGACCTCCAAGCTCAGCGGGAAGCACTACAAGGAGTCGCCCGAGAGCCGCCTGGCGATGAACGTCATCGCCGACCACCTCCGCAGCGTGGTCATGGCCATCGGCGACGGCGCCGCCCCGTCCAACGAGGGCCGGGGCTACATCCTGCGCCGTCTCATCCGCCGGGCCATCCGCTACGCCCGGACCCTCGGCTTCGAGGGCCCCGTCCTGAACGCGTTGGTGCCTACGGCCGCGGCCATCTTCGCCGAACCCTACCCGGAGCTCGGGACGAAGACAGAGGCCATCGCCCGCGTCATCCGCGGCGAGGAGGAGCGTTTCCACTCCACCCTCACTGACGGCATGCGCATCGCCGAAGGGATGATCACGGAGGCCAAGGCGAGCGGCCGGCAGACCATCGAGGGCCGGCAGGCCTTCCTGCTCTATGACACCTACGGCTTTCCGCTCGACCTGACCGAGGACATCGCCGCCGAGAACAGCCTGCGCGTCGACCGCGGCGGCTTCGAGAAGGCCATGGAGGAACAGCGTCGGCGGGCCCGCGCCGCCAGGCAGGGCGTCGAGGGCTGGGACTCCTCGGCCGCCTTCGCCCAGTCGTTGAGGCAGTTCCCGAAGACTGAGTTCGTCGGCTACGACCAGTTCACCGTGAAGGCCAAGGTCCTCGCGGTGATGAAGAGCGGGGAGGTCGTGGCCGCCGCCCAGCCCGGCGAGGAGGCCGAGGTCCTTCTCGACCGGACGCCGTTCTACGCCGAGAGCGGCGGCCAGGTCAGTGACCAGGGCGAGTTGACCTCGGGCGAGGCCCACGTCTTCGAGGTCTTCGGCGTGCGCAAGCTCGAGGACGGCAAGTTCCTGCACCTCGGACGGGTCGGCGAGGCCCCGGTCAAGCAGGGCCTGGAGGTCACCGCCAAGCTCGACCGGGAGCGCCGCCTGGCCACGGCCAGGAACCATACGGCGACCCACCTCCTGCAGGCCGCCCTGCGGAAGGTCCTCGGTGACCACGTCAACCAGTCCGGCTCGTCCGTCGAACCCGAGCGCCTGCGCTTCGACTTCTCCCACCCGGCGGCCTTGACCCGCGACGAACTCCGGGCGGTCGAGCGGCTCGTCAACGAGAGGATCCTCGAAGGCCTGCCGGTGACCTGGCATGAGACCAGCCTGGCCGAGGCCAAGGCCGAGGGGGCCACCGCCCTCTTCGGCGAGAAGTACGGCGAGCGGGTCCGCGTCGTCAGCATCGGCGACTTCAGCCGTGAGCTTTGCGGCGGCACCCACCTGAACGCCGCCCACCAGGTCGGGCTGTTCAAGGTCGTCGGCGAGGGCAGCATCGGCTCAGGCCTGCGCCGCGTGGAAGCGGTGACGGGGGAGGGGGCCCTGGCCTATATCGAGGGCCGCGACGACCTCCTCAACGCGGTGGCCGACGAACTCCGCACGACCGCGCCCGAGGTCCCGGCCAAGGCGTCCGAACTCCAGAAGGCCCTCAAGGAAAAGGACAAGGAAGTCGAGGCCCTGCACCGCCGCCTGGGTGGTTTCGCCGTCGAGGAACTGGTGGCGGCGGCCCGGGACGTCTCCGGGGTCAAGGTCGTCGCCGGGACGGCCGAGACCGGCAGCCAGGATGCCCTGCGCGAACTGGCCGACCGGGTCCGCGACCGCCTCGGCTCGGGCGTGGTCCTCATCGGGTCATCGGCCGGCGAGGGCAAGGTCAGCTTCGTCGGCGTCGTCACCAAGGACCTCCTGCCGCGCGGCTTGAACGCCGGCGAGATCGTCCGCGAGGCGGCCAAGGTCGCCGGCGGCGGCGGTGGCGGCCGGCCCGACATGGCTCAGGCCGGCGGGCGCAACCCGGCCATGCTCGACCAGGCCATCGCCCGCGGGCTGGAGGTCGTGGCGGAGAAACTTGGGGCGAAGTAGTAAAACGTCTTCAGCGCGCCGTAGGTTAATATCATCACGATGAACCTGGGTGGGCCGGCTCAAAATGAGCCGGCCCCTTCAATCGCCGTTGGCCAGATAACAATCAACGAACATTGAAGTCTCTGCTGTCCCTGTGTGCGTGGTGGGCGGTTGATGAGTAGATGTAAATAGACTATCGGTGGAGACGCGGCGCCCCCCGGGCGGGCCAAGGTCGGCGCGAAGAACGCCGATGGGAGGTGCCCCGCCAGGCCAACGTGCATAACCATGAACGGCCAGGCCCTTCCATCACTTGGCGTGACAAAGGTGGTTGACTACCCGCCCGGCGGCGCATAGAATAGGAGCCAAAGGAAAAGGGCAAGGACGATGACCGGGAGAAGTACCTCCCACGCGACGCCGTCAGAGAGGGCCCGGATGGTGCGATGGGCCTCGGTGGTCAGGGAGCGAAATGCGCCCGTGAGTCCCGCTGGCGAAGACTCCACGGCCCTGTGCCGGCAGACCATCAAAAAGTCTGCGGCGGCGGGTAGGGAGAGGAGCGAGCGGCGGCGGGCCGCCGTTAACCGGCCGGGGCATCAGGTCGGCACCGTTGGGAGCAGGTCTCCCGGGCGGTTCGGGTCTGGTGTCTGTCGAGATGAGCGTGGGCAAGGCACACGCCGGCCGCGGCCAGTCGGGCGCGGCGGGACCGGTGGCCGGGCTTGCGCCCAAGTTAGGGTGGAACAGCGGTATCCCCGCCCCTGAGTTTTCAGGGGCGGGTTTTTATTTTCAAAGGAGTGAGGTCCATGCTTGGGAGCGACAGGCTACGCACGGTCCGCGACGACATCCGCGCGGTGATCGAGCGGGACCCCGCCGCCAAGAGCGTGCTGGAGGTCATCCTCTGTTACCCCGGCGTCCAGGCGGTCTGGTTGCACCGGTGTTCGCACTGGTTCTATCGACGCCGCCTGTTCGTCCTGGCCCGGCTGGTCTCCCAGTTCGCCCGCTTCCTCACCGGGATCGAGATCCACCCGGGCGCCCGCATCGGCCGCGGCCTCTTCATCGACCATGGGATGGGCGTGGTCATCGGGGAGACGGCCGAAATCGGCGACGACGTCACGCTCTACCAGGGGGTGAGCCTCGGAGGCACGGGCAAGGACAAGGGCAAGCGCCACCCGACCATCGGCAACAACGTGATGATCAGCGCCGGGGCCAAGGTCCTCGGGGCCATCACCATCGGGGACAACTGCAAGATCGGGGCCGGAGCCGTGGTCATCGAACCGGTCCCGCCCAACTGTACCGTGGTCGGCGTCCCGGGCCGGATCGTCAGGCGCGACGGCGTCCGTACGGCGGGGGCCGACCTCGACCACGCCGACCTCCCGGACCCGGTCGCCGAGGCCATCGCCGCTCTGGCGCGGCGGCTTAGGCGGCTCGAGGAAGGACTCACTGAAGCCAGCCAGCTCTCGGCCGCCAACCAACCTTCGAAGGAGGAGAAGACAGCATGCGCATCGCCAACGACGTTACCGCTTTGATCGGCCGGACGCCGCTCGTCCGCCTGAACCGGGTGGTCGGAGACGCCCGGGGCCCGGTCGTCGCCAAGCTTGAGTTCAACAACCCGGGGGGCAGCGTGAAGGACCGCATCGCCCTGAGCATGATCGAGGAGGCCGAGCGGGCCGGCCTGATCGGCCCGGGGACGGTGATCCTCGAGCCGACCAGCGGCAACACCGGCGTCGGCCTGGCCCTTGTCTGCGCGGCCAAGGGCTACCGCTGTGTCTTCGTCATGCCGGAGACGATGAGCGTCGAGCGGCGGATGCTCTTCTCGGCTCTGGGGGCCGGCCTCGTCCTCACGTCGGGCGCCGAAGGCATGCCCGGCGCGGTCTTGAAGGCGGCGGCGATGGCCGCCGAGGACCCGCGGTACTTCATCCCCCAGCAGTTCGAGAACCCGGCCAACCCGGCGGCGCACCGGCGGACCACGGCCGAGGAGATCTGGGAAGACACGGACGGGCGGGTCGACATCATCGTCGCCGGCGTCGGCACGGGCGGCACGATCACCGGGGTCGGCGAGGTCCTCAAGGCCCGCCGGCCCGGGTTGCGGATGGTGGCCGTGGAGCCGGCCGCGTCGCCGGTGCTCTCCGGGGGCGCCCCGGGGAAGCACAAGATCCAGGGCATCGGGGCGGGCTTCGAGCCCAAAGTCTTGAACCGCGGGGTCATCGACGAGATCATCACCGTGACCGATGATGACGCCCTGGTCATGGGCCGCCGCTTGGCCCGCGAGGAAGGCCTGCTGGTGGGCATCTCCTCGGGGGCGGCGGCGCATGCGGCGGTGGCCCTCGCCGGGCGCGAGGAGAACGCCGGGAAGCTCGTCGTCGTCATCCTCCCCGACACCGGAACCCGATACATGTCGACCCAGCTCTACGAGGACCCGGCGGACGCGAGCAAAAGGGCTTGACAACCGCCGTCGCCTGGAATGATAATTGGGAAGCGGTTTCCAAGGGCGTTCTGAAGGGTCTGGAGACCCCGCCCCGCGGAACCGGGTGATGCGGTGATCCCGTTGCGGGACAGCGCCAGGCCGCGCAGCTTTCCCGTGGTCAACGTGGGGTTGATCGGCCTCAGCGCGCTGATCTTCGTCAAAGAACTAAGCTTGACCCAGGCGGGCCTGTCCCGTCTATACGCGGTTTACGCCGTCAACCCGGCCAAGGTGGCCTGGGCGGTCGGGCATCTCACGACCAATCCCACGGCGGCCCCGAACGCGCTACTGACCCTGGTCACCGCGACCTTCCTCCACGGCGGTTGGCTCCACCTCGGCGGGAACATGCTCTATCTCTGGGTCTTCGGCGACAACGTCGAGGACCGTCTGGGGCACGTCCGTTACCTGCTGCTCTACCTCGCGGCGGGGGTCGCCGGCTTCATCACCCACAGCCTGCTGGTCGCCCCGTCGACCACGCCGACCCTCGGGGCCAGCGGGGCCATCGCCGGCGTCCTCGGCGCCTACATCATCCTGTTCCCCAGGGCCCGCGTCACGACCCTCATCGCCCTGGGCATCTTCTTCCAACTGGTGGACGTGCCGGCCTTCGTCTTCCTGATCGTCTGGTTCGGGATGCAGCTCCTGAGCGGCGTGGCCTCGCTGGCCGAGCCGGGCATGGCCGAGACGGTGGCCTGGTGGGCCCATGTCGGCGGCTTCGCGACCGGCATCGTCCTGGGGCTCCTCCTGCGTCGCCGGCCGCGGCCGCCCCGACCCTGGGACAGGCCATGACCGGGACCGAAGGCGGCGGTGGTGAGCGGCCGGCCTACGGGCTGCTGGGACGCACCGGGATAAAGGTCTCGCGGCTATGCTTCGGAGCCCTGACCATCAGCCCGCTTCAGGCCAACCTGCCCATCCGGGAAGGGGCGGACGTCCTCCGCCGAGCCTTCGACCTCGGCATCAACTTCGTCGACACTGCCGAGATCTATCGCACGTATCCATACCTCAGGGAGGCTCTGAGGGGGCGTCCGGAGGTCGTCCTGGCCACCAAGACCTACGCCTACACGGCCGAAGGCGCGGAGAAGAGCCTGCGACTGGCGATGGACGGCGTGGGCCGGTCCTGGATCGACCTCTTCCTCCTCCACGAGCAAGAGGAACTGACCCTGGACGGCCATCGGCCGGCCCTGGAGTACTTCCTCCGGGCCAAGGACAAGGGGCTGGTCCGGGCGGTCGGCTTCTCGACCCACTCGGTCGCGGCGGTCCGCAAGGGCGCGGGCATGGACGAGGTTGACCTCATTCACCCGCTGATGAACCGCGAGGGTCTCGGCCTGATCGACGGGACGGCGGCGGAGATGTTCGCCGCGGCCAAGGCGGCCCACGAGCGCGGCAAGGGCATCTACGCCATGAAGGCCCTCGGCGGGGGCCACTTCTACGCCGACGCCGAGGGTGCCCTGGGGCAGATCGCCGCGCTGCCCTTCGTCGACGCGGTGGCCGTCGGCCTGAAGACGCCGGAGGAAGCCGAGCTGGACTGGCTCATCGTCCGCGGGCTCCCGGTCCCGGACGAACTCAGGCGGCGCGTGGCCGCGCGGCCGCGCCGGCTGCTCATCGAGGAATGGTGCCAGGGCTGCGGCGACTGCGTCGAGCGCTGCGCCCACGGGGCCCTGTCGGTCCGCAAGGGGCGGGCCGCCGTCGACGACTCGCGTTGCCTCCTGTGCGGCTACTGCGCCTCGGTCTGCCGCGACTTCTGCCTGAAGGTGGTCTGAAGACGTGCGGCTCATGGGTCTGGATATCGGCGAGAAGACCATCGGCGTGGCCGTCAGCGACGAGCTGGGCCTCACCGCCCAGGGCGTGACGGTCATCCGCCGCAGCTCGAAGAAGGCCGACCGGAGAGCCCTCAGCGACCTCGTGGCCTTCTATCAGGCCGAGCGGCTGGTCCTGGGATTGCCCAGGAACATGAACGGCTCCCTCGGGCCGAAGGCCCGGGAGGTGGAGCGCTTCGGGGACTGGGCGGGGGAGGCCCTGGGACTTCCCGTCGACTACGTCGACGAGCGCCTGACGACCGTCGCCGCCCAGCGCACGCTGCTCGAGGGTGACGTCTCGCGGGCCAAGCGCCGCCGCATCGTCGACCAGCTGGCGGCGGCCCTGATCCTGCAAGGCTATCTCGACCGGCGAAGGAACCAGGGTTAAAACCCGTTTTGGTGGGTAGAATCACAAAAGATGAATTGAGAGAGGTGAAATCATGACCGCCGAGAAGGATGAGGTTATTGTCCTCACTGACGAGGAAGGCGACGAGCACGAGTTCGCCGTGATCGACGTGATCGAGGTCGAAGGCCGCGACTATGCCATTCTGCTGCCGTACTCTTCCGAGGGCGAAGACCTCGACGCGGAAGTGTCCGAGGAAATAGAGGCGGAGGCGGAGGCGGAGAAAGAGGCGGAGGCGGAGAAAAAGGATGATGACCTCGGCCTTGAGGAAGTGGGCGACGAGGCCATCATCCTCCGGATAGACAAGGACGACGAGGGCGATGACATCCTTGTTGACATCGAGGACGAAGAGGAATGGCAGCGCGTCGCCGACGCCTGGGACGAGCTCCTTGACGAGGAGATGGAAGAGGACGCCGAGGGCGACGAGGCTGAGGAAGAAGACGGGAAAAGCGAGAAAGAGTGACCCCCAAAAGCCCGGCGCGGGCTCCGGCCGCGCGGACCAGTCAGGCTCTCAACGGCCGGCCGCCCAGCGGTCGGCTTTTTGCTAGGAGGTTTTGTCGGAACTGCGGAGAATTGTAGGCCCATCATGCCGGGCACATCGGGCCGGGCCACGGGACCCGTCCATGACCCGCCGAGCCCGGACGACCGATGAAAAGGTGGCGTCTCCTTGCCGTCCAACCCGCCGCGCCGGCCTTCCGCCTCCGCGCCGCCGCCCCTCAAGTGGACTCGCCCATTGGTCTTCCTCGTCGTCATCGCCCTAGCCGTGGCCGCGGCCTTTGCCGGGGCGGCCGTGGTCATCTCACCGGTGGACGCCAGATCGGCCGACCGGGTCGTCATCGATGTCCCTCCGGGCGCGTCGACGAGCGACATCGCCGCCCGTCTCAAGGGGGCCGGGCTGATCCGCTCCCGGTCCGTCTTCCGCCTGATGGTCTCGCTCAGGCGGGCCGATGGCCACCTGCGGGCCGGCGAATACCAGTTCGGCCCGAACATGCCGATGGCCGAGATTCTGGCCCGGATCATCCGCGGCCAGGTCGTGACCTACCCGTTCACCATCCCCGAAGGCTACACCGTGGCGCAGATCGCCGGCCTGCTGGTCCGCAAGGGCTTCGCCGACCCGGCCAGACTGGACGCGATCCTGAAGGACGCGACCGTGCCCTTCGCCTACGCCGTCAAGAACAAGGTCATCAAGCAGCCCTATGAGGGCTACTTCTTCCCGGACACCTACCAGTACTACAAGGGGATGACCGAGGACGTCCTCGTCGCCGCGATGCTCCACCGGTTTGAGGCCAACTTCGGCCCGGACCTCCAGGCGCGCGCGGCCGAACTGAAGATGACCGTGCCCGAGGTGGTCACCCTGGCCTCGATCATCGAGCGCGAGGCCCGGGTGACCGAGGAGCGCCCGCTCATCTCGGCCGTCTATCACAACCGGCTGAAGCTGGGGATGAAGCTGGACGCCGACCCGACCGTGCGCTACGCCCTGGACCGGCCGGGGGACATCGTCACCTTCAAGGACCTCGAGGTCAACTCGCCCTACAACACCTACAAGAACGCCGGCCTGCCCCCCGGACCCATCGCCAGCCCGGGCCTGGCCTCGCTCAAGGCCGCCCTTTACCCAGCCGACGCGCCCTACTTGTACTTCGTGGCGAAGAACGACGGGACGGGGGCCCACGAGTTCAGCCGGACCCTGGCCGAGCACCTCCGGGCCATCCAGAAATACTCAAAGCCGGTGGGACATTGAGGGCCGCCCGCCATTGGGAGGCGGCCGGCCGCGGCGAGTCCGTCGGGACGAGAATCGGGACGCGAAAAGAAGCGACCCCGGAGTTTCCCGGGGTCGCCGGTGTGACCTGGCTATTGAGGCCGAACGGCTTTGAAAGCCAAACCGGTCGGCTTTAAAAGCCGGATCGCGCCCGGCGGCTCAGCCCGCCTTGCGCAGGACCGACTGCTTCAGGTG